>JBDHHV010000016.1:0-39784 GCA_039589195.1 Gemmatimonadota bacterium | reverse complement strand
GGAGACCGCTACGGCACGAAAGAAGAAGTTCGCCAGGACGATCTCGCGCTCCTCCCCGTCCACGAGCGCCTGCCAACCCGGATAGTAGCTGTCGGTGAGAACGAGGAAGCCTCCTTCCGGGTCCTCCGGAAGGCGCACCCGGATCCGCGCCGGCGAGTTCTCCACGATGGTAGCGACCCGGGGGAGGGTCTGCCCCCCAACGACGTCGACCGGGCGATCCGGCCGCTGTGGCTCACCCGTATCCACCTCCCGGTGCGCTGTCGAGTCGGCATCGATCAACACGACCTCGTGGCTCGGGGCGAAGCGCCGGCTCAGCACTTCGTTGATCGCGGCGACCTCGTCGCGCACGTACACGGCGTCGTCGGCCACGTACGCCCGTGGGAGGGGCCTCCGCAATTCGTACAGGTGTCCGGGGAGCGAATCGAGCTCCAGCTGTCGGGCGTAATCGCCGGTGTCAACGGTGAAGGAGCTGTACACGTATCTCACGCTGTGGAGCTGTACGAGACGCCAACGCCGGAACGGGTCCGGCAGGGCCCTGTAGAGGTCGCGCTCGTCCGCGAACCTCCGGAGCTTGATCGCGTCCCAGTGGTCCGGCTGGAGGGTTCCCCAACGCTGACCCGTGTTGGGTGCGAGCGTGTTCTGCCAAATCCACTTCTGCGCCTCCAGCGGCACGTTCCGTACAACGGGTACCGTGTTCGCGAGGCTGTCGAATCGGCTACCTCGGAAACGGTAATCTCTGCTTACCTGAGCGAGGGGGACGTGGCGGGCGATCTCCGGGGTGGTCGTGTAGAACTCCTGGCCGACCACGGGATTCAGATCCCGATGCGCGACCGCGAGGTCGACGGCCACAAGAGCCGCCAGAAGCACGGAGAATCCCCGTAGCGCGAGCGTGCCCCGGCGACGAAGCCAGAAGATGAGGATGGCCAGCGAAACCAGGACGAGCAGCTTCGTCAGCTGTCCGCCCCACACGGCGTAGACATAATCGAAGTTCTCCATCGTGCGGGCGTTGCCGAAGCCCGCCGCCCACTCCTGGACGGTATCACGGGATAGGGCGAACAGGACACGCCCGGCAGCGATTCCGCCGATGAGCAGTGCAGCCGCGAGCGCGTCGGCTCGTCGCGGCGGCTGCTCGATCGCCCCCTCCGCTCCATAGCCCGCGATGATGAATGCGGCAAAGCCGGTCAGGAAGAAGTACTTCTCGGGAAAGCGAAACGCGGATACGCCCGGCAGGTAGTCGAACGCCCAGGAAAAGAGCGGCGTGTTGTCGCCGAGCGCCAGGAGCACGCCCAGGGTGCCGATGACGGTCCACACCAGGGTCTCGCGCCGCCTCGCCCGATTCCGCCAGGCGAAGTAGAAGATCAGCGGGAACAGGGCCCCCAGGTACGTCGAGAATAGCCAGTGATCCTCGTGCCCGATGATCGACCTCAGACCGAACGAGTATTCCGGATCGTGGTAGTCGGTCGGCACGATCAAGTGTATGAGCCGCACCGGCTCCAGCTGGAACGCCGCGGCCTCACGGAACGAAAGCCCGTGCGCAGCACGTGCCGACTCGCCCAGCAGCTCTACCGTCGGAAGCAGCTGGACCATGGCCAGGCCGGTCACCAGAAGAGCTCCTCCCACCAGGCCTGCCAACAGCCGGCCGGGACGGCGGCGGGAGGACGGGTCGCGTTGCATGTGCAGCGACCCGACGACGGCCGCGGTGATCGTTGCGAGGAGGAACGTCTGCGGCTCCCCGGCGAGAAGGGCCATGGCGGCGACGATCACGAGCAGCGTGAGGGCCACGGGCGACCGGCGATCGATGTGGTGAAGCAACGAGAGCGCCAGCGCGGGTGCCCAGGCAGCGGCCTGTAGGCCGTTCATCAGGTTCAAGAGGGAAGCGAAATACCCCCCGAGCATCCATGTGGCGGCGGCTATGATGGCCGGTACGGACGCGAGGCCCAGCCGCCGGGCGAGGAGAGCAGCCGAGACACCACCGATCACGAAATGGAGCCAGACGAGCAGGTTGAAAGCCAGAAAGAAGGGGAGGATCGCGAGCAGCCAATTGGGTGGGTAGAAGACTCCGGACTGGAAGTTCGCGAGCAGCGGGGCGCCGGTGCCGACGTGAAGCGTCCACAGAGGCAGCTCTCCGTGCCGGAACGACTCCCAGAGCAGGAACTTCTGGGACACGAAGAACATCTGCATGTCGCGCGCGACAGGGATGCCGGCGAGCGTCACTATCTCCCAGAGATACGCCGTCCCCAACAGAGCGAGGCAGATTGGAGCGTACCCGCCCCCGAGTCCCCGACGCGGCTCCACCGTATTGCCCCCTCCGACCCCGTGGCCCATTCGTCCCGACCGCTCAGGACTGTAAACAGATCCGCCCCCGCATGCGAGAGGTACGAAGCGGCCGAATGGGCGAGGCTCCTGGAGGCGGCCTCGGCCCTCCTGCCAAAAAAAAGGGGCGCGGCCTGGTAGACCGCGCCCCCTCGGCGCTCACTGCTTTGTTACGATGCTCAGCAGCTGTTCGCCTGGAGGACCTGGCCAATCGCTCCCACGGCGTTCGTCGCCGAGGAGTTGACGCACCAGACCTTCGGCGAGCTGATATGCTGCGACGTGATCTGGTAGCCATCCGTGTACGCTTGGGCGGTCAGACCGACACTCTGACTCGCCTGGACATCCATCACACCGTCACCATCGATGTCGATGGCCTGACCGGTCGGAACCGTGACGGAGGTGTACGCCTGGAAGTCGGAAAAGTACGCTTCCTCCGCCGTCATCAGGTTGCGGAGATCGCTCTTCGCCGCGGCGTCGAACGCTTTCCCCTTCGTTGCGGCGAACTGCGGAATCGCGATCGCGGCAAGGATGCCGATAATCACGACCACGATCAGCAGCTCGATCAGGGTGAAACCCTTCGTGTTGCGCATGGTACCCCTCGCTTCTCTCTGGTTGTTACCCGGGGCGATTTCTCCGAGCTCCGGAGCCGCTGTTCGTGGACTCCGCCTCAGGTGGGTGGGAAGGCAATGGGCGTGCCCCACGCTGGGATTCCGACTTAACCCGCTGCCAAATATCGCGTTGTGGAGAGTGACGAGGTGCGTTCAAGCCGGGGCGGGCGGGACCTGCCCTTGCAGGATGCCTGACGGTTTCGCGTATGCGAGTCGGGCGCCCTCCGAGACGCCGCGGCCCACCCGTTGGGGTGTTTTACACTTCCAGGTGATAGCGCTTGATCTTGCGATAGAGTGTGCTCGGGTCGATCCCGAGCACTTCTGCCGCACGGCTCTTGTTCCCACTCTCCGCGCGGAGCACATGCTCGATGTATGCGCGCTCGATCACCTCGAGCGTGGGGTTCGCCGGTGGCGCTTCTCGCACCAACGGCTGGGCCGGCTGTTCGCGCAGGCGCGGCGGCAACGCATCGTCTTTTATCGTGCCTCCGTTCGTCAGAACGACCGCCCGCTCGATCACGTTCTCGAGCTCCCTGACATTGCCTGGCCACTGGTATTCCTGCAGGACCTTCATGGCGTCGTCGGACAGCTTCTTCAGCTTGTCGTCCGCTCTCTCTCCCTCGCGCTTCAGGAAGAACTCCGCCAGCAACGGAATATCATCCGGACGGGCCCGGAGAGGCGGAAGCTCGACCGAGATCACGTTGAGGCGGTAATACAGATCGCTGCGGAAGCGGCCCTGTTCGATATCCCTCTCGAGGTCGCGGTTGGTGGCAGCGATCAAGCGTACGTCCGTGGCGAGCGGCCGGGTCGCGCCGACGGGGATCACTTCGCGCTGCTGGAGCACGCGCAGCAGCTTCACCTGGGTCGAGGGTGCCATCTCACCGACCTCATCCAGGAAGAAGCTCCCACCGGTGGCGGCGACGAACAGACCCTCCTTGTCGCGGACCGCTCCCGTGAACGAGCCCTTCACGTGCCCGAAAAGCTCCGACTCCAGCAAGCCCTCGGGAAGCGCGGCGCAGTTGAGGCTGAGGAAGTGGCGGTCCGCCCGCTCGGAAAGCTCGTGAATGTAACGGGCGAAGACCTCCTTCCCGGATCCACTCTCGCCCCGGATGAGGATCGTCGATTCGCTCTTCGCCACCGACTCCGCCAACTCCAGCGCCTTGCGGAACTCCGCGCTCACGCCGATCGGCTTGAGCAGCTCCTTGTTCTTGGTCTTTCGGATCTGGCGCTTGAGCTGGACGTTCTCTCGCTCCACGCGGCCGATGTCGAGCGAGCGCCGCAGGATCGCGACGAGCTCCTCGTTCGAGAACGGTTTCTGTACGTAGTGGGTGGCTCCCAGGTTCACGGCCTGGATCGCGGATTGCAGCGATGCCTGAGCGGTCATCAGGACAACGGGCGTCGTGGGATCGCGCTCGCGGATCGCCTCGAGCACATCGACTCCGCTCACCTTCGGCATGCGCACATCGGTCAACACCAGGTCCGGCTTCGACTCCGAAAAGCGCTCGATTCCTTCCGAGCCTGACAGCGCGGCGAGTACGTCGAACCCCTCGCGCTTGAGTAACACGCTGAGGGTCTCGATCATGCTCTTCTCGTCGTCAATGAGAAGGATTCTGGGCTTGTCACTCATGGCAGCTCGTACTCCTCGCGTGGGTACCCCCGCCAGCGATGTTCAACCTAAGCGATCGGCGGCCTCCTCCATCGAGGCTGTCGATCGGGCCGTATGCACGGAAGGATGCGCGCCGTCGGACACGCTCTCGGCCACCAGCTCGGACCAGCCTTTCCGCTCCAGATCCTCACGTCCGTCCCAGTCACGTCGCGGTAAGATGATGGCGAAGGTAGCTCCTTGGCCGGGCGACGAGCTTACGAGCAGCGCCCCGCCATGGGCTTGCACGGCGCGGTGGGCGATCGCCAATCCCATTCCACTCCCTCCCTGACGCCGCGTGTAGAACGGATCAAAGATGCGACCCACGTCCTCGGGCGCAATTCCCGGCCCATTGTCGATCACTCGAATGCGGACCGGCATTCCGGCGGCCAGCTCGACGGGGACGCGCTCCGGCCTGAGCGAATCGGCGACGACTCGCACCAGCACGGGCCGATCCGGGTCGCTCACCTGAACCGCGTTGAGTATGACGTTCGTGAGCGTCTGATGTACAAGGTCCGGATCTCCCCACAGGTCGTCAAGCGCGGGTGCGATATCGACCTCGAACGTCGCCCTGTCTCGCGACTCCGGCTGTTGGCGCACCATATCGATCGCCTCCCGGATGACGCGCTCGAGCTCGATCGGCTTCCGTGCGGCCACACCCACCCGCGCGAAGTCGTTGAACTCACCGAGCAACCGGGAGAGCCGGTCGGCTTCCCGGACCACGAGCCGGTTGAGCATCTCCCTGTCCTCCGGGTCCGCCGCGGGATCCGCGATCTGCTCCACCGCGCTCCGAATCGACGCCAGCGGGTTCTTGATCTCGTGAGCGAGCGAGGCTGACAGCTCGGCCACGACACCCAGCCGGCTGGCACGAAGGTGCAGCTCCTCGAGCTGGCGGGCCATCTGAAGATCCTGGAGAACCACGGTGACCAGCCGGGGCGCACCGGGCTGCTTGAGGAGAGAGGTGCTGACCGAGAAAGGCAGCGCCCGGTCATCCTCGCCTATGATCTCCACCTCCCTGTTTCGAATCGCTCTCCCCGAGTCGAGCGTTTCGGCGGCCGCGATCGCCACGCCCGGGGCCCTCTCATCGAGAGGCCCGAGGAGCGGCTCCCCGATCCAGCGCTCCAGGTCCAAATCGAGAAGCGCGGCCGCGGCCGGGTTCATGTACGCGGCGCGCCCCGTCGTATCCAGCGTGACGACCGCCGCGTCGATCGCCCTCAGGATGTCCGAGGTTCCGACACGCAAGCGCGTGAGCTCGCCCTCTACGCTCGACAACTGGTTCCCGATCTCGCGCAACCTGCCCCCGATCAGGCCGCTCACCAGTGCAACGATCGTGAAGATCAGGATCTGGAGAACGACCGCGATGCCGAGCTGTTCCGGATACGCGAGTGCGATCTCCAGCATGTAGGCGAAACCCGTGGCCAGGGCGATCAGCACACAGGCGGAGAGCGGGGTGATCAGCGCGTAGCCGGACACCAGAGCGATGTACAGGAGGGGTGGAAAGACGCTCTCGCTGCCGCCCGTGAAGTGGACGATGCCCGTCAGCAGAAGGACATCGAAGAGGGACTGCGTGCGGATGAAACCTTGATCGGGCGGGTCCACGCGGCGAATGTGGCTGTAGGAATAGGACAGCGCGGTGATCAACCCGACGCCGGCCAGCGCGACGAACGACATGGTTCGCACGCTCATCCCGGGCAGCCAGGCTCCACCGGCAAGCCACCCGTCCCCCACCACGAGCGCAGCGCCGTACACCGCCAGCGTCACGGTCACGCGCCCGGCGTAGATCCAGTACAAAACGCGGCTCACGTCGTATACCTGCGTACGATCGTCCGATCGCGGGGTTGTCATGGACCGTCGCCCGCCTGTGCGCCGGGCCACTCGGGTGGCTCGTCGAACGCGGTGAGCTCCACCAGGCGGCCCTCCTCCACCCGCGCCGTCAGTGAATGCAGGTCTCCGGACCCCGGATCGGAAAGCGGACACCGGAGGAGGCACGGGTCCTTCGGTACGGGCTCGAATTCATCGTGCAGGGAGAGTCCCAGGGACGCCGCCACATCTGTCGGGCGCGGCCCGCCTTGAAGAAACGTGACCGTCCACGAGACCACCCGTTCCGAGCCAGCCTGGCTACCCCGTTTGGGGGCCAATCGGATCCGTAGACGCATGCCTCGTAGATCGTAGACGAGCCACCGCCCGTTGCCCACGGACTTGTCGACCGCCGCCTGCCCGAGTCGAGCGCGCACCATGCTCAGCTGCTGACCGATCAGGTCGCCGAGCGCGAGGGGTCGAGAGATCGATGGCCGAGTCACGCCCGGTAGTTAACCCTTCACGCTCCCGCGTGGCAACGGGAGCCTCCCAGGCGTCTTGCCGCGTGAGACACGACGGAGCTCCGGACACGGTGACCCCAACCTGTTTGCCTTCTTCGCCCCGGTTACGATACACGCGCGCCGGAGTCGCCCGTCGGTCTGCGGTTCCATACGATGGCAAGCCGCAGTCTCTTAGGCACGGTAGATACAAGTCGTTATGTCGTTGGATGCTACAGGACGATCCGGTTATCGATTGGGGCGTCTGCGCGACAGACCGGACAGGGCAGAATGCGAGAGGTCGTGGCGTCTGCAGGGGACCGACTCGAGACACGCCGGGGGAGTCCGGGCCGGCCGCGGGTCGAGATGACGAAGCGCGGTGAAGCCCGTTCGGCTCCACCGCGCCTCACGCCCGATCTTGGCGGGCCAAGCGAGCCGCCCCGGGGCTGCGAACCAGTGCGAAGCAGCTGTTTTACTGGATCGCGTTCACCAATCCGAAGATCGGCAGGTACATGGCCACGATCATCCCCCCGACGACGGTGCCGAGGATCACGATGAGGGCAGGCTCGAGAACCTTCAACAGGTTCTCGACGGCCACGTCGACCTCGTCATCGTAGAAGTCGGCGATCTTCGACAGCATGCCGTCGAGGTCACCGGTCTCCTCACCGACGTGGATCATCTGCGTCACCATGGGCGGGAAGACGTCGGTCTCCTTCAGCGGCTCCGAGATCGACTTCCCACCGGCGATGGCCGTGCGACTCTCCATGACCGCGTCGTGGATGACGCGGTTGCCGGCCGTGCGGGCCGTGATCTCGAGGCCGTCCAGGATCGTCACACCGGATGCGAGCATGGTCCCGAGCGTCCGCGTGAAGCGGGCGATCGCCGCCTTTCGAACGAGGGGGCCGAGCACGGGCATGCGTAGCATGAGGCGATCGAACCGCAATCGCCCACCGGTCGTACTAACCCAGCGCCGGAAGATCAGCACGCCCATCACGATGCTCCCGGCCATGGCCCACCAGTAGGACTGGAGGAGCCCGGACATCCCGATCACCATCCGGGTCGGAAGCGGCAGTTGCTGGTTGAAGCTGGAGAAGACCGACTCGAACGTAGGGATCACGAACAGGAGCAGGATCGCGATGGCGATCACAGCGACGCTCAGCACCACGGCCGGGTAGACCATCGCGCCCTTGACCTTCCGTGCGAGCTGCTCGGACTTCTCGAGAAAGGTCGCCAGACGGAGCAGGATCGTATCCAGCAGCCCCCCGGACTCACCCGCCGCGACCATGTTCACGTAAAGTTGCGAGAAGATCTTGGGGTGCTGGCTGAGTGCATCGGCCAGCGTGTTCCCGGCCTCCACATCGTAGAGCGTGTCCTGTACCGCTTTCTTGAGCACCGCGTTCTCGGTCTGGCGAGCCAGGATGTCGAGCGCCTGGACGAGCGGCAGACCCGCGTTGATCATCGTGGCGAACTGACGGGTGAAGATCACGATCTCACGCGACTTCACCTTCTTGCGTTGAGCGAGTGAGATGTCCTTCGGCTTCTCCCGTACAGAGACGGGGATCAGCTTCTGCCGGCGCAGATAGGCGATGACGTGGTCTTTGCTCGGGAGGTCGATCTCGGAGCGGCGAATATCGCCGCCGACGGTCCGAGCGCTATAGGTCCAGACCGGCATCAGGTCTCTCCAGGGATCTGTCGTTTTGGCCACACCGCCCCGAACGAGCGGCTCGCTTCAGCGTCAATCTCGTGATCAATGTCTTGATAAAGAGGTCGACCGGCCGCTGGCCCCCACGTCTTCCACCCATCGTCCGCCGGCGGCCGGTCTGTAGACCTCGATTTCGTTGTCCTGACTTGCGTCGCCACGGTCTAGTCGCAATCACGGTGCCCACCATGCCGATAACGGCCCAGTCCCACTCAAGCCGTTGCAGCGATTCGTGTTACGAGCGCTACCGACATGGGACGCCGTCCGAGTCGCGTGGCGAACTCCGGCCTCGCGAATCGCGACGGGTCGGCGCGTTTCGCCCGCTGTCCGTGTGTGGTCGCCACTCACGGTCACACATGCGTCAGCTCGCCGCTGCCACCGGCGCTCCCACCATGCGCTTCAACTCGGTCGGGTCGGAGCTCACGCGCAGACACTCCTCGAGTGCTACCTCACGCTGCACGTAGAGCTGGTAGAGCGCGTCGTTCAGCGTCTGCATGCCGAACTTCTTTCCGGCCTGCATCGCGGAGTAGATCTGGTGCACCTTCTCCTCGCGGATCAGCGCCCGAATCGCAGGCGTCGCCACCAGGATCTCACACGCCATGGCCCGTCCGCTGCCGCTAGCCTTCGGGAGGAGCGTCTGAGTGACCACGCCCTCGAGCACAAAAGCCAGCTGCGCGCGCACCTGCTCCTGTTGGTGTGCGGGGAACACGTCGATCACGCGGTTGATCGACTCGGCGGCCGAGTTCGTGTGCAGGGTTGCAAACGCCAGGTGTCCCGTTTCGGAAACGGTCAGCGCGGCCTGGATTGTCTCGAGATCGCGCATCTCTCCGATCAGAATCACGTCCGGGTCCTGCCGCAGGACGTACTTCAGGGCATTGGGGAAGCTCTTGGTGTCGCTTCCCACCTCGCGCTGGTTGATGATGCACTTCTTGTGGAAGTGCACGAACTCGATCGGGTCCTCGATCGTCATGATGTGGGCGGAGCGCTCGTTGTTGATCTTGTCGATCATCGCGGCGAGCGTCGTCGACTTCCCCGAGCCCGTCGGTCCGGTGAGCAGCACCAGGCCACGCGGCTTCTCGGCCAGCCTCTGGACGATCGGGGGCAGACCCAGCTCCTGGAATCCCAGGATCTCGAAGGGGATCTGCCGGATCGCGCAGCCAATGCTCCCGCGCTGCTTGAAGACGTTCGCCCGGAATCGTGACACGTTCTCGATCGAGAAGCTGAAGTCGAGCTCGTCCTCCTGCTCGAACCGCTTCTTCTGCTGCTCGGTCAGGACCGAGTAGGCGAGCGACATGGTGTCCTTGGGCCGGAGTATCGTGTCGACGCCCGCGTCCACGAGCCGACCATCGATCCTGAACTTCGGCCGCTCTCCGACCGTCAGATGAAGATCCGACGCGCTCCGCCGGACCATGTCATCCAACATCGCGCGCAGGCTTACGGACGTTCCCTCTTCCATTTGGACCCTCTCGTTCCCGTGAGATCGGGCGGCGGCGCCTGACTAGAGCGCCGTCTCCTTCAGCACCTCGTCCAGCGTCGTGATTCCGCGCTTCACCTTGATCAATCCATCCTGCCGAAGCGTGATCATGCCATCTCGGACGGCTTGTTCCTTCAACTCATCCGAGGAGCATCCCTGCAGAACCATGCGTCGCACCGTCGGGGACATCGACAGCACCTCGTACAGACCCTGACGCCCCGCGTAGCCGGAGCCACCGCATGCATCGCACCCGTCGCCGCGGTGGAAGGCGTATTCGCCCAGCTCGTGCTCGGGGATTCCTGCGGCTCGGATGATCTCGGGGAGGTAGGTCGCCTCGACCTTGCAGTTGAGGCAAATGCGGCGAACGAGCCGCTGCGCCGTGATCAAGTTGACGGCCGCGGCCACGTTGAACGCCTCGAGGCCCATGTCGACCATCCGAGTGATCGTGGACGCCGCGTCGTTCGTGTGGAGCGTCGAGAGCACGAGGTGTCCCGTCAGGGCGGCTTTGACCCCGATCCCGCCCGTCTCCAGATCCCGGATCTCACCTACCATGATGATGTTGGGGTCCTGTCGCAGGAACGCGCGCAGAGCCGACGCGAACGTCAGGCCGATCTGCGGTCGGACCTGGACCTGGTTGACACCGCGCAGGTTGTACTCGACCGGATCCTCGGCGGTCATGATGTTGACCTCTTCGGTATTGATCCGGTTGAGAGCGCTGTACAGCGTCGTGGTCTTACCCGAGCCGGTGGGACCGGTGACCAGGACCATCCCGTACGGGTTCGAGATCGCGTCGAGGAACGCCTGCTCCGCGACCGGCTCCATCCCGAACGCCTCGAGGTCCAGCTGCAGCGTCCCCTTGTCGAGGATGCGGAGCACGATCTTCTCGCCGAACAGGGTCGGGAGCGTCGACACACGAAAGTCGATCACGCGCTTCCCGATCTTCATCTTGATCCGGCCGTCCTGCGGGATCCGCCGCTCGGCGATGTTGAGGTCGGCGAGGATCTTGAAGCGCGAGGTCAGCGCGGCCGTCATACGACGCGGCGGCTGCATGATCTCCTGCAGCGCCCCGTCTACCCGATAACGCACCCGGAGCTCGTGCTCGTAAGGCTCGACGTGAATGTCCGAGGCGCCTCGGCGTAGGGCGTCGCCGAGGATCCCGTTGATGAGCTTGACGATTGGTTCCTCTTCCACCTGCGCCCGCAGGAGCGCGGTGGAGTACTCCTCGTCATCGCCTTCCGAAACGACCTCGACGTCCTGTTCCTCCAGCTCCTCCAGCAATGAGCCCAGCTGCTCGCTTACTACTTCGTAGTGACGATCGATCATCGAGCGGAGCGAGTATTCGCCGCCTACGACCGGCTCGATGTCGAAGCGCGTGATGAACTTCAGGTCGTCGACGACATTCAGGTTGGTCGGATCGGCCATCGCGACGGTCAGCGTCCGTCCGACGCGCCGTAGAGGCAAAACGAGGTGCTTGTTTGCAAAATCCGCCGGGATGAGATTCAGGACCTTGGTGTCCACCTCCACCTTGGAAAGGTCGACCGCCGGTACGCCGAACTGCTGGCCGTAGAGCCGTGTCAGCTCGTTCTCGTTGATCAGCCCGAGCGAGACCAGGCACATTCCGAGATGGGCGCCGGTTTCCCGCTGCTCCGCCATTGCCTTCTCGATGGCCTCCAGCGAGAGCAGCCCCTGCTCGAGCAGGCGCTGCGCAACTTTCCGCTCGGTCGCGGACATGTTCTTCGTGTCGAGCGGTTGGGTCTCGAGCGTCATTCGCGCTTCGCGTCCTTCACTCGTGCCACCTCGATTCAACGTCCGAATGCACGTCACCGTACGGCGGGATTCTCAAGAAGCATGCCTTTTATGGAGCCGCCCAGCGCACGGTTTGTCAGCCGTTTACGAGCTTCCCCAACTGGCGGACACGGTCCGGCGGATCTCGGTTTGGACGGACAGAAGGTATCAACTGCCAGAGAGGCAGACCCGATCGCGCAGCCGCTCGAGGAGACGAGGGCCGATCCCGGACACCCTCAGGAGCGCTTCGGGGGTCGCGAAGAGCCCGTCGGCCTCACGACTCTGTACGATTCGTCGGGCGAGAGCCGGACCGATACCCGGCAGCGCTCGTAGACCTGTCTCGGTGGCCGTATTCGGGTCCACGCGGTCATCAGTCCCGCACCCACCCATGGGTGCGACACCCGCCCGAGGCGCCTCCGGGGCTCGTCCGTCGACGGTCAGGAACGGGGCGATGCGCGCGTAGGTCGCCGGGCCGATCCCCGGCACCCGCATGACCGCCTCGGGGCTCTCGAACGCGACACGGGCGCGCTCCTCGAGGATGGCGCGGGCCCGGGCCGGGCCGATTCCCGGAAGTCGCCGAAGCTCCTCCTCGGGTGCCTGGTTCGGGTCGAGTCTCTCTCCGCTGGAGAGCGGAGTGAGGGCTCGCTCCTCTCGCCGCAGCGCGACCTCGACGTCCTCCTTCAGCCGCCCGGGACCGCCGGAGAAGGATCGTGACTCGGTCAGTGATGAGGTGTCCGACGTCAACGCGGGTGATGCGGAGACCCAGGCCACATCAGCTCGATCCGGTCCGATCGCGAGGCGGCCGAACGCCGCGAGACCGATCAGGCCGGCAGCCACGAGAAGCGCTTTTCTCTCGGTTCTGTTGAAGTCCGACAATCGTACCTCCGGTCGAAGGCTGGCCGGTCACCCTCAAGCGCGTCTCAACGCGCTCTTCCGTCCGCGGGGCGAAACGGTATACTGGCAATGCACTTCCCTGGCACACCCGGCCCAGTGAGAGAAGATGCCAGAGACGCCGGTCTTCTATCTCGTCCGTCACGGTGAAACTGACGCCAACGTGGCCCGCCGGTTCGCAGGCTGGAGCGACGATCGCTTGAACGAGCGAGGGCGACAGCAGTGTGTGGAGCTCGGGAGCCGGCTCGCAGGCGTGGGGATCGAGGCCGTGTACACGAGCCCGGTTCGGCGAACCGTGGAGAGCGCGGAGATCCTCGCGGCCGAGCTGGGTGCGGGCGTTCGGACTCTGCATGATTTGCGTGAGATCGACGTGGGGCCGTGGAAGGGGCTCACCGCGGAAGAGGTCGCCGCCAGGTGGCCGGCCGAGTATTCGGCCTGGCTCGGAGCGCCACATCGATTCGGCCTGAAAGGGAGAGAGGCGCTCTCCGACGTGCAGGAGCGTGCGCTAGACGCGCTCGATCAGATGGCGCATGCGCAACTCACCGCCCCCGACGCTCCGGCCCTCGTAGTCAGTCATCTGGCGGTCCTGAGGGTGTTATGGCTGGCGGCGACGGGTCGCGGGCTCGAAGAGTACCATGGGGTAACCGCCTCGCATTGCGAGGTCTTGCCCGTTCGGTGGACCGGTCGCGCCATGATCGAACCGTACTAGCAGGCTGCAGAAGGACCCGGATGGAACCGACAACGGACGCAGCCAGCCGGCAGCCTGCTAGAACACGAAGGTGATCACGGCCCACCCTGCCACGGGACTTCCGTTGCGCCGCGCGGGGCGATACTCCATGCGGCGGACGCGCTCGACGATCTCGCGGTTGAATCCGCGGTGTGGAGTCGGCGGGTCCAGCTCGACCTCTCCGGTGGGGCTTCCCCATTCGTCCACGAAAACCCGAACGGTCACCTCCATCCCGCGCACGGCTTCTGGCGGGTCCCAGTGCGGCACGATCGAGCGGGGGATAGGAGACCTGTAGTCCCCACCCAAGCCCGCCCCGGAGCCTTCGCCCTCTCCGGGACCGAGGAGCCCGGTATCCAACCCCGGCATTCCCCCGGCATTGGCAGCCGGGTCCAGCGTCAGACCCTGGAGGATCACCGGTGGCTGATCGTACTCGACGACCGGTGCGTCGATGGTCAGCCTCGGAGCAGGTGGTGGTGGGATCTCGATGCGCGTCGTGAGGGGCAGCCGGACCGCGTGCATCGACCCGCCCCCCGGAGCGACCGCATATGCCCGCGCGACGGGGCCCAATTCCACGAGCGGCACGTCCCCACGCCACAGAAGGAAGACGGCGAGGTGAGCCGCCGTAGACAACAGCATGGCTGTCGCCCAAACCGGACGTGCGCGCCTCGAGGATCTCACCGACGCGAGTGGGGCCGGTGTCGATCTCTTTGCGTCCATCCTCAGCTTGCCCGTCTTCCCGGTCCCGGGTTCCTCACCAGCCGCCGTCCCAGTCGCCGCGGATCACCCACGGCGAAGGGCATGCCATTCGGCCCCTACCCTTCCTCCTACGACCCTCGAGGAGGGGGTGTTCCCCACGCTTGCCGCGCCTCCGCCCGCTCAAACACATTGCAGGTCGCTGCTCAACTCCAGTGGGTCGCGCGCGTGGGTCTTGCCGCGGGCAGACCAGGAACGAGGAGGAAGGCGATGCCGTGCGCATCGTCGACGACGAGTGACGCCGTCTGCATCGGCGACCCCCACGCGCCCTGCGGGTTACGGCGGCGTGGGGGCATCTCCCGCGTGGTTTCACCTTCGGCTCAATGTGTCGCGCTGCGCGCGCCACGGGTCGCTCCTCCCCGATGGCTCGCAACATCGCGTCGTCGCGCCGCCTTGAATCTGCCCCCACGGCACTCGTAACGTGATCCGCTGGAGTTGAGCAGCGACCTGCTTAGCGCCCCCGGCGTCGTTCGGGCGCCACGGGTGGAGAGGAGCTGAGTACAAAGAGCATGAAAGCGATCGTGAAGCCGGATGCGGCCCCGGGGCTCGTGGTGACCGACATCGCCGAGCCGGAAATCCGTTCCGATGAGGTCCTCATCGGGGTGCGGCGGGCAGGGATCTGTGGAACGGATCTGCATATTTGTCAGTGGGACGAGTGGTCCCGGAGCCGGATCAAGCCTCCGCTCGTGCTCGGGCACGAGTTCATGGGAGAAGCGGTGGAGGTCGGATCGCTGGTCACCAACGTCAAGGTGGGTGATCGAGTCTCGGCCGAGGGCCACCTGGTATGCGGCCATTGCGAGCTGTGCAGGACGGGGAACGCGCACGTGTGCCGCGAGATCGAGATCGTCGGGATCGACCGGCCGGGGGCCTTCGCGGAGCTCGTGGCCGTCCCGGCCACCAATCTCATCCCGATTCCCGATTCGATATCGGACGACCACGCCGCCCTGTTCGATCCGCTCGGGAACGCGTTCCACACGGTGCTCCACACGGATGTGGCCGGACGGATGGTGACCGTGATCGGCTGCGGTCCGATCGGGCTCTTCGCGGTGGGGATCGCCAGAGCGGCCGGAGCGGCCACCGTCGTGGCCGTCGAGCCGCACGAGGAGCGTCGCGTGCTGGCGGACCGCATGGGGGCGGATCGCAGCCTGAATCCCCTGACCGACGACGTCGAAGCCGTCGTGGCCGAGCTTTCCCGTGGCTACGGATCGGACATCGTATGCGAGATGAGCGGACACCCGGACGGAGTCCGAACCGCCTTCCGCGTGTGTCGGAACGCGGGGCACGTCCAGCTTCTGGGACTCCCGCGTGGTGCGATCGAGATCAACCTGGCGCGTGATGTCATCTTCAAGGGGTTGCACGCGTATGGGGTCGTCGGGCGACGCATGTACGACACGTGGATCGAAATGAGGAACTTCCTGGCGGCAGGACTGCTGGACATCGAGCCCGTCATCACGCATCGCCTGCCCCTCGATCGATTCGAGGAGGGGATCCGGGCCATGGAGACCGGCGACGCCGCCAAGGTCGTACTGTCGCTGGACTGAGTCAGGTCACCAGGAAACCGGGCGGGCCGCGCGCATGGGTCGGGTGAGCCGAGGATACGGGCCTGGGCGAGCCCACGGGCTCGCGCTTCTGATCGCCCTGGCCGTGGCAGCGTGCTGGCGAACGGGGGAGCCGACGCCTGGCCCGGGCCTCGTGACTTGGGCCGCGTATCCCGAGAGCGTCCGGGTTGGCCAGTTGTTCTCGTTCGAATTCGCCGGGCCCGTGTCGCTCACGGCGTGCGGCCGGTTGGACACGGCGTATCTGGCGGTCTCCGAAGGAGAGATCCGGCTCTCGGCCACCCGGAGCACCTTCAGCGCGGTGTGCGCGCGGCAGAGGGTCAGCTTCTACGAGGCCCGGCCGATTCGCATCGAACGACCGGGCCATTACGCGGTGAGCACGGCCGAGGGTCTCCATCTGGGGACACTGGTCGCCACGGAGGAGGGATCGTTCTCCCGGATGCGCACGGTGGGCGAAGGAACCTTGCGGAGCGTCGCGGGCTGCTGGCTGTTCGGCCCCGGGTGGGCCGCCAACCAGAGGCCATTCGCCCTCCTGGGAGCGCCGGATGAGATCCGTGAGCAGGCCGGGAGCGATCGCGTCGTACATGTCGAGGGCACGCTCCTGGGCTTCACTATGTGCGGTTGGTACGGCTCGCGGCCCAGCATTCGGGTAGACACGGCCTGGGTCACGGATAGAGCCAGCGCGGACTACTACCGCGTGGACTCCTAGCGAAAGTCGCTGACGATCTGCTAGAACGTGGCACCCCTCGCGCGCCGGGCGCGGACCCGACAGTTGCGGGGGGTGCAGACCGGAGAGATACGATGACTCTGTACGAAGAGACGGACGTGGCGACTTCGAACGTGAACCGCGGCTTCGAAGAGCGGCTCAGCGCCGAGTTGCGGGACATGAAGGAGCGGGGAGTCCTCAAGGAGCTCGTCCATATCATGGGGCGACAGTCCGCCGTGGTGGACCTGGACGAGTACGGAGAGACGATCAACCTGTGCTCGAACAACTACCTGGGTCTGTGTGACCAGCCGGCCGTGATGGACGCGGTGAAGGCGAGCACCGACCGGTATGGAGCCGGGACATCCTCCGTCCGCTTCATCTGTGGCACCTTCGACATCCACCGGGACCTGGAAGCGAAGATCGCCGACTTCATGGAGACCGAGGCGGCGATCACCTACACGTCTTGTTGGAACGCCAACGAAGGGCTCTTCGCGCCCTTGCTCACTCCCGAGGACGCGCTCATCAGCGACGAGTTGAACCACGCTTCGATCATAGATGGCATCCGGTTGTGTAAGGCACAGCGTAAGATATACAGGCACATGGACATGGACTCGCTGCGGGAGGCCCTCGAGTCGTCACGCGACGCACGTCATCGTTTCGTGATCACTGACGGTGTGTTCAGCATGGAGGGAGAGATCGCGCCGCTCCCCGACATCCGCGAGCTGTGCGATCGGTACGACGCGATCATGGCGATCGACGATTCGCACGCCAGCGGAGTCCTGGGGGACACCGGACGGGGCACGCCGGAGCACTTCGGGATGCACGGCGAGATAGACCTCGTCACCTCGACACTGGGCAAGGCCCTGGGCGGCATGGCGGGCGGATTCACGGCCAGCAGCCGGTCGGTGATCGAGTACCTCGTGCAGCAATCGCGAACGCAGTTGTTCACGAACGCGATGCCCCCCCATTCGTGCGGGGGCGCTCTGGCCGCGATCGAGCACCTGGAGAACCACCCGGAGCTCATCGCCAAGCTGAGGGACAACACGGCCTATTTCCGCGAGGGACTCGAGGGGCTCGGGTACAAGCCGATCGAGGGAGAGACTCCGATCATCCCCGTGATCATCGGCGAGACAGCCGCGGCCATCTCGCTCAGCCGGCAGCTTCTCGACGAAGGCGTGTTCGTGATCGGCTTCGGCTTCCCGGTCGTCCCCAAAGGCCAGGCAAGAATCCGTTGTCAGATCTCGGCCGGTCACGAACGCGAGCATCTGGATACGGCGCTCGCTGCTTTGAAGACGGTGGGGGAGCGCCTCGGCATCATCTAGCGGAACGCTGAAGAACTTCAGCCTTCCGCTTTGGAGATCGACTGAAAGGTATCTGACTCACTACTCATCGGAGGTCGTCCGTGCGGGAAAGCATAGGGATGCCCGACGGCATCGTGATCGCCCCCTCCATACTCGCGGCTGACTACGCGCGGCTGGGCGAACAGGTGCGAGCCGCGGAGCAGGCGGGTGCGCGCTGGTTCCAGGTCGACGTGATGGACGGGCATTACGTTCCCAACATCAGCATAGGTCTCCCGGTGCTCGAGTCCTTGCGCCCGATCACCGACACGTTCCTGGATGTGCACCTCATGATCGACAACCCCCAGGCGTTCATCGATCCGTTCGCGGCGGCGGGTGCAGACCTGATCACGATTCACCAGGAAGCGTCCACGCACCTGCACGCGGACATCCACCGAATCCGGGATCTGGGCGTGCGCGCCGGCGTCGCGATAAACCCCGCCACTCCAGCGGAGACTCTGTCGGAGATCCTGCCGTTCGTGGATCTCGCGCTCGTCATGACCGTAAACCCGGGATTTGGCGGGCAGGCCTTTATCGAGTCGGCGCTACCAAAGGTCGAGGCCGTCCGACGCATGGCGGCCGAGCGCGGGGTTCCGGATCTCCCCGTCCAGGTGGACGGCGGGATCGACCCGAGCACCGCCCCGCTCGCCGCATCGGCGGGCGCGAGCGTATTCGTGGCCGGGTCCTCCGTCTTTCACGGCAGCGGGGATATCGCGGCGAACTTCCGCGCTCTCGTCGAGTCGGTCGCGGTCCGGGTCTGATATGCGTACTCACAGCGGGCGACCCGGACCCCGGACTCGAATCAGACCGTGGGCCGCCACACACGCACGCCGACCGGGTAAGAAATGACATGCCGAGCGTGACGATTTCCATCCCGGCGCCATTGCGGCCGTGGGTGGATGGGGAGGAGCGTATCGTGGTCGAGGGCTCGACCATCTCAGAGGTGTTCCAAGACCTTCTGGAGAGCCACCGGGAGCTGCGGCGCCTGTTGCTGGATGAGACCGGCGAGGTGCGCCGGCACGTGAACGTGTATCACGGCCGAGAGCAGGTGAGCGACCCGTTGCGAGCCGAGGCCCGATTGGAGGAGGATTGCGAGATTCGGATCGTTCCGTCGATGGCCGGTGGATGAGACCGTGCCCGGAACAGCTCCGATGACGGGACCCGGTCTCACGGACTCCGAGATCCGCCGTTACAGCCGCCAGCTCTCGCTTACGGAGGTGGGTATCGAGGGGCAGCGCCGGCTCAAGGACGCGAGTGTACTGCTCATCGGCGTCGGAGGACTGGGATCGCCCGCGGCCCTGTACCTGGCCGCCGCGGGCGTGGGTCGCCTGGGGCTCGTGGATCACGACGCCGTCGACCTGACGAATCTGCACCGTCAGCTGCTACACGATACACCCTCGGTGGGCCGACCCAAGCTCGAGTCCGCGCGCGCACGGATCGAAGCGCTGAACCCCGAGGTGGAGGTGGTCGCGTACGAGACCCGGTTCGAGTCATCCAACGCGCTGGATATCCTTCATGGCTGGGACCTCGTCGTGGATGGGAGCGACAACTTCCCGACGCGGTATCTCGTCAACGACGCCTGCCTCCTCGCGGGAGTGCCGTTCGTGTACGGCGCCGTCCTCCGTTTCGAAGGGCAGGCCTCTGTGTTCGGCGTGCGTGGCGAGCCTTGTTATCGATGCCTGTTCCCCGAGCCTCCACCTCCGGGCCTCGTTCCCAATTGCGCGGAGGCCGGTGTTCTCGGCGTCCTTCCAGGGCTCGTGGGCTCGATCCAGGGGACGGAGGCGATCAAGCTCATACTCGAGGAGGGTGACACACTCGCCGGCCGGCTCCTCCTGATCGATGCCCTGCGCATGGAGTTCCGCGAATTGAGCATCCGCCGTGACCCCACGTGTCCGGTGTGTGGGGACGAGCCGAGCGTGACGGAGCTCATCGACTACGAGCTTTTTTGTGGAGAGGCGGCGGCCGACGAGCCGGGAGCGTCATGCCCCGAGATCGAGGTTACCGAGCTCCGACGGCGATTCGACGAGGGCGAGGCCTATCAGCTTCTGGATGTGCGAGAGGAGTACGAGCTGGGGATCTGCAGCCTGGAGTCCGTCGGAGCACGTCACATCCCGCTCGCAGCGCTGCCGCTGAGGCTGGATGAGCTGCGCGTGGACGAGCCACTGATCCTGATGTGCCGCTCGGGGATCCGATCCGCGCAGGCGGTAGCATACCTGCGAACGATGGGGTTCGAGAACGCGGTGAACCTCGCCGGGGGCCTCCTGGCCTGGGCCGAGCGAGTCGATCCCGACATGCCGACCTACTGACCCGCGGAAGGATCACGTGACATTCGGCTCCACGAGCCCCTGATGCGAATCGTCTCCACCCTCGCCAGTGGCACCGAGATCGTCGCTGAGCTCGGGCTGCACGACCTCCTCGTCGGTATCTCGCACGAGTGCGATCACCCGGTCGAGCTTCAGGACCGTCCACGTGTCAGCCGGCCGCGGTTCGATGCGAACGGGTTGTCCAGCCGTGAGATCGACGAAGCGGTGCGATCGGCGATGGCCGAGCACGGAAGTGTGTACGTCGTGGACGGAGATCTGTTGGAGCGTCTGCGCCCGGACCTGATTCTGGCGCAGGCGATGTGCGAGGTGTGCGCCGTCCCGACCGGTGGTATCGAGGCCGTGATCGCGGAGCGGCAGCTCGAGACCCGGGTCCTGTCACTGGACGCGCACACGATCGAGGAGATTTTGACATCGATTCGCGAGGTGGGGCGCGCAGCCGGGGTCGAAGAGCGAGCCACCGATAGGATCGAGACGATTCGCCGTCGGCTGGACGCAGTGCGGACGGCCGTCACCGGGGCGGTCAGGACTCGAACCCTGGCCATCGAGTGGCTCGATCCGCCTTTCGCACCCGGGCATTGGGTGCCCCAGATGATCGACATTGCGGGTGGAGAGGACCTGATCGGCGACCCGGGTCACGCCTCACGAGAGGTCCGTTGGGACGAGCTGACCGGACTCGATCCCGACGCACTCATCGTGATGCCGTGTGGATACGGGCTCGAAGCCGCGAAGCGGGAGGCCGACACGCACGCCAACCGCCTGCTCAGCCTGGCCCCGCGGGCCATCGAGACGAATCAGGCGTTCGTAGTGGATGCTTCGGCCTACCTGAACCGGTCCGGTCCGCGCTTCGTGAAGGGCGTCGAGATCCTGGCCGGGCTGCTGCACCCCGATCGCGTCGGTGCGCCGGCGCCGTCTGCCGCCCGGTCGTGGCGCCCCCCGGCCCGTGGGGATTCGGCGGCGGGGTAGCTCCCCGGACGCCCGCGGCGTTCTACCCGGTCTGACGACCAGGGCAGACGTCGAAGGTCACCTGAAGAACCTCGTCGACGGCCGCCAGGCCCCGGAGCTCCGCGATGAAGTCCGCCGGCAGCTCGTCGTCGACCGTGATGACGCCCAGTGCGCGGCCTTCCGCCGCTTTCCGGCCCAGGTGATACCCGCCGATGTTGATCCCCGCGGCTCCGAGCCTCATCCCCACCTCGCCGATCACGCCTGGTACGTCGCGGTTCCGGACCAGCAGCAATACCCCTTCCGGTACCGTATCGACGTGGAAGCCTCCGATCTGCACGATGCGGGGGTGGTGCCCCTCACCGAGCAGCGCACCTCCCACGACGGTCTCCTCAGCGCCATTCCGCGCCCGCAGCTCCACGTAGTTGGTGTAGTCGGCCACTTCGCCGATCCGGACCCTTCCGACGTCGATTCCTCGCTCACCCGCGATCGCGAGCGCGTTTACCAGGTTCAGGGGCATGTCCACGGTCGAGCAGAGGAAGCCCTCCATGGCGGCCGCGGCCAGCGGGCGCAGGATGCTGTCCAGAGGCCCGGCGTACCCGACATCCACCCGCTGAGAGCACCCATCCGTCAGCGCTGCGAGGAGCCGACCGAGTCGCGTGCCGAGCGAGAGGACCGGCCTCATGCGTCCGCGGTCCGCCAGGCTCACATTCGGAGCGTTGAGGGCCGCGCCAAAATCTGCGGACACGAGAGCGTCGCGGACGGCCCGGGCGATCTCGCGCGAGACCTCGCGCTGGGCCTCGTCGGTCGACGCTCCCAGATGCGGGGTCATCACGAGGTTCGGAGCATCTCGAAGGGCGCTCTCCGACGGGGGCGGTTCCTCCGCGTACACGTCCAGGCCGGCCGCACCGAGCCGCCCGGATCGCAGAGCTTCCGCGAGCGCCGCCTCGTCCACGAGCCCCCCCCGTGCGGCGTTCACCAGGATGGCATCGTCCTTCATCCGGGCGAGCTCCACGGCACCGATCATCCCCCGAGTCGAGTCGTTGAGCGGCACGTGCAGAGTCACGACGTCGGCGCGCTCGAGCAGCTCTTCCAGCTCGACACGGTCGAGCCCCAGGTCGCTGGCACGCTCCACGGTCAGGTAGGGATCGAATACGACGATCTCCATCCCGAACACCCGGCCACGGCGGATCACTTCCGTCCCGATCCGGCCCGCGCCGATGACGCCGAGCGTCTTGCCCTCCAGCTGAGCCCCGCGCAACCGCTTTCGCTCCCACAGACCCTCGCGCACCGTGCGGTCGCCCTCGGCGATCCGGCGTGCGGCCGCCAGCATGAGTCCGAACGCGAGCTCCGCGGTCGAGACCGTATTCCCGCCGGGCGCGTTCAGCACGGCGATCCCGCGACGGGTCGCCGCTTCCAGGTCGATGTTGTCCACGCCGACGCCGGCTCGTCCGATCACCTCGAGCGCATCCGCCGCTTCGAGCAACTCGGCGTCTACGCGCGTGCGGCTGCGCACGATCAGCCCGGCCGCACCGCGGAGCGCGGCGCGCAGCTCGTCGCGGGTCGACTCGGTGTGGTCCTCGACCTTTAGACCCGGCTCGGACTCGAGCACCTCCAATCCCTCAGGAACCACCGGGTCCGCGAGGACGAGCCGTTTCAGCTGCGGTCCCCCGCCGTTCTGATCTTCGTCCTGGACGCTTCGCGCCTCCTGCACCGCCTGACTCATGGGGCCACCACCTCGTCAAGCACGCCCAGGAGTGCCTCCAACTCGTCCATCGTGTGCTCTCCCATGTGCCCGATTCGAATAATCTGCTCCTTCAGCTTCCCGTACCCGGGCGCGATCGTGTAGCCGCGTTCACGCGCTGCCGCGGCCACGTCGGGGCCGCGTAATCCCGCCGGGAGCAGGATGGGCGTTAGGGCGGGCGAGCGGTACCCCTCCGGGGCGAAGACCGAGAAGCGCTGGCCGGTGCGAACGGACAGATCGTCCACCCACGCGTATGTCCGCTCCGCCATCTGGCGGTGGCGCTCCCAGCGCGCCTCGAGCCCTTCTTCGGCAATTCGGCTCAGCTGTTGATCGAGCGCGTAAAAGATCGAAACGGCGGGCGTGTTGGGCGTCTGATGGTAACCCTGGAGCCGCTTTTCGAATTTCAGCAGGTCGAAATAGAACCCCCGGTGCTCCACCTCCCGCGCCCGGGCCAACCCTCGTTCGGAGGCGACCGCGAGCGCCAGACCCGGTGGCAGCGCGAGCGCTTTCTGCGAGCCGGTCAGCACGAAATCCAGGTCCCAATCGCGCGTCAGGACCGGAGCGGCGGCGAGCGAGGAAACGGCGTCCACGGCGAGCAGCACATCGTCGAACTGGTGCACGACGTCCGAGATCTCGGCCAGCGGGTTCAGGACACCCGTGGAGCTCTCGGAGTGCACCACCGTCACCAGGTCGTAACGCCCCGGCTCTTCCACGAGCGCGTCGTGCAACGCCTGGGGCAGGTTGGGCTCGCCCCACTCCACTTCGAGCCGGTCGGCCGCTCGGCCGCACGCCATCGCGATATCGTAGAACCTGTGGCTGAACGAGCCGTTCACGAGACAGAGAACGCGTCGCCGGGTGAGGTTCGTGATCGCCGCCTCCATCATCCCGGTCGCGGACGAGGTGCACAGATACACGGGCCGATCGGTCACGAAGAGATCCGACAACCGCGTTCCCATGCCCTGGATCAGCGCGCTGATCTCCGGGGTCCGATGACCGATGATCGGGCGGAGCATGGATTCCAATGTCTCCGGACGGACCTCGGTCGGCCCGGGGAGGAAGAAGCGGCCAAAACCATCGCCATGGGTCATTTGTGCTCCGATTCGGTGTAGCGGGCGACCATACGGGCGCTCGATAGTCTCTCGTTTCTCGTCATGTCCCGCACTCGCGGAGGGCCGCCCGCTGCCACACTCGGATGCGAGCGTTCGCCCCCGCCCGCGGGTCACCGCGGCGCACGCGAATCGCATCGCGCACGCGCGCCGGCTCGGCCCCCGCCAGCTCGCAGATCGTTTCGATACCGGCGGCCTCCAGAGCCGCGGCGTTCGGGGCTCCGATGCCGCGGAACAGGCTGAGACGAGCGTGGTTGACCCAGCGCACGGCCGTCATGGAGTCGATCCCGATCCGGTGCGCGAGATCGTTCGCATCGCTCTCCGCGACTGCATCCAGGGTCCCGAGACCCGCGGCCCGTAGCCGCTCGCCGTCCAGCACCATGAACCGGGTCGACCGCTCGAGGCCGGGATGGTACGAATCGACCGTGTAACGATCCATGCCCGCCATGACCAACCCTGAGAACAGGATGGCACCGACCACGGCGAGCGCCAAGCGAGGTCGTAGGGAGGGGCTCGTGTGGCCGTGGCCGTTCGTCCCCGAACGCACCGCAGACCCGGTCTCCCGTGGCACCTCCCACCCATCGCGCGCGAGCCGCAGGTGCACCAGCGCCTGGTAGATGACGAAGCAGTCGAGGGCGAACACCGGAAAGCCCAGGTACCCGAGAAATGGCATCTCGAAAAGCTTGGCTCCCTCCAGACCGGGCACCGTGTAGACCCAGCCGGGTCGGGCAATGGTGTTCAGCAGCTCCCACAGCAAGCCGATGACGGCCCCCGCGGCGAGCAGGCGCACGATTCGAGTCGGCTGACCCCGGGCCAGATCGGCCACCAGCGATGTGCGCGGATCCCGGTCCAGGTTGAATGGCTCCAGGAGCAGCGTCACCGAGCCCCAGATCAGTGGGAAGAAGAGAACGGGTCGCCACAGGGCGAGCGTGGCGAACCCGGCTCCAATCACCTGGAGCGTGCGCCCATGCCTTGCGGGCCACCCCATCGACGGCCAACGCCAGGTCCGCGCGAGCCGAAGGCGTTGCATGGTCCGGTAGCCGAGGAAGATGGCCGGCAGAACGGTCCCGAACGCGAGGGCCGTACCGATCCGACGGATGATGAGATCGGGCTCGGCCATCACGTAGTACCAGTTGGCGACCCGGAAGTTGGCCAGCTCGAAGAGCAGCCAAACCGGGACGGACCATGCAAGCAGGGACGCCGCGAAACGGGGCCGCCCCAGCCAGGGCATCCAGCCGGCCCGGAGCCCCAGGATCGCGTCGAGCCCGACCAGCGTAGCGTACCATGCGAGGTGATAATACCAGGAGCCGAGAGGCCCTTGGTTCGCGAGCACCAGGGCCGTGGACGCGGCCAGGACAATGCCCGCCCCCACCATGACGAATATCAGGGTTACCCGCCGGCTCACCGGGGACGACCGATCTGTTGACGTGGTCCCTCGCGGGCGAGATCTTCCGCCGCGACGGTCGTGCGGCGGTCTGAGATCGAGCGAAAGCTGATGCGATACATCACCATCACCGAGGTCCTTCCCGAGGACGTGCTCGAACGGGCAAAGGTCTTCTTCAGCGAACACTCGCGGTTGCGGGTGGCGGAGGAAACACTTTCCTCGATCACGTTCAGTGGCGAGATCGGGCTCGCCCGGTTTCGTGTTGACCGAGAGGGTGGGCACACCAACGTCCATGTCGAGACGGACCGCGTCGTCGGGCTAGACGTTACGGACCTCGCCAAGCGATTCCTGTACACCCTTGGGCACATCTGAGCCAGCATGGAAGAAGCCCGCATTCCCGAGGCACCCGAGCATTCCGGACCCGGCTCCGGGGACGGCGATACGGTGGTCGTGCGCTTGATCATGCCCGACCGTTGGCTGGAGCATGTGGCCGAACTCCCTCACTCGACCCGCGTGGCCGAGGCGAAGGAGCTCGGCCTGCGGCAGATGCTGCTCCGGAGCTCGGACGATCCGGCCGACTTTTACACGGAATACGCCGAGCGGCGGCTACACGATGAGTCGATCACGCTCGGCGAGCTAGGGATCCGGCCCCGAGAGATCCTGTCCATTCGGGCCTTCGATCTGGGTCACTACCCGCGCTTCGAAGGATAGGCCGAAGCCTGTTGGCGACCCTTGGCCTACAGGCGGATCGGCGACTGCCTGCCTCCCTCGAGCGGTGATTGCCGCCCCACGTACGACCGGGTCTCCCGCAGAACGATCCCCGAGAGCAGCAGCAATCCGATCAGATTCGGGAGCGCCATCAGGGCATACATCATCCCCGAGAGTGACCAGGCGAATTCGAGCTCGACCGTTGCCGAGATGGCAACCACCGCGACAAACAGGAGGCGGTAGGGACGGATCGCCCGCTCGCCCGCCAGGTAGACAAGGCTCCGCTCCCCGTAGTACGACCACCCGAGGATCGTGCTGAAGGCGAACAACGCCACCCCGAACGTGACGATGAGGCCACCCACCTCGCCCAGTGCGGTGCTGAATGCGAGCTGGGTCATGTTGGCACCCTCGCGGCCCGATTCCCAGGTTCCCGTCGACAGGATGGCGAGCCCCGTAAAGGAGCTCACCACGATCGTGTCGATGAACGTCTGGGTCATCGAAACGAGCGCCTGACGCACCGGCTCTCGAGTCTTCGCGGCGGCGGCCGCGATCCCACCGGTCCCCAGACCCGACTGGCTCGACAATGCTCCGTGCGCCGCACCGAAACGGGCCGCCTGTAGGACCGTGTACCCGAGGGCGCCGCCACCCACCGCAGTGCCCCGAAACGCGCCGTCGAACACCAGCGCGAACGTGTCGGGCAGAGTCGAGAGATTGAGAGCGATCACGGCGCCCGCTCCCCCCAGGTAGAGGAGGATCATGATCGGCACGAAGACGCCGGTGAACCTGCCGATGGTCGTTATTCCCCCCAGGATTACCGCCGCCGCACACACCGCGACGATGATCCCGACGATCCAGTGCGGGATCCCGAAGGCGCCGTGGAGGGCGGCAGCCACGGCCTGCGATTGGACGCCGTTCCCGATGCCGAACGCCGCCAGCGCCGCGAAGCAGGCAAAGGCCAACGCCAGGCCACGACCCAATCCGCCTCGTATCCCATGCTCCAGGTAGTACATGGGACCGCCCGCCTTTTCGCCGCGCGCGTCCGTCTCGCGAAAGCGAACCCCGAGCACGGCTTCCGCGTACTTGATCGCCATTGCGAGCAGCCCGGTGACCCACATCCAGAAGAGCGCTCCAGGTCCCCCGGCTCCGATCGCGACGGCCACCCCGACGATGTTGCCGGTGCCCACGGTCGCCGACATCGCCGTCATCAAGGCCTGGAAATGCGAGACGTCCCCTTCCCCACCACTCTCCGATCGCTTCAGCAGCGCGAGCGACAGGGCCCGTCGAAGCTTCCGAACCTGGAGAGCACGGAGGAGAAAGGTGAGATAGAGACTGGTCCCGATCAGGAGGATCGGGAGCGGAAACCCCCAGACCCAATCATGCACGGTGGTCACGATGCTCTGGATGGTCGAGCCTCCGTCGCTTGGCAGGCCGCTGACCTGTGCCGGTACCGGCGAGCCGCGCCTCCCGCTCCGCTGCGGCCGAAAGGTTAGACGGCGGCCGAGGGAGGCGTCAACCATTGGCCGGGCCCGCCGCTGAAACGTGCCCACCGCTGATTGACGGCGGCAGTCCGGGACGCTAACCGTTGGAAGTGCTTTCCCCTTCTCCCGAGATTGCAGGAGCGCGGTTGAGGCATCCAGCACGCACACGGTCATCCGCGAGTCGGTCCGGGTTCGGCGATGGCGGATAAGGTCATGCCACGGGACCTGGCTCGCGCCAGCCACACACTCGGCTACGCCGAAACCCCCGAGCTGGTCGAGGAGCTGGCCTCCGCGGTCGACCGCGGTCATCACATCGCCATGATCGCCGCGGAAGGCTCGGGCTCGGAGTTGCTCTTCGGGCTCGCAGCCGCCGGTGTCGTGGCCGACGACGAAGAGGGCCTTCAGGCTCTCGTTTTGACCGCCACACCTGAGCGCGCCGCGCGTTGCGCCCGGGCGGCCAAGGCGATGGGTGCTTCCCGTGACCTCGAGGTGCTCGTGTGGCCGTCGAGATCCGACGCCGAACCGTCGGTGGACCTGTTCGCCGCGCAGGCGGTGACCGGACGACCGGAGCGGGTGCTCGCCGCCGTCAGGGCCGGACGGTTGGGACTCGGAGCCCTCCGACTCCTCGTCATCGACGATGTGGTGGCGCTGGAGGGTGCGTGGCCCGTCGTCGAGACGCTGCTCGACACGTGCGCGCCGGATACACAGAAGATCGCGTGTGCCCACGCGGCGCACGCCCGGCTCGACGATTTGATCGACAGACAGCTCCCCCGCGCGCGGCGGTGGCCGGCAGAGCTCTTCCCGGGACCCGGGACGGAAGTGGCGGGACCGACCCGGAACGGGCCGATCGTGCTGTACGCCCTCGCCGCGGGTGAGGAGGCGGGGCTCCATCGGTTGGGCGAAGCCCTGCACGAGGTCGCCCGCTCCAGCCCGCTGGAACAGGCGGTGATCCGCTGTCTCACGGAGGAAGACGCGCTGCGCGTCGCGCCGAGCCTGGCGGCGGAGGGATTCCGCATCTCGACAGGAGCCCAGGACACCGGCGTCCGCGTGGGTGTCAAAACCCTCGCGCCGGGCGAAGAGGGCGGAGTCGCGGTGATGTTCGGTCTGCCGGCCCGCGCCGACGTCCTGCGGACCGTCCTCGAAAAGGCCACGGTTCGCCTCGCGGTCGTCGAGAGCCGGCACGCCGCTCAACTGGAGCTCATGATCCAGCGACTCGGCTGGCGGCTGAAGCCGGTGGGAACGAAGCTGAGCGATGCCAGGACCGATGACCTGCACCGGTTTCGCGACGAGGTACGGTCCGAGATCGGCTCCGCGGACCTCGGTGGCCCGCTACTGCTCCTGGAGCCATTGCTGGAGGAGTTCGGAGCGGAGCCCGTCGCGGCGGCCCTGGCATCGATGCTTCGTCGCGGTCGCACCCCGGCCGGCGAAGCGGGTGAAGCCGGGGACACGGCCACGACCCCGCCCGAAGCGGGAGTGGAGCGGGTGATGCGCCGAGCCTGGACCCGCGTGTTCATGGGGGTGGGCAAGCGGGATGGAGCGGGTCCCGGTGACCTGGTCGGCGCCATCACCGGAGAGACCGGCACCCAGGCGGCGCAAATCGGGCTGATTGAAGTGCGTGGCAGCTACTCGCTCGTGGACCTGGACTCGCAGGTAGCGGATGAGGTCGTGCGGAAGCTCCACGGGATCCGAATCAAGGGTCGAGACGTCACCGTGAGGCTGGATCGTGGCCGATAGGGCGCCACGACCGGGGCCGGTCAATTCAGCGAATCACGCAGTCCCTTTCCGACCCGGAAGCTCGCGGTCCAGGTGGCGGGAATACGAATCCGCTCACCCGTTCGGGGATTCCGTCCGGGTCGTGCGGCTCGCCGTCGGGCCTCGAACGTACCGAACCCGGTGATCTTGACCTTGCGGCTCTTTCGGAGCGTGCGAGCGATGATCCCCCGGTCCGGATCGAAGAGGGCCTCTACGGTCCGCTGCGCGTCCGTTCGGCTGAGCCCCGTGCTCGCCGCGAGCGTGTCGATCAACTCCGTTCTGTTCACATCGACTCCTCGGGTGTGTCTGGAGAAACGTGCCTGACCCGGCTCCGGTCATCGCGTAACTCGATCGTCATGGAGCGTCAAGCAACGTGAACCGGTTCCGACAGCGGGTCATCGCCGCCGCCGCGTTCATCCTCGCGCTCGTCACGATCGGGACGATCGGGTTCGTACGTCTTCCCGGCTGGAGCTTCTCGGATGCGCTCTTCATGACCGTCATCACGCTCTCGGCGGTCGGCTACGAGGAGGTACACCCACTGGACGAAGCCGGGCGAGCGCTGGCCACCTTCCTGATCGTAGGAGGCCTGACGGCGCTCGGGATCTGGTTCGCGATCATCACTTCCGCCATCGTCGAGATGGATCTGGCGCACACCTTCCGAAAACGTCGGACGATGAAAACACTCTCCAAGCTGAACAACCATATCGTGGTCTGCGGGGCGGGGCGCATGGGACGTCAGGTCGTGAAGGAGCTCGTGAAGTCACGCGTCCCTTACGTCTGCATCGAACGGGACGAGAGCCACGCCGAGTTGATCCGCGAGATCAACGAGGACGCACCCGTCATCGAGGGGGATGCCACGCACGATGAGACGCTCGTGGAGGCCTCCATCGGGCGAGCCAGCGGCCTGATCGCCGCGTTGAGCGCGGATACGGACAACCTGTTTGTCTGTCTGACCGCGCGGGACCTGCAGCCGGGGCTGACGATCGTGACGCGGGCGTACGACGAAGACGCCATGAGCAAGCTCCACAAGGCCGGCGCGGATCACGTCATCAGCCCCAACATTTCGGGGGGCATCCGGATGGCCTCGATGCTCCTGCGACCGCAGGTGATGAGCTTCCTGGACGTGGTGACCCGGGGCGAGGACCTGGAGTTGCTTCTGGAGCAGGTTCCCGTCCCCGAGGACTCTCCGCTCGATGGGCACACGCTCGCCGAGGCGCAGATTCCCCACAAGACGGGTCTCGTCGTCCTCGCCATCAAGCACGGGGAGGAGCGCCGGGAGCCCTTCATCTACAACCCGGGGCCGAACGAACAGGTACGCGCGGGCGATGTGCTGATCGTGTTGGGCAAGACGGATCAGATCGACAGCCTGCGCTCGACCCTCGCGTGAGCGCGTGGGCTCGCCGCCACCCGTGGCGGGCCGGCTTCACCCTGCTGGCGCTCGCGGGCGCCTCCAGCATCCTCCTCGTCCTGGCGACCTTGCCCCGTGTGCGCTCTCTCTCGACGGGGTGGCCCGAGCGTACCGCCTACATGGAAGCCTGGCTGCGAAGCGACACGTCCGGGTCGGCGCGGCTGGAATACCGGCCGGTGCGGCTGTCACGGATTCCGCGATCGGTCCAGAGGGCGGTGCTCGTGTCCGAGGACGCGGCGTTCTTCAGCCATGGCGGATTCGACTGGTTCGAGGTGCGTGAGGCCGTACGCGAGGCGTGGGAGGAGCGTGAGTTTCCGCGCGGCGCCAGCACGATCAGCCAACAGCTGGCGCGCAACCTGTTCCTCTCCCCGGCACGCACCCCGTTCCGAAAGCTCCGCGAGGCCCTGATCGCCCGGCGGCTGGAAGCTGCCCTCTCCAAACCACGCATCCTGGAGCTCTACCTGAACGTGATCGAGTTCGGCCGGGGCGTATATGGGGTCGATGCGGCATCGAGGCGCTACTTCGGGGTGGGCGTAGAGAACGTGGGCCGGCGAGAGGCCGCGGCGCTGGCGGCGACGATCCCTTCCCCGCGGCGGAACAATCCGGCGTCCGGGACCGCTTCCTTCCGGCGCCGGGCGGACCTGGCGTATCGGCGGGCGTTCGAGAACGAGTCCGAGCAGATCGAGCCCCGAGCGGAGGATGTGCCCCCTCCGCCCGAACGCGTGGATTCGGTCGCTCCGCCGGAGTTGGACTCCGCGTTCAGGGCATCCCCGGACTCGAGTGCGGCACCTGCTCGGGATACCGCACCATCGCGCGGTGGGGGCCGGGCTCAGGCTGCCGGGACGCTCTCCTCGACTCCGCCCATCTCGAAGAACGGCTCCCATTTCTCTCGCGGGGATGGGCGCGTCGCGAGGCTGACGAGGATCAGCAGCGTCATCGAGATCAACACACCCGGGATCACGATGTAGTCGCTGGATGCGAAGTCGAACACCGTACCGCCCAGGGTCATCGAGAAGTCGACGCCCAGGCGATTCAGGATCGCGATCCCCACGATGCTACCGAGCCCACCCGCGATACATGCCACACCACCCTGCGGCGTGACCCGTTTCCACAGGAACGCCGCCAGCAGCGCCGGCGTAAGGCTAGCACCGACGAGCGAGTAGGCGTACAGGGCCATCGCGAGCACGCTCTGGAACTGCGTGAGCAGCACGAGGGCGAGCCCACCGAACAGCACGACGAACGTGCGCTGCAGATTCACCTTGGCCCGCTCGGACGCGCTCGGGTTGATGAACCGCTCGTAGATGTCGCGGCTCACGTTGGTGGACGGAACCAGCAAGAACGTGTTTCCGGTCGACAGCACGATCGCGACCGCTGACGACAACAGGATCGCACCGAGGATGATCGGTAGCCCGTTGCGCGCGATATGCAGGATCACGGTCTCGGACGCGTCCCGGCCACCCATCCAGGTCGCGGTCGCCAGCTCCGGGTACACGGCCCGGCCGACCACGCCGAGGAGCGCGATCACGATCTCGATGACCACGATCCCGATGAGCATCCCGATGACGGCCTTGCGGGCGGCGCTCTCGTTCTTGGCCGAGAAGAACTTCTGATACATCCCGCTCTCGCCCAGGATGAGCAGGAACGTGGGCATGGCCACGCCGAACACCCACAGGACGTTGTGACCGCCGAGCACCGTCGTGTGGGCAGCCGGGAGTGCCGCCGTCACCGCGCCGACCCCCCCGTTCGCGAACACCAGATAGGGGAGCGCGAGCAGCACGCCGAAGGTGATGATGATCCCGTTGAAGATGTCCACCGTCACGATCGAGACCATCCCGGCGAGCGCCGTGAATAGAACGATGGTGGCCGCGGTGATCAGCATGCCCACCGTGGGCGAGATGGCCCCGTCAGTGACGATGCTCAGGATCCAGCCGCCGCCTCGGAACTGGTAGGCGGCGATCGTCACGTACGCGAGAACGATCGCGACGGTGCCCAGCAGGCGCGCGGCGGCATTGTACCGCTGCTCCAGCAGATCCGGCACCGTGTACTTCGCGATCCGACGCACCCGGTGCGCGAGAAAATAGGCGACCACGAGGCCCACCCACCCCCCGGAGGAGAACCACAGCTCGCTGATTCCGCTCCGATAGGCGAGCCCTGCACCCCCGAACAGCGAGCCCGACCCGATCCAGGTGCAAACGAGCGTCCCCACGAGCATCGCCACGGGCACGGAGCGGCCCGCAACCATGAAATCCGCGTGGCTCTTCACGGCGCGGGACCGCCACAGGCTGACCGCGATGAGGATCAGCGGATACGCGATGACCGCGATCACGAGCAGATTCATTGATGGCCCCCCGCTTGAAGCAGGTTGTGGAATGACCTCAGTCCTTGTCCGGGTCCATTCCCATGCGGCGTTTCAGCTCACGAAGCATCTCATCCGCATCCGCCTCGCGGCGGACCCGCTCTGACTGGAAGTCGCGGGGGATGGGCTCTGAGGCGAGCGGATCCAGCTCTCTGTCCAGTTCCTGCCGTGCCGAATCGACATCGGTCTCACGGCTCACCTTCTCGGCCATGCGGTCGAACGCGTCTACCGCGTCGAAGCCCGAAGTGTGCGTGTCGATCGCCTTCGCCCGTCGAGACTGGATTCCGAGCGAATCGCGTCGCGTCAGCGCATCCTTGAGCTGCGCGGTCATCTCCTCCACTTCATCGCGATGCTGCAGGATCTCGGCACGCGTGGCCTCCGCCTTCATCACGAGCACCTCCAACCGGTGACGGTGCTGTGACTCGAACCGACGGGCCACGTCGATCGTTTCGGTGTCTCCGATCTCCTCCGCCTGCTGGGCCCGCCGATCGCAGGCCTCCGCCCGCTCCTTCTCGTCATCCGCCTGTCGGAGGAGCGACTCGAGGAGCGACTCGAGCTCGGGGATCCGCGTCTTCGTCTCCACCAATTCGTCCCGCATGGCACCGATCAGACGATGTACGTCATCGTCGTCCACGCCCTCGAACTTGGACTCCAACCGGTCCAGGGTCTGGTCGAGCATGCGCTTAATCTTGCTGAACATGCGGACCAGTTTACGGGCGCGGGGGCTGCGGCGTCCAGCGGATGAGGTCCGGTGGTGCCGGAGCTTGTATACCCTACCCGGGTATTGTATATTCGTACACGAGGTCGGATTTCGTTCTGCACCGACCCCGGACGCCGTCGCCACACAGGACCCCAAACCGGAGCATGACCAGATGACCGTCGACACCACTCCCGCGCACGCCATGGGTATCGCGGAGGCGACCCGAAGGGACCTGCTGACGCGGCTCGCGCGCATTCGCGGACAGGTCGAGGGGATCGGCCGCATGATCGAGGAGGAGCGGTACTGCCCCGACGTCCTGCAGCAGTTCGCCGCCGTGCACGCCGCGCTTCGTTCGGCCGAGAGGGAACTGCTCGCCAACCACCTGGAGCGTTGCGCCACCCACGCCATCTCCGAGGGAGGCGAGGCCGCCGATGAGGTGCGGCGGGAGATCGTGGACCTGTTTCACCGGTTCGTGCGATGAGCGGCGCGACGCGTCCCACCCGGGGAGTCTTCGAAGTCGAGGGAATGCACTGCGCGGGCTGCGTGACGGCCGTCGAGCGAAAGCTGAACGCCCTGGATGGCGTGCAGGCGACCGTGAGCCTGCCGTCGGAATCGGCCACGATCGAATATCCCGAGGAGCGAGTCTCGTTCGAAGACCTGCGACAGGCGGTCGAGGACGCGGGGTTCGAGTTGAGACCGCCACTGGATCCTCGCGAGGACAGGGCCGCGAGAGAGCGCGAGCGGCTGAAGCAGGCCGAGGAGAAGCGGAGGGTCGCGCGGCGGCGTGTCGCGATCTCGTGGGGGCTCACGATCCCGGTCATGGTATGGATGATCCCCGAGATGTTCTTCGGGGTCCGGTGGCCGAGCGAGCTGGTGTTCGACACGGGTATGGTCGCGCTGGCGCTCCTGGTGCTCGCGCTCCCGGGCCAGGAGACCCTGAGGAGCGCGTGGCGCTCGGCGCGCGGACTCGTCCCGAACATGGACGTGCTCATCGCGATCGGTAGCGGCGTGTCGGTGATCACGGGCATCGTCGCGATCCTTCACGACCTGGGTGCCGCTCCGATGATCATGAACTACGCGGGAATCGGGGCGATGATCATGGCGATCCACCTGACGGGCCGGTACGTGGAGACCAAGGCCCGCGGCCGGACCTCGGCCGCTATCCAGAAGCTCCTGTCTCTCGAGGCACCGACCGCACGCGTGGTTCGCGACGACCAGGAGATGGAGATCCCGACCCCGGACGTGCGGGCCGGAGACATCATGATCGTCCGCCCGGGCGAGAAGATACCGACCGACGGAGAGGTGCTGGATGGGCGCAGCGCCGTGGACGAGTCGCTGGTCACGGGTGAGTCCATCCCGGTCGGAAAGGGACCGGGAGACGCCGTCATCGGCGCCACGGTGAACCGCGAGGGCGTCCTGCACGTGAGGGCCACCGGCATCGGTGAGGAGACGTTCCTCGCGGGTGTCGTTCGCATGGTAGAGGAGGCACAGGCGAGCAAGGTACCCATTCAGGAATTCGCGGACCGGGTGACGGCCATCTTCGTCCCGGTGATTCTGGTCGTGGCGCTCGGTGCCCTCATCGGATGGATGGCCTTCCCCGCGACCTTCCGGAGCGTCGCCGAATGGGCTGCGAGCGTCATCCCCTGGGTGAACCCCGGTCTGGGGACGGTCTCGTTGGCCGTGTTCGCGGCCGTCGCAGTGCTCGTCATCGCGTGTCCCTGCGCGTTGGGACTGGCCACGCCCACCGCCCTCATGGTCGGAACCGGGCTCGGAGCCAGCCGAGGGGTGCTCGTGCGCGATGGGGCTGCCATCCAGACGCTGGAGGGCGCCGATACGCTCGTGTTCGACAAGACCGGCACGCTCACGCGCGGGGAGCCCCGGTTGGTCGAGGTGCGGGCAAGCGAGGGTGTGAGCGAGGTGGAGCTGCTGCGGCTGGCGGGAGCTGTGGAGCGAGTGTCCGAGCACCCGCTCGCCCGCGCGGTCGTGGAGGCCGCGCGCGAGCAGGTGGGCGAGCTTCCGACCGCCACCGAGGTGGAAGCGGTCGTCGGCCGCGGGGTGCGCGGAACCGTGGATGGACAGCGGGTGGCGGTGGGAAGCGGGCGCTTGCTGCGGGAGGCCGGCGTCGCGCGGGGGACGCTGGACGACGATGCGGCAGCCCTGGAGGCGCAAGGCCACACGGTGATGTTCGTCGCGCGCCAGGCCGACGCGATCGGGTTGCTTGCCGTGGCCGACCCGATCAAGCCGGACGCGGCCGCCGCGTTGGCGGAGCTGAGAGCGCTCGGTTTCCGCACCCTGCTCCTGACGGGTGACAACGAGCGCACAGCGGCCGCGGTCGCCGGCGAGCTGGGGATCGAGGAGTATCAGGCCGGGCTACTTCCGGATCAGAAGGTGGAGGTGGTGCGCAAGCTACAGGAGGAGGGGCGCACGGTCGCGATGGTAGGGGACGGGATCAACGACGCTCCATCGCTCAAGCAGGCTGACGTCGGGATCGCGATCGGAACCGGGACGGACATCGCCATCGAGGCCGCGGATGTGACCCTCGCGCGTGGCGATCTGTCGGCGGTGGTGCGTGCGGTGAAGCTGGCTCGGGCGACATTCCGAAAGATCCGTCAGAACCTTTTCTGGGCCTATTTCTACAACACGGTCGCGATCCCGGTAGCGTTTTTCGGGCTTCTCCACCCGGTGATCGCCGAGGCGGCCATGGCACTCAGCAGCATCACCGTGGTAACCAACGCGAACCGTCTGCGACGAGCGAACATCTAGCGCGTTTGCCGATAGCCCGCAGGGGGCGCATCATACGGCGTTCGAATCCTCCCGCCGCGACGCGGCGAGGGGGCAACCAGGGCTTTCAGCGGGCTTCGGCCCGTGTCGCGAGGGGACAGCATGCGGTCACCGTTCGTCGGCATCACGCTCGGCCTGTGGTACATGGCGGCCCCGTTCGTCTGGGGCTATCCGTTCGGCTTCTTGTGGTGGCACAGCATCGTGATCGGCGCCGCGATCCTCGCGATCTCGATGTCTTTCCGGCTCGGGATCAACCGGCTGAGCGGCTATCTCCTGATCGCGGTGGCCGCCTACAGCATGTTCTCGCCATTCCTGCACCAGTACCTCGACCTAGCAGCTCCGCTCTGGAACGATCTGGTCATCGGAGTCGTGACCGTAGCGACCGGTGTGGCGATGGCCGGAGCGGGATTGGAGTACAGCGGCGATGCGTCCTCGCCCGTGGGCGTCTAGCAGGCTGCTGGGATCTGGCCGGACGCGAAAGCTCCAGTGGACCGAGAAACCCCTTGGGTCGCGTGCGCCTAAGCGCCGAACTTGGCCAGACGACCGGCCCGCGCGGCGGCGAGCGGCATGAGATCCCGTCCGCGGCGCAAGCCCATCGAGCCGAGCGCGCAGGCCGACTCACCGAACCGCTGGGCCGGCTCCGAGCGGGCCGCCCCTCCGTAGATCAAGAACGGTACCGGGTGCCAACTGTGGCTTCGCAACAGGGCCGGCGTGGAGTGATCGCCCGTGATGATCACGATGTCGGCGCCCGCACCCAGAAGATCGGGCACGATTCGGTCCGCGGCTTCGATGTAGGCGACCTTCTGATCGAAGTCTCCATCTTCTCCGGCCTTGTCCGGCGGCTTGTAATGGAGGAAGAAAAAGTCGAACTCGTCGATTCTCCGTTTGAGCTCGCCGACGAGGCTCTCGGGATCCTCCGGTACCGCGACCGCCTGCATGCCGACCAAGCGTGCCACCCCCCGGTACATCGGGTATGCGGCGGCGCCAAAGGGACGCATCCCGAAGACGTCCTGGAAGGAAGGCCAGTCGGGGCGACTGGAGAACCCTCTCAGGAGCGCCGCATTGGCGTGCGGGTGGCCGGCGAGGACCCCGTTCGCGGCGTCGAGCCAGGCCTGCACCAGCTTCTCCGTCGGCTGAGCCCCGGGAGTCAGCGCCCGGACCGGCGCGGGGGCGACCCCCGTAAGCCCCGGATCCGTGTCAGCCAGATCCGCCCCGGTGGCCACGTCGGGTCGGATCACCAGCATGAAGCGGTGCTCCTTGACGTGTCGGACAAACGCCTGCGCTCCGTCCAGCTCGATGGCATCCAGAGCCTCCGCCAGCGGTGCCGCCTCTTCGGTGGAGATCCGGCCGGCCCGCCGGTCGGTGACGAGGCCGTCGGCGTCGAGCGTGCAGAAGTTGCCGCGCGCGGCGACGTCCGAGCGCTCCAGAGGGAACTCGATGCCAAGGGCGGAGAGAACACCCCGACCGGTCTCGTAGCGCAGGGGATCATACCCGAACAGGGCCAGGTGCCCCGGTCCGCTCCCCGGAGTGACACCCGGGGCGACGGGCTCGTGCAGGCCACAACTCCCCGCCCGAACCAACTCGTCCATGTTGGGTGTGGAGGCCGCTTCGAGCTCGGTCGGGCCACCGGGCTCCATCGGCAATCCCCCGAGCCCGTCCAGCACGTACAGCAGTACCTTGCGATCCGAATCCTGTGCGAGCGCCCCGATCCGCTCCAGTTCCATTTGTCCGTGATCCCTGGCGTTGGGTCCCGTACGAGCTGCGATGCCGACCGGCAAGGCCAACGTATGACGGCCAATTCTCTGCGGCCAGCGCGGCCGGCAGGCGATCTTCGGTCACGCGGATGCGCCCGGTCGAGAGGCGCCACAGGTGGGCGGAGGGCCCGGTGAGCAAGTCTTCCGACGTGGCCATCCGAACCGAGCGGCTCTCGCGTCGTTTCGGTCGCAGCTGGGCTCTGGACTCGCTCGACCTCGAGATCCAGCGCGGCTCCACGGTCGCCGTGCTCGGCCCGAACGGGGCGGGCAAGACGACGCTCTTCCGTGTCCTGGCGACGCTCCTGCGCCCCTCGAACGGCCACGTGGAGGTGCTCGGTTCGGTCCTGCCCCGGGATGCGGACGCGGTGCGAAGCCGGGCCGGGATGCTGACCGCCGCGGGCTACGTCTACGACGAGCTCACGGGGCTCGAGAACCTGCGCTTCGCGGCGCTCATGTCGGGTGAGCGGCCCGACGCCACGGCACTGCGCGCCGTGATCGCCGAGGTAGGGCTCGAGGACGCCGCCGATAAGCGGGTGCGCGCGTACTCGGCCGGCATGCGAAAGCGACTCGAGCTTGCCCGTCTCATGCTCCGGCCGCTCGAGCTGGTGTTGTTGGACGAGCCCTTCGTGAGCCTCGATCATGAAGGCGTGGATCTCGTGCAGGCGGCGATCCAGCGTTGGCAGGCCGCCGGAGGGACCGTGCTGGTGGCTTCGCACCAGGTCGCGGATGCGCTGCGTCACGCCGATCGCGCCCTGCTCCTGACCGGAGGCCGCTTGGAGCGTGATGCCCCCGCGGCGGACTGGGGGCCATCGTGACCGGGCGGAGCGCGGCATGAGCGACCTGTGGCGACGAACCTGGGCGATCCTGTGGAAGGATCTGCTCATCGAGCTCCGCACGAAGCAGGCTCTGAACGCCATGGTCTTCTTCGCCGGGCTGGTCTTGCTCCTGTTCAGCTTCGCGATCGGACCCAACCCCGACTTGCTGCGAGAGCTCGCTGGGGGGCTCTTATGGGTGGCCATCGTATTCACGGGGACCGTATCGCTCGGCCGCTCTTTCCAGTCCGAGGAACTGGCGGGCGGGTTGCAGCTCATGCGACTCTATCCCGGCGAGCGCCGGGCGATCTTCCTCGGCAAGCTACTGGCGAACCTCATGCTTCTGCTCGCCGTCGAGGTGGTGCTCTTCCCTGTCGCCGGCGTGCTCTTTCAGATAAACATGTGGCCCAACGCGTGGGGCCTGACGGGCATCGCAGTGCTCGGGTCGTTCGGGTTTTCGACCGTCGGCACGTTCTACGCCGCGCTCACGGTCCACTTACGGGCCCGTGAGCTCATGCTCCCGCTCCTGGTCTTCCCGGCGTTGATTCCCCTGCTGCTCGCGGCGGTGAACGCGACCGGAGGGCTGATTCTGGGGGACGCGATGGGTCAGGTGAGCGGCTGGCTGCGCTTGCTCGTGGCGTACGACGTGATACTGTTCGTCGTTTGCATATGGATCTTCCCGATCGTTCTGGAGGAATAGGACGGATGAATCACGGATCCGGCGACCCGACGCGGAGCCGGGGCAGCCGCCGATGA
>JBDHHV010000015.1:0-43039 GCA_039589195.1 Gemmatimonadota bacterium | reverse complement strand
CACGTTCTGTGTGCAGCGGATCAATCGCGCCAAGCTGGACGCGAAGGAGGAGGGGCGCCCCGTCGCCGATGGCGAGGTCACGACCGCGTGCCAGCAGGGGTGCCCGGCCAACGCGATCGTGTTCGGGAATCTCAAGGACCCGAACAGTCAGGTGTCCCGGATCGCCAGGAGCGCCCGCGGCTACCACATGCTGGACGAGCTGGGGACGCGGCCGGCGATCACGTACCTGCACGACGTTACGCACTCTGAGCTGGCCGAGACCGGGCACGGCGAGGAGCACGACGGCGCCGAAGACGGCGCGGCCGAGGGCTCGGCCGAAGAGGGTGAGGAGCACTGATGGCGACCGCCGAGCTCGACGCCCGCAAGGTGCACCTCACCATGGCGGACGCCAACGAGGACATCTCGCGTCCGATCTCCAAGCCGGCGCTCCGGTGGTGGCTGCTCCTCGGTGTGACCGTCCTGCTGATCGGTGTCGGCGCGGCCGCCTGGTTCTACCAGATCGGCGTGGGCCTCGGGGTGGCGGGCATCACCCACCCGGTGATGTGGGGCGTCTACATCACGAACTTCGTCTTCTGGGTCGGGATCGCGCACAGCGGCACGCTGATCTCGGCGATCCTGTACCTCTTCCGCTCCGGGTGGCGCACGACCATCAACCGCGCCGCCGAGGCGATGACGATCTTCGCGGTGATGACCGCGGGTCTGTTCCCGCTCATCCACCTCGGGCGCGTGTGGTACTTCTACTGGCTCATGCCGTACCCGTCGCAGCGTCAGATCTGGCCCGACTTCCGGTCGCCGCTGGTGCTCGACGTGTTCGCGGTGGGGACCTACTTCACGATCAGCCTGATCTTCTGGTACACCGGTCTCATCCCGGATCTGGCCGCGCTCAGGGACAAGTTCAGCGGCATGAAGAGCAAGGTCTACGGCGCCCTTTCGCTCGGGTGGACCGGTACGGTCAACGAGTGGCGGCACTACCGGCGCGCCTATCTCTACATGGCGGGGATCGCGACACCGCTGGTGCTCTCCGTGCACAGCGTCGTGTCGTGGGACTTCGCGATGAGCATTGTCCCCGGATGGCACTCGACCATCTTCGCCCCCTACTTCGTGGCGGGTGCCATCTTCTCGGGGATCGCCATGGTGATCACCCTGATGGTCCCCCTCCGGTGGGCGTTCGGGCTGGAGGATTACATCACGGAGTACCACTTCGAGAACATGGCGAAGCTGCTACTCCTGACCTCGCTCATCGTGGGCTACGCGTACGGGGCGGAGTATTTCCTCGCCTGGTACTCCGCCGATCCGATCGAGCAGGAGAGTTTCCTGTGGCGGGCGCGCGGCCACTATGCGCTCCCGTTCTGGATCATGGTGTTCTGTAACGTGGTGGTCCCGATGAGCTGCTGGTTCAGACGGATCCGCCGCAGCATCAAGGCGCTGTTCGTCATCTCGATCTTCGTGAACATCGGGATGTGGTACGAGCGCTTCGTGATCATCGCTTCGTCGCTGGCGCACGAGTTCGATCCGGGCGGCTGGGGCGTCTACACGCCGAGCTGGGTGGAGATCGCGATCCTGGTCGGGAGCTTCGCCTGGTTCTTCTTCTGGTTCCTGATCTTCACGAGGACGCTCCCGACGATCAGCATCGCCGAGGTGAAGGAACACCTCGCGCACGGTCACACGGATCTGGGCACATGAGCGGCGTCCTGGCGCAGTACACGAGCCTCGGCGACGCGGAGGGCGCGATCCGGCGACTCCGCGAGGCCGGGCACATGGACCTGCAGGTGTGGTCGCCCGTCCCGTCCGAGGCGCTCGAGGAGGCGATGGACATCCACTCCTCGCCCGTGGGACGGTGGGCTCTCATCGGCGGCATGACCGGGTGCATCACCGGGCTGCTGCTGACCGCTGGGACGTCGCTCGGCTATCCGCTAGTGACGCAGGGTAAGCCGATCGTCTCGATCCCGCCGTTCATCGTGGTGATGTTCGAGCTGACGATCCTGCTCACCGGGATCTTCGCGCTCATGGCCATGCTCGTGCACGCGCGCCGGCCACAGCGGGATCTGTCGCCTCACTACCGGCCAGAGTTCTCGGTCGATCGTTTTGGCGTTTACGTTCCCGCCGGCCAGTGGGACCTCTCCGAGATCGAGCAGTTGGTCCGGGACACCGGCGCTGTCGACGTGGAGACCGACTCATGAGCACCGGGCGCTGGTCGGCGATGACCCTGAGCCGTGGCCGGTTCTCGCGCAGGAGCATGAGCCGCGGCCGCCCGCTCGCGACGCTGGCGGCCGTCGCATTGGGCGGGCTCATCACGATGGGCTGTGACGACCAGATCAAGTACATCGGCATCTTCTCGACGATGTCGGAGCAGGTCTCGATCGAGCCGGGTGAGGAGGTACCTCGTACCTCCGTGCCCGGTACGATGCCCATCGATGGAGAGCGCATCTACGGGCTGCTGGAGGCCGACACGGCGCTGGTCAGCCCGATCGCCGGGGATTCGGCCGAGATCGCGCTGGGGCAGGAGCGGTTCGAGCAGTTCTGCACCCCCTGTCACGGATCCGAGGGTCTGGGCGATGGCCCGGTCGTCGGGCCGAACCGGATCCCGCCCATCCCCACGCTCGATCTCACCACGGATCGGGCCGTCGGCTATACGGACGGCTACATCTGGGGCATGATCAGCAACGGGCGCGGGTTGATGCCGTCATACCACCGCATCCCCGTGGGCGAGCGGTGGCGGATCGTCGCGTACGTCCGGCAGCTTCAGCAGCAGGCGGCCGAAGGCGGGGGCGCCGCGGGTGCGACGGCTGCCGGTGGGGCGGCGGTCGGTGCGGGGGCCGAGGGCACAATGGCGGGAGGCCAGCCGTGAGCCACACGCGGAGGGCCGTGTCGCCGGAACAGGCGCTCGGCACCATCACGGGGCGCATCCCGGGCAGCTGGCTGCTGATATGGCTGGCGGCGATCGCGCTGGGCGCCGTGGGCTTTTTCCTCGCGGTGGGATCCACGCCCCAGCGGGCCTGGATGACCGTCTGGTTCAACTTCCTGTTCTGGACCTCGCTCGCGATGGGCGGAGTCGTGTTCAGCGCGATCCTGCAGGCCGCGAAGGGACACTGGGGCAAGCCGTTCCGGAGGCTGGCGGAAGGAGCCGCCGCCTTCCTCCCGTTCTCGTTCGCTCTCTTCGTGCTTCTCTATTTCGGCTCCGAGTACGTCCTCGTGTGGCTCGGGCCGGTCGAGACCCTGCACCTGAATCGCACATGGCTCACCCAGGATGGCGTGTTCATCCGCAACGGCATCCTGCTCGCGATCCTCTACCTCGCCTCGTTCGTCTTCCTGTGGTACTCGCTACGGGCGGACGCCCCGCTGGTGGCCCCTCGGCTGAGCGGCTGGCGCAAAGCGCTCGTCGGCCGCCTGTCGAACAAGTGGCGCGGCGACGAGATCGAGGTCGAGCGCTGCACCCGGCGAATCGCGCGGCTCGGGCCGTTTATCATCCTGGCGTGGGTGGGCGTGCTCTCGATGCTGTCCTACGACCTGATCATGTCCCTCGTCCCGGGCTTCGTGAGCATCGTGTGGGGTCCGTACTATTTCGTGGGCGGGTGGCTGTGCCTGCTCGCGCTCGTCGCCCTGATGGCGAATCACTACAACCTGCGCTTCGGGGGCGAGCCGTTGTGGGGTCAGTGGGATTTCCACGATCTCGGCAAGCTGATGTTCGCCTTCGTGGTCTTCTGGACCTACCTGTGGTTCGCTCAGTTCCTCGTCGTCTGGTACGGCAACCTCCCGCGTGAGGCCAACTTCTTCCTCGAGCGCGCCGTGGGCCCGTTCTCGGCGATCTACTGGCTCCAGATGGTCCTCATCTTCGCGCTGCCGTTCGTGTTCCTGCTCGGGCGCAAGCCAAAGATGCGGTCCCGCTGGCTGGCATTCGTCGCGCTCATCATCCTGACGGGATTCTGGGTCGAGCGCTTCAACCTGGTCGTGCCGTCGGTGTGGGACGGGAACGGCGTGCCGCTGGGTTGGCAGGAGATCGTGATCTCGGTCGGCTTCATCGGGCTCTTTGGTCTGTGCTACGCGCTGTTCGCGAGCACCTTCCCGAAGGTCCCGATCCGCGATACGATCGCGGCCGGTAGCGCCGGACAAGGTCCGTAGACAAAGGGGTGCCGGCGTCGCCGTCGGCACCCTTTCCTTCTCCGGCCATCAGCCTACTGCGTGGCGGCCCTCCCCTGCAGATATTCGATGATCGCGTCCGCCTCCTCGGTCGTGAGGGGGGTCACGTCCATCAGCGGCATGTTCGCCTGCATCCGTCGTACCAGGTCGGCCCAGCCCGCGGCCGTATGCGCGGTCGCGGAGGGGAGCTCGTGGCACGTCGAGCACTTCTGGATGACGAGCTCGGAACCCGGACCCGTGTACTCGCCCGGTTCCGCGGCCGGCATCGCGTTGCGTCCCAAATAGGCGATCAGCGAGTCGACGTCCGACGGCTGCGGGAGCGCGGTCGTGCCCAGCCCGGCGATCAGGATCTCGCCCAGTAGACCCTCGGTCACGGGGCCTCCCAGCCGGTCCGCCAGCGTTTCCGCTCGCATCAACATCCGACGCGTCAGGACGGGCCATTCGGCCGCGGTGTGCATCTGGGGATCCGGGAGCCAGTGACATTGCGTGCAGTACGCCTGCAGGAGGGCCGGGCCACGTGTATTCGGCTCGGGGAGATTCTCCCGCCGGAAGCTGGTCAAAGGAAGACCGGCGCCGACCGAGCTGATCATGCGCCACCTTTGTGAGCGGGTCATGGCGGCGGTCGGGATCCCTCCGAGCTCGGAGAATACGCTATCCAGGACGGCGACCGTATGCTCGGCATCGGTGACCGGCTGGCCATCCACACAACCCACAGCGAACACGCCGATCGTGGCGCAAACGAGGGCTGACCGGCCGCCGCTTAACCAGCGGCCGGAGCTCTTGGGTGTTTTAGTCGCAGACGAGTTCATCGCTCTCCCTTCCGTGGCCTCACCCGGCCGGGACCCCAGACTTCGGGCGCACGGCGCGGTAAAATCCGTCTCGCAGACCGGAGGATGAGGAATCTCTCAGCATCCCGCAAATGCCCCAGGGTCGAATCGAACCGCGCGTATCGGTCGATGGGGGCTTGCACCGGTCCTCGACTTCGGTCTAGTGTACAATCGATGTACTCACTCGAGCAGTTTCCATCCATCGTTTCGCCCACGCCACTCAGCGTCCGAGAGTGGCTTCCGGCGTCACCCTCGTCGGGCATGAGGGCCTCATGACAACCGATCTTACCGAAGACTATCAGCACCTCGTCGAACGCACCGAAGCCACGGTCGAGAAGTTTCGCGAAAAGGCGGAAGAGTTGAAGGAAATGCTCGGAGCGGCGCGGGCCGGGCGGAAGGTTCAGATCCTCGCGATGATCGACCGGCTGGAGAAGAAGTACGATGGCGCCAAGGAGCGCCTCGCCGGATTGACGCCGGACAGTCCGCTGGAGGAAATCGGGCAAATGCACCAGCAGATCGTCTCGGAGCTGTCAGACATGAAACGGACGATCGAACACCGGATTCGCTAACCCGGCCAACCGCTCGTCAAGTTGGATCCTGTCTCCGGTCTCGCGAGTGCCGGGGGCAGCCGGTCCGCCCGATCGACGGCGACCTCACGCCTCACTCCTCGAATAGCGCCCTGCTGACGATCTGGTTTTGATGCTGGGCGTGCTTCCCGGCGTACCCTTCCGCGGGGCTCGCTTTCTCGGGCCGGCCCACGTAGATGGGCGGGCGGGCGAGCAGGGTCTCCAGACGCGACCGAATGAAGCTCCACGCCCCCATATTCGCCGGCTCCTCCTGCACCCACAGGATCTCGGCACTGGCCGGGAAGGCGCCCACCGCCGCCCGCAGACGCTCCGCCGGGAACGGATACAGACGCTCGAGCCGGATGATCGCCGTGCGCTCGCGCTCCGGCCGATCCGCCGCCGCCGCCCGCAGATCGTAATAGACCTTGCCTGAGCAAAGCAGGATGCGTTCGATCCCCGCGGTCCGCGCGAGCGCTTCTTCGTCCCGGAGCACCGGCTCGAACGCGCCGTCCGACAGATCCGCGATCGACGAGCGGGCGCTCGGGTGCCGCAGGAGGCTCTTCGGCGTCATGATCACGAGAGGCCGCCTGGTCGGGTGTCTGGCCTGGAGCCGCAGGAGATGGAAGTACTGCGCCGGCGTCGTGCAGTTCGCGACGCGGATGTTGCCCTCCGCCGCGAGTTGAAGGAACCGCTCCAGCCGGGCGCTGGAATGCTCCGGTCCCTGCCCCTCGTAGCCGTGCGGGAGCAAGAGCACGAGTCGCGACTCCTGACCCCACTTCGAGCGGCCCGCGACGATGAACTGGTCGATGATCGGCTGGCCCACGTTCACGAAATCACCGAACTGGGCTTCCCACAGGACCAGCGCATCGCGCGCGATCGTGCTGAATCCGTATTCGAAACCCAGGGTCGCGATCTCGGAGAGCGGGCTGTTTGCGATCATGAACGGCGCCTGGCCGGCATCCAACTCCGCCAGCGGCACGTATGAGCGGCCGCTCGCGGCCCCGTGCAGGACCAGGTGTCGGTGGCTGAAGGTGCCGCGTTCCGTGTCCTCCCCGGTAAACCGGATCGGCACGCCCTCCATCAGCAAGCTGCCGAACGCCAGCGACTCCGCGTGGGCCCAGTCGATGGCCGTTTCGAGCAGACCGTGGCGTCTTTCCAGCTGGCGGCCGAGCTTGTGGAACAGCTGGAAGTCCTCCGGCCAGCTGTGAAGCTCACCGTTCAACCACCGCAGGTGGTCCGCATCGACCCGCGTCTCGATGACGGCGTCCTCTCTGGGCTCGGCCAGCCATACGGTCGGCTCGGGGGGATCCGCGACGGGCGTCGCCTCTTCGGCTTGAGCGGCCTGGATGGACTCGCGCGCCAGCGTCAGCCGCGTGTCCACCTCATCCACGAACGCTTGCGCCTCCTCCTCACTGACGACACCAGCCCCCACCAGCCGCTCGGCGAACAGCTGTCGCACCGTCGGGTGTCCACGAATCTTCTCGTACATCATGGGCTGCGTGTAGCCCGGCTCGTCTCCCTCGTTGTGACCGTATCGGCGGTATCCCACCAGATCGATCACGATGTCCTCGCCGAACTCGAACCGGTATTCGACCGCGAGCCGCGCCGCGGCGAGACAGGCTTCCGGGTCGTCCGCGTTCACGTGCACGACCGGTAGCCGGAATCCGAGCGCCAGGTCGCTGGCGTAGCGAGTCGAACGACTCTCTTCGGGGAGCGTCGTGAACCCGAGCTGATTGTTCGCGATGATGTGGATCGTGCCACTCGTTTCGTACGCCGCGAGCCGGCACAGGTTGAGCGTCTCTGCGACGATGCCCTGCCCGGCGAAGGACGCGTCGCCGTGGATCAGAATCGAGAGCATGCAGAGCGGATTGCCGGTCTCATCGTTGAAGCGCGCGCCACGCGCCATGCCGAGGACGACCGGATTGACGTGCTCCAGGTGGCTGGGGTTGGGAGCCAGGTGCACCTCGAGGTCGACCTCGTCTTCGCTGACCCGCCCCCGGCCCCCGACGTGGTACTTGACGTCACCGGTACCCAGCTCGGGGAGCACGGGCTGTATGCCGCGCGAGATCTGCTCCTCGAACTCCGCCACGATCGATTCGTACGAGAGTCCGAGGATGTGGGCGAGGACGTTGAGCCGTCCGCGGTGCGCCATCCCCAGGAACACCTGACGGGTGCAGTTCCGGCCGGCGATCCTGAGAATCTCGGTCAGCATCGGGAGCATCATGTCGAGCCCCTCGATCGAGAACCGCTTCTTCCCCAGATACGAGCGGTGCAGGAAATGCTCGAGACCCTCGACGCGTGTCAGCCGCCTCAGAAGCCGGCGGGCCCGCTCTACGGGGAGCGGTTGCCGGTGCCGGCCCGCCTCGATGTAATCGACCAGCCAATCCCGCTGCGCCGGATTCTCCATCTGATCCAGCTCGTAGCCGATACTCCCGCAATAGATCTCCTCGAGCCGATCGAGGACGTCTACGGCGCTCTCTCCAAGGTGTTCGAGCTGGAGCGCGGTGGCCGGGATGTGGGCGAGCTCCTCCCGGCGCACGCCATGGAACTCCGACGATAGCAACGGATGACGCGGTGGCGGCGACCCGAGCGGGTCGAGCCCGGCCGCCAGGTGGCCGTATGCCCGGTAGTCTTCGACGAGCGCACCGGCTATCGCCGCGAGTCGAAGGTCCTCCGCGACCACCACCTCCGCCACGGTGCCGGTGATCAGGGGCGGTGGCCCGGCCGGGGTCGATGCCCCTGCCGGGTCCGAGGGTTCCCAGTCCGCGAGAGAGGGAGGAATCAGCCCACGATCCCGCAGGGCTCGCTCGTAGAGTCGCTCGGCGTATCCGGCGTTATACCCGTCGGCCGCGTCCTCGTGATCCCGCCCGTCGTCTCGAGCTCTCTCGCTCACGTCGCTTGGCTTTCCGCTCTGTGGTTCGGTGCCCGGCGCCCGTCCTGCGACGGTGCGCGCGAGCGGTCCGGTTCAGTGGTCGTGATCGTGGCCGGAGCCGCCCCGCTGACCGTAGTTGCCACCATGCGAGGCGTCCACGGCGCGAGGCGGCTGATCCGCCCGGTCGGAGGCGTCCGCCTGCCCGCCACCGGTTTCTCCTGTCAGACTCTGGTACACGGTTCCCAGCCACCGTTCCGCATTGATGAAGCCCGTGCCCCACGCGGCCCATTCCTCCGGGAGGCCCGCTGCCGTCACCTCGTCGAGGGTCTGGCCGGCCGCGATCCGCTGCTCGACGATGTCGACCGTTTCCTCCAGCATGCGCTTGTAGTCACGCAGGTCCTCGACCGTCGAGAGAGGGCCGTGCCCCGGAATCAGCTGTGCGTCGGAGGGGATCTCGCTCAAGACCCTGCCGATCGCGGTGGTAAGCCCCTGAACACTCCCGCCGGCGGCCAGGTCCACGAACGGAAAGCGACCCGCGAAGAAGTTGTCCCCGAGATGGACCACGTTCGAGCCGGTGAAGAAGATCACCGCGTCCCCGTCGGTGTGGCCGTGGGGGAAGTGGATCGCCCGGATCTCCTCCCCGTTGAAGTGGATCGACACGGAATCACCGAAGGTCACGACCGGCAGGGCCTCGGGCGGCTGCGGCTCCTGCATTCGCCCGCCACCCAGATCCTCACGGGTGGAGAGGCGCCTGCGAACGTTGGCGTGTGCGACGATCGTCGCCTCGGGGCCGAACTCCACGTTGCCCCCCGTGTGATCGCCGTGCCAATGGGTGTTCAGCACGAACTTGAGCTCCGCCTCCGGCCCACCCTGACCGAGCCCGCGCAGCGCTTCGCGAATCTTGGCGGCGAGGGGGGTGAACTGGTCATCGACCATCACGGCGCCGTCGGGGCCTACCGATACGCCGATGTTCCCTCCGCTACCGGTCAACATGTACACGGTCCCTGCGACATGTCGGGCTTCGATCTGCACAGCATCGAAGTCCTGCTGCGCGTCGGCCGGTCGAACGCCCACGAGGGCGGCGGTCACGGCCAACAGACATCCCATGGCTCTCTCATTCATGCTGTTCTACCTCCAACCAACGGCGGGTTTTCTGGCGTCTGCGCGCGTCTGCTACTGTTGGCTTTCCCCCGATTTCAGCTGCCGGTCGAAGGCGGCCACATCTTCGATCTTGCGGACATCCGTTTCGAGGTTCGAGAGCTGCTGCTCGAGCAGCGCCACGCGCTGCTCCATTACCGCCAGCTCCTGGCTCGCCCCCTGACCCGCGCGCATCCGCGCGACCGCCTCCGCGATCGGCTTGAGCGCGAAGCGGGCCGTCAGGCCGGCGATCGGTATCAGGACCACCATGAGGCCCATCACGACCGCGACGACCGACGTGACGTCGATCGGCTGCACGGGTGCCTGTAGACCGGCCGTCGTCATCAACCAGATCGATAGCATTTGCGGGACTTCCTTCCGGGAGTGGAAACGGTACCCGGCGACGGCGGAGCCGCATCCTCCATGTCGGCTGGCCGGGTGCGTGAGACTCGAGAAGATGCGGCCATCGCGACGCGTGCGCTACCGACGCGCGTCTTCCTCGCGCACCGTAGCCCGGCCTCCCGGCGAGGTGCGGCGCGGTGCCGTCTTGACCGCGATCGCCTCCCATCGTCAGACTGATGGGAGATGCGCAGCTACGCCGTCTTCCTGCTACTTCTTCTCGTCAAGTACGCGAGCCGCGTCTTGTTTCGCACGCGACTCGAGTGGGTAGGTACGCCTCCCGCAGATCCCTGGGTGAATCTGCAGATTCTGGCGATGCTGCACCACACCAGCCTGTTCGAGCCGATCTACGCGGCGCTCGCCCCGAATCGATTGCTCTGGCAGATCGCGGCGCACGGTGTGGTGCCGGTGGCCCAGAAGACCACCGACCGGCGTCTCGTCGGCCGATTCTTCGGCTTCGTCGCCCACCAAGTCGTGCCGATCACGCGAGAGCGCGATCACACGTGGTCGGACCTGATGTCACGCGTCCAGGACCCGAAGGCCCTGATCGTGATCCTGCCCGAGGGGAGGATGATGCGCCGAACGGGCCTGGACTCTCATGGGCAGCCTATGACCGTGCGCGGTGGGATCGCCGATATCATTCGAGCGGTGCCGGGCGGAAGAATGCTGCTCGCGTACAGCGGAGGCCTACACCACATCCATGCGCCCGGAGACAGCTTCCCGCGTTTCTTCCAGCGAGTCCGCCTGTGTGTCGAAGTCGTCGATATCGAAGAGTATCGCCGCGCACTGCTCGAGACCGCCGGCGAAGAGGGGTTCAAGGGAGTGGTGATCGAGGATCTGACGCGTCGACGGGATGAGTCGTGTCCCGTCGACGTGGCGGTGGCGGTCTGACGCGCGCGGAGGACATTCCCGCCGGGGGCCGGGGGCCGGGAGGCCGGGAGGCCTTAGCGGAAACGGATCCTGCCCAGCTCGCCTTCCTCGGTGCGTCCCCATGCCCTCCCGTCCAATACCATGAACTCCACCGCACGCGCGTTGCCGATGTCGGCCAGCGGATCGGCCCGCAGAACGGCGAAGTCCGCTCGTTTGCCGGTCTCTATGGTGCCTCGTTGGTGGAGAACTCCGAGCGCTACGGCCGCGTTCCGTGTCGCCATGCTGATGATCTCCAGGGGAGGGATGCCTGCCTGAGCCAGCAGCTCCAGCTCGCGGTGGAACCCGACACCGGGTCGCGTGACCGGGGAGCCGGACCCGACGACCAGGCGGGCCCCCTCATCGTGTAGCAGCCGGACCAGTTGGAGTGCTTTCGGCCAAGCCTCGCCGGCACGGACACGGACGGAATCCGGCCAACTCGCGCACTCCTCGGGCGTGACGGGATCTTCGGCCAGGCACTGCCGCGACTCCCCGGCGGCGAGAAGTGGAGCCACGACCACGTCGCCTGCCAACAGGGCTCCGATCATCCGATCCACCTCGGGGCCCTCGGGGTCCAGGGCATCGAGCCAGGCCGCGATCGCGGTCGAGGGTTCCTCATCGCGCGCCCGTTCATAGCGCTCGCGGTATTCCGCGGCGAGCAAGTCGGGATCGCCCGAAAGCACCCTGCTGAGCCCATCGACCCCGGCTCGTGCCGAGGTGACCCAACCGGATTCCTCCGGATCGGCCCACACGGGTAGCTGCTCGCGTCGCGCCGCCGCGACCGCCGCAACGGTCATGGGGACGGGGAATCGCGGCGAGAGCGCGATCAGCTCGGCACCCTCCGCGGCCAACCGCCGGACCGCTTCCGCCGTCTCCGCCTCGTTCGAGACGAAGAGTCCGTCCGACGAGCCGGTGCCGTTCGCGTCGAGCCTCGGCCCACCGGTGAAGAGATGGGGAAACGCGTCGCCATCGTAGGGCTGTAGCCCCTCGGTCTCGTAGTCGGCGCGGCTAGCCCCCGGGCTGCGGATCGCGCTGATCCCGGCGAGCATCATCTGGACGAGCGCCGCGGAGTCCGAGGGGAGGGCATGTGCGTCGATAAAGCCCGGCACGATGAAGTAGCCCTCGACGCTGATCACCTGTACGCCCTCGACGACGTGAATGTCGCTCGCGGGGCCTACGGCCTGGATCCTCCCGTCCCAGACCAGCACGGCGGTGTTCGGGCGGGCGGGCCCACCACGGCCATCGATCAGCGTTCCGCCGGTGAAGAGCAACGCTGCCTGGCCCAGGAACCTGTCACGCTGCTGGGACTCGAGCGAAGCGGGCCACAGCGCCACGGACCACAGCAGGGCCGCCCACAGGCCCGCGCGCCCCAGGCCGCGCGCTGTCGATCGCAACCGGATGGGCGAAGGCGTCGGCACGGGGTCAGTCGGCTCCTTCCGTGCGGGCGTAGGACTCGGCTCCCATCAGATGGAGCGAGGTGTAGGGGTCATCCCCGATGACCCAGCTGTCGTGCCCGGGTGGAATCGCGAACGCGTCACCGGCGCGTAGCTCGATCTCGGTTCCATCGTCCATCGCCACCATCGCCCGCCCGGCGACGACGATGCCGATGTGCTCGACCTGGCAACTGCTCTCACCCGTCTCGCGACCGACATGCTCGGACCACTTCCACCCGGGCTGGTAGGTCGCCCGCCCCAGTGTCATACCGCCCACCGTGATCAGGTCGAAGCGCCCCGCCTCGAAGGTCCGCGCTTCGTCAGCGGACTCGAAACGCTTGATTTCCAGTTCCACTCGATCTCTCCTACTCGAAGACCGGCTCGAGCGGGTGCCCGTTCGCGTACCGCCCACAGTCGCTCGTCAAACATCTACGTCGGGAGAACCTCTACGTCGACCCGGGGAACTCCCTACCCTACATGTGCACTTCCATGTGCACTTCGGTACCCCACACCCCGACCATGTCGTATCTTGATTCACCGTGGAGCAGGTGAGGAGGCACATAGTCGCGCCGTTCCCCATCTAGGAGAAAGCATGCGAGGAAACGTGTCAAACCGACGGTCCATCCCGATGACTCTGCTGCTCGGAGGCGCGCTCGCCGCTTGTGGCGGGGCGGACGGTTCCCAAGCGGCGGCGAACGGAGCCGCGCCCGCGCCCGTTCTGCAAGAGGGCAACGGGCAGTTCGTGAACGCCACCGTGCGCGTGTACAAGGCCCCCGACTGAGGATGCTGCAGCAAGTGGGTGGTACACCTACGAGCGATGGGGTTCAACGTGGAAGTGGAGGAGACCGACCAACTGGCGGCCGTCAAGGCGGAGCACGGGGTTCCGCAGCATGTGGAAGCCTGTCACACGGCGACCGTCGATGGTTACGTGATCGAGGGACACGTGCCCGGAGACGTCGTGGCCCGGCTTCTCGAGGAGCGACCTGCGGTCGCGGGGCTGGCCGTGCCCGGCATGCCGATCGGGGCGCCCGGGATGGAGATGGGTGATCGGGTCGATCCGTACGACATCTTCAGCTTCGACGAGGCAGGCGCGACGAAAGTGTTCGAGAGCCGCTAGACGCGGCCGCAGCGGATAATGCCGGAGGCGGGAACGGGTAGCGGTCGCTATCCTCCCGCCGCCCCGGCGTTTCCCTCCACCGAGTCCGGCTCGACCGGGCTCTCCGGATCCCCCCCCTCGACGTCATCGGCTGTGGTCTCCTCGGAACCGACGCCACCGGCCCCGGTTTCTTCGGCCGCCGCACTTCCCCGGGTCGAGTCGGCCTTCTTCACACCCTCGAAAGACGGGTTCTCCACGAAGGGCTGGTAGCGCGATACGGCGAGTGTCACCGTATCGCCGACACCCACCAACAGGTCGATTTCGGCCACCCGCTCGGTGAACGTCGCCAGCATGGCACCCTGCTCGGCCTGAACGGTGAGCAACAGCCTACCCTCCTCGCGCTGCTCGGCGAGGACCGGGCCGACGGCCAACTCTTGCGAGCCCCGTAGCGAATCGGGCAGGTAGGGCCGCAGGAGCGGTGGCAGCAAGAGGGTGCCCGTGATCCCGATGAGAAGACCCGCCACGAACCATGGGGCGCGTCGCCCTCCCCTGGCTTTTTTCAGGTCCTTCTCGAGCTCACCCATGTCATAGACATCATCCGTCGCTGACGTCGTATCGTTCATGGCTCCGTCCGCATGTGGGCGCCTGGCGCCGTTCCAACACGAGGGCATCCAGCTCGGCCCTGGGCCGCCGTGGGAAGCTGGACATCAACTCGAGAGGCCGCAAGGATGCGGGCGCGACCAGCCTTTGGATATGGAGGTGATCAGTGATGAGCGCAGTCTCGACCGTCTCGCGGCCCCTGGCCTTCGTCCTCTTCACACTGTTGATACCCCGCACGGGTCTCGGGCAGTCCCCGACCGACGCCGACGCGGCGAGCGAGGTGAGGGAAACCCTGATCGCCATGTGGGACGCGATCGAGAGTGGCGACCTCGACCGATACGCGAGCTACATCCACCCCGACTTCACCTCCTTTGGCGAGAGCGACGTCTACCTCGCCAGCGGGAAGGAAGCAGAGCTGCGGGGCATCTCGGACTATCTGGGACGCGCCCGCGGCGTGCACACCGAGATGCACCAACCACAGGTCACCATCCGGGGCGACGTGGCGTGGATCGTCTATTACTGGACCGACTCCGGGTGGGTAGATGGGGAGCGAATGACGAGCCGCGGGAAGTCCACCCGCATTTTCGTGCGCGAAGCGGGACTTTGGCTCTGCATCCACGGGCACTATACGGCCGTACCGTAGGAGGCAGATGAGAGAAAAGGGTGCGGCCGCGAGGGCCGCACCCTTTTGCGAGGAGTTGCTTCGCTATGAGCGAAGCGAATGGCCCTCGACTGGGGTCAGGAACCACCCGTCGTGGTGTTCAGCGTGGTGCTGGCGTTGCCGAACGCGCCATTGATCCCCGTGGCAAGCACGGTCATACCGGCCGTGATCGCCAGGGCGATCAGCACGACGAGCAGGACGTACTCCGTCGCGTCCTGACCAGACTCGTCGCTCCAAAGGTTCCGCAGGAACTGCTGCATTTTGACCCTCCGTCGATCGACTTGTGAATCCACCTAACTGCTCGAGCGTTTGCAGGCGAGGGGGGTGTTATGAAGGAACCGTACCCCCGTGGAGCCCTGCTCGTGCTTGGGCGTGCCAGAACCCGTAATTCGTTGTCATAAGGAACGTTGAGGGTGATTCACCCGGCGTACCCGCTTGAGAGCCTCCAGGGCAATGTGTGGGGCGAATCCAACGATTCACCGCTACACATGTTGACCGAACCCTCCGGGTGGGCCACCTCGAAGCCGGAATCGGCTCGCGAGGATCGTCCTGCCAGGCCCGCGCACCACTTCACCGCTGGCCGGGCTCGACCGGCGCGGGACCGATGAGAAAACGGGGTGTCACCGCATCTTCAGCAGTGACACCCCGTTAGGGACCAGTCCTGGCCGCGCAGCGGCCTGTTCGCGCCTCCGGTTACGAGTTCCCCTGGCCGTTGATGGTCCCGGCTGCCCCGTTGAAGCCGTTGTTGATGCCGCTCGAGACCAGCACCATCCCGCCGGAGATCGCCAGGGCGATCAGCACCAGGAGCAACACATACTCGGTCGCGTCCTGCCCCGCCGTGTTTCGCCACAGCGTCTTCATGAACTCCCGCATCTTCCTTCCTCCTCCCGGTCCCGACACGGACGGCGCCTCACGAAACGGCGCGCGCCCGTCTCCTGCGCATCGTTCGAGGCGCGTGTTCTGGAGGCGTCTGGATGCTGGAGGAGTGCCATGGGGACCGGGGCGCCGCGGTTTCCGGCTAGCCCCGATAATGTTCAGGTATCACTTCATTTATGCGGCTCGCGCACCAGCCCCGTCGTGCGCTTCTGATTCCAGATCGAGGCCAACCTGTGGCCTCTTAGCAACAGGAGGGCGCCGTCTGTGGCTCGCGGACGACGCCGGGAGCGAGCCTGCGTCCGGGGCAGGAGCCGCCTCCGGTCGGGTACCAGCCTTACTTCACCCGTACGTAGGTGCCATCGAACGCCGTGCTCCAGGTTTCCCCGTCGTCCCCGGAGACCTGCCACGTCTGCTGGACCGTTCCGTCCTCGTTGGGCGTCCAGGTGATCCGGTCGATGACTGGCTTCCCTTCCTGGCCGATCCTCTCTCCGCTGAGCACCATCCGGCCGTCCTCGAGCCCGCCTCGGAGCTGAAGGAGCAGCCCCCGATTGTCGACCCAGCTCTGGTGCCACTCACCGGCGGTGCTGTCGTAGATGTTGAAGCTCTTGCCTTCGTAACCGCCGTTGGTCGCCGTGTACTCTTCGAGCAGCACACACCCGCCCAGGGTGGAGGTGATCCGGTTGCGACCCGCTGAACGGTCGCCCGCCGTCACGTTCCACTCGCCGATCCAGAAGTCGAACTGGCGAAATTCTTCGCTCGAGCACGGTGTCTCCTGGACGGTCGCGCTCGAGGCTGGCGAAGCGAAGCCCGGACCTGCGGGCCACCAGACCAGGGCGAGCGCCAGGACCACCGAGGTCACGGCCAGGGATCTTCCGATGAAAGGCAATCTCATGTCGGGCTCCTTCATTCTTCCGCCGCTTCCGGTCGCTTCCAGCCACGTGACCGCTTCCGTCACGCCCCAGCATACCTCACCGAGGACAGGAAGAGAAAACCGAGACGATGGAGGGCACTTCCTGGAAGCCGAACGCGCTGAGCGGGGCGGTGAACGGTCGCTGTCCGGGTGACCGGGAGTGGATGGCCCGGGGAATTCGCCTAGCGCGGGTTGTCGCCGCGCAGGATCTTCACCCCCTCCCGCTCCAGCTCTCGCAGCCGTGACCGAAGCCAACGTGCCGCCTCCTGACCGAGACGATCCGACTCCACCCGAACGCGCCTGTCCCACCAGCGGCGTGTGTCCCACCGGTCGCCACACCCCTCCTCGGGGATCGTACCGGCGAGGAAGAACTCGGGCTCTCCGTAACACCCCCACCCCGCGCGAAGCCCGGTAGCCGGATCCACATGGACAAGCTCGACACCGCTCGGAACCTGGAAATCAGCGCCGCCCTCCGGACCCAATGCGGTACGCAGGAACCCAGCGAACACAGGGAGGGCTGCTCGCGAGCCGGGCAGTCCGATCCGGCCGCCGTCGTCGAACCCGACCCACACCCCGACCGTCAACTCGGGTGTATATCCGACGAACCAGGCGTCCCGATATCCGTTGGTGGTGCCCGATTTGGCGGCAACGGGTCCGTCGTATCCGTACGCCCGAACACCCCGCCCCGTCCCTCGCTCGACGGCACCCAGGAGCGCCGAGGTAACCAGATACGTCTCGGCCGGTGTGAAGACGAGCTCGGGGGCGCCCGTCTCGAGGTCCTCGAGACGACGACCTTCGGAGTCGAGCACGGCTCGCACCGAGTGGGGAGGGATCCTGAGCCCCTCGGCCGCGAGCACGCCGTATGCTCCCGTCATCTCGAGCAAAGACACCTCCGAGGCCCCGAGCGCCAGGCTCGGCACGGGCGCGAGGTAGCTCGTGATCCCCAGCGCACGCGCCGTCTCGATGATCCGCTCGGGGCCGACCTCCAGACCGAGGCGCGCGAAGGGGACGTTTCGCGATCCCTCGAGGGCCTCGCGGAGGCTCAGGTCGCCGTAGAACTCGCCATCGTAGTTGGATGGAGTCCACAGCCCCTGGCGCGTTTCCACCGACAGCGGCACATCCTCGAGCGTGGATGCGAGCGTGAACGGGTCCCGGTGCTCGACCGCGCGAGAGAGAGCTGTCAGCGCGACGACCGGTTTGAAGACGCTCCCCGGCTGCCGGCGCGCGAGCGAGGCGCGGTTGAATTGGGACGAACCGTACGATCGCCCCCCTACCATGGCGAGGACCTCTCCACTCGACGGGTCCAGTGCCACGAGCGCCGCCTGGAGTGGCTGCCCGTCTCGGCTCAGGTGAGCGAACTGTCGCTCGAGCGCATCGAGACCCCGCCGCACGGCGTCCTCGGCCGCGCGCTGGAGCGACGGCTCGAGCGAGGCGATGACCGCCAGGCCGCCCGACTCCAGCTCGCTAGCCGTGAAGGAGTCGCGCAGCTCCGCAGCCAGGTAGTCCAGGTAGTATCGCGGGGAGAGCCGGGCCGAGCTTCGTTCGCGGAGCTCCAGCGGCTGGTCGGTCGCCTGCTCGAGCGTCCGCGCGCCGAGCTCGCCCCGCTCGTGCATCATCGCGAGGACGAGGTCCCGCCTGGCCTTCGCGGTGGTCGGGTTCCTGAACGGCGCGTACAGGCTCGGGCCGCGGATCACACCGGCGAGCAGAGCGGATTCTTCCACCGACAGGTCGCTGACGTCGTGACCGAAGTAGAATTGCGCCGCCCGACCCACGCCGTGGATCGCCGCCGCTCCGTTCTGGCCCAGGTAGATGTGGTTGAGATACGCCTCCAGAAGCCGTTCCTTGGAGACCCGGCGCTCCAGAGCGAAGGCGATCGCCGTTTCGCGCAGCTTCCGGAACAGGGTTCGGTCGGGGGAGAGGAAGAGCGTTCGTGCGAGCTGCTGGGTCAGCGTGCTCCCGCCCTGTGTGATTCGCCGAGCCCGAACGTTGGCGACCATCGCTCCCGCGATCCGGCGGAGGTCGACGCCGCCATGGTCGAAGAAACGCCGGTCTTCGACGGTGAGGACTGCCTGGACCAGGTGGTCCGGGATCTCCTCGAGCCGGACCGGCACGCGATCCCGACGGGTCTCGCCCCACAGCGTGCCGATCAGCTCCGGCTCGAGAACCACGCCCGGAAGCTCGCTACCCTCGGCGTTGCGAATCGTCCGTATCCGACCTCGCCGATCGAGCCTCACCCGCACCACGCCCCCGGGATCTCGCACACCGGCGATCCGCATGGGGTGCCGTCCGATGCGCCATTCGCTCGAGCCCAGCCGATACTCCCCCGACCCGACCTGTCCCCGAACGCGGCGATAGCCGGTCCGCCGCAGGTGAGCATCCACCCGTTCGCGATCCGGACGCTCTCCGTTTTGCAGGATGAGCGGTCTCGCGTAGATCCTCGTGGGGAGTGCCGCCGTCGCCGCTTCGAAGCTCGACGCCACGCGCCGCTCGAATAGGGCGTAGGAGGCCAGCAGTGTAGCCGTTACGGCGAGGTGGAGAACGAACCTCCGGCCGGTGAGCTGCCTGCGGATAAAGCGGAGCGTACGTCTCACGGAAGTCGTAGTCTCACGGGCCCGCGGAGTTTTCAGTGAGTCGTTGCGACCACACGTTCACCTTGTCTTGGACGCGTCGGGCGCTGAAAAGGTTTCCCCGCTAGTCTCGGCGTGGCCGTATTCGACGGAGACGACTTGCCGAGAGCCGTACCGGCGGGGTTATGTGAGGAGGGTTCGGGACAGGAGTCCGGAAACGGTGGTGAGCCTCGGGGGCCATTCATGATCTGCCACAGTCATACGATCGAGCGCGAGACGGCGGGCAACGATCACATCCTGGATCTGACCGACGAAATCCAGAATCTGGTCCGCATGAGCGGTGTCGGAACCGGGCAACTGACCGCCATGGTTATCGGCTCGACCGGCGCGCTCTCGACGCTCGAGTTCGAGCCGGGCCTCGTACACCACGACATCGCTGCGGCACTCGAGAAGATCGCCCCGCGCGACGGTCGCTACGAGCACGAAGAGACGTGGCACGACGACAACGGGCACAGCCACGTCCGCGCCACGCTGGTGGGACCCGCGCTCACGCTGCCCATCGTGGATGGCTCGATCCCGCTGGGGACCTGGCAGCAGGTGGTCCTGCTCGACTTCGATACGCGAGTGCGTCACCGCCGCGTCGCGGTAACGGTCATCGGCGAGTAGTCGGCGCGCACCCCGGTCGTACCGCTGTGTCGGGACTGGTCAGGCCGGCTGCGTCAGGACTGGTCAGGCCGGTTGCCTCAGGCCTCGTCCGCTTCGTTCTCGGGCGCGTGTAGCCGCCACCACGCCTCGGCCTCGGACGGCCCCCACTCACCCGCTGCGGCGCAGGCGGCGAGCGCCTCGTCGAGGACCCACGCGTCCCTCGGGCGGTCGGCGGGCTCCTTGGCCAGACACTGAAGCACGAGATCCTCCAGATCGGTGGGAATCTGGAGCTCGGTGCGCTCCGAGGGACGGACCGGCCGGGTCTTGAGGTGCTCCACGACCAGGCCCATCGCGGTCGTGGCATCGAACACGCGCACACCGGTCAGGAGCCAGTACCCGACGCAGCCGACCGCGTACAGATCCGCGCGACCATCCACGACCCCCTTTCCCAGCGCGATCTCGGGCGCGATGAACGCCGGTGTGCCCGCGAATCCACCCTCGACCGTGAGATCCAGCTCTTCGGGCCCGGCGGAGGAGGTAGCCCGCGGGTGCATCTTCACCAGCCCGAAATCGAGCACCTTGACGAAATCGTGGTCGGGACCGAGACGGCAGGTGAAGATGTTCGCGGGCTTGATGTCCCGGTGGACCATCCCACGCTCGTGCGCCTCGCCGAGCGAACGACATACCTGCCGCAAGAGGTGAATCGTACGTCCCGGAGGGACGGCTCCATAGCGATTCACCAGCCGCTCGAGGTTCAGACCGTCCAGGAGCTCCATCACGTAATAGAACACCCCCTCGCCGGTCAGCCCGAAGTCGTACAGCTCCACGGTGTGGACGGAGCGAAGACTCGAGGTCGCCTGGGCTTCGCGCTCGAAGCGCTTGACCGCGTTATCCCGAGCTTCGGGATCCGTGCCCAGCACCTCTCCCCGAATGAGCTTCACGGCCGCCGGCCGCACCAGCATCCGGTGCTCGGCCCGCCACACCTCGCCCATTCCACCGGTCCCGAGGCACTCGACGAGTCTGTAGCTGCCCACCTCGCGCGCCTCCTTGAGTCGAACGCCGAACCGGTGCACGATCCGGGCGACCACGTAGGCGATCCCGGCGCAAAGGTAGGTGGTGAACAGGAAATACGTGGCGAAGAAATACAGAGGCGCGTCGGAACTCGTGGCGCCCGCGGCCATCGACAAGAGTACGATGAGCGGCGGCATCGATGCGGCGACGAGGGACGCGGTGAGGATCTTCCGGGGCGTGTTTGGCGCGAGAATCGGAAAGATCAGGATCCAGATCCCGACCCAGGACACTCCGACGTACGAGTCGACGACGTCGACAGGTCGCCACTCCGGGAAGACCCCCCACAGCTCCGCGAACGCGATCCCGAGCGCCCCGACCACCGCGAAGACCAGACCGACATCCAGCAGCCGTTGTGGCCTCATCCGGCCCCGGCGGGAGGTCCAGAACATCCCCAGCCCGAGCAGGATCGAGATGACGGCGACACCCAGATGCAGGGGTCGGTCGAGCAACGACATATTCCACCCGCCGCCGAGGGCCGCGAAGTGCGCGCCGAAGAAGGCAAGGAAATAGGTGACGGAGTAGACGAGGGCGGCCCACCCCAGTCGCCGCGACGCCTCGCGCAACACGTCCGTCGGAAGCGAGCCGGACGAGGATCGGCCCAGCGCCGCCCCGGCGCCACCCACGCCGATCTGTGTCTGAAGCCGCAGGTCGTCGTTCATCGATACTCTCGCGGTTCCCGGACCCTCCCACGGTACACGGAAAACTCGGGGGTTCCAAGACCCGGGGAGCCGCGTGTGGGGGCGGCCCCTTGAGGATCGGGGCGCCACGCCGCACTCTAGGGGCTCCGCAGCATGGGCCTGCGTCTGGGAGGAACTCCCAGGCAGGGCGCTGCAGGACGGCTTGGACCCGCGGCAGGAGTATCGTCTATGAACCGCTTCACAGTCGGGACGCGGCTCGGCCTGTGTCTCGCGCTCATGCTCCCGGCATCGACGGCGGCCCAATTCACCGAGGTTCCTCCCCCCACCGCCTACGCGCTGCTGGGAGCGACGGTCGTCCGGCCCGATGGCTCGCGCATGGAGGGCGTCACCGTCGTGATCCGCCAACAGCTCATCGAGGCCATTGGCGCCGAGATCGAGATTCCCGGAGACGCGGTGGTCCTGCCCGGCGACAGCCTCTTCGTGTATCCGGGACTCGTGGACGCGGAAGGCGCCGTGGAATACGGTTTCCCCGAACAGGACTTCGACCGCAGCGAGGTCGAGTCCTGGAACCCCCCGCGGGAGCTCCAGGGCTTCATGCCTCAACGTCGGGTCCTCGACCACCTCGACCTGGACGGCGACGATCTCGAGGGCGAGCGGCGAAAGGGGGTCGTGGCCGCGGCGGTCCACCCTGCGAACGCCCTCATGCCCGGCCGCGGGACCCTGCTCCTGTTCCGACCCGGCGCCGAAGAGGCATGGCAGATGGTGGTCACACCGACCCTGGGACCGGTCATGGCCTTTCGGGCGGGACGCGGAGTGTACCCCAGCCAGCTCTTCGGTCTCATGGCGTTCTTCCGCCAGCAATTCGCGGATGCCGAGCGTCAGGCCCGGCTGAGTGCGGCGTACCGCCAGGGCCCGCGTGGATTCTCGCCACCCACCTGGGATCCCGCGTTCGAGGTGATCCGGGATGTGCAGAGCGGGGCCGCGACCGTCTTCTTCCGAGCCGATCGGGACGAGGATATCCGCCGCGCCCTGCTACTGGGCGATGAGCTCGGGTTCCGCCCGGTGATCGTCGGCGGGGACGAGGCCTGGAAGGTGGCCTCCGAGCTGGCGCGACGGGATGTCCCGGTTCTCGTGTCGCTCGACTTCCCGCTACCGGAGCGCTGGGACCCGGACGACGACCACAGCGAGGACGTCGAGGCGGAGGAGCCACCCGCTGACAGCGGAGCGGAGCAGGAAGCCGAGCCGCAGGAGGCAGAGCCAGAGGACCCGGCCGTGTGGCGCGAGCGAAAGCGGTTGGAGGACATCTACGCCAACGCGGCGAAGCTCGCAGAAGCCGGGGTCCGGTTCGCCCTGACCAGCGGTGGGGGAGGAGCCGATCTCGTCGACGGCGTCAGGAAGGCGATCGAGTACGGGCTACCCGAGGACGCGGCGCTGCGGGCACTCACCACGACACCGGCGGAGATCTACGGGGTCACGTCGCTGTCCAGCGTGGACCCCGGATATCCGGCGACGCTGCTCGTGGCCGACAAGCCGCTGTTCGAGAAGGATGCGAAGATCCTGTACACGTTCGTCGAGGGTGAGTTGCAGCGTGTGGAGGAAGGCGTCGGAAGCGGTGGGCCCGCGGCCGTGGACGTGACGGGCACGTGGAGGATCGAGATCACGGCCGGTGAGGGATTCGAGATCGGTGGCACCATGACCCTCGTACAGGATGGGGACTCGTTCGAGGGCGAGATGGATCTCGACATGGGAACCGGGACCGTGCGCAGCGGGACCGTCTCCGGAAACGACGTCCGTTTCATAGTCAACATCGGGGGGGGCGAGGGGACGGCGACGTTCACGGGAAGCGTGGAGGGAGACCAGGCGTCGGGGGACGGCTCGTCCGATGACTTCACGTTGACGTGGAAGGCGACCCGGCAGCCGGGGGGTGGGCGATGAGGATCTCGGCGACCCCGAACGCGAGCAGGAGAGCACGTGCCATGAGCTTCGACCGATCCCGCACCCGAGCCGCCCGGACGCTGAGCCTCGCCCTTCTTGCCACGCTCCTGGGCGCGTCCCAAGCGCGGGCGCAGCAGTTTCGGGCCCAGATCGAGCCCGGCGCGGTGCCGGTACCGACCGGTGACCTGTTCCTCCAGAACCTGGATGCGATCTGGACCGCCGACGGCGAGGTGATCGAGCACGGCTCGATCCTCATCCGGGACGGGAAGATTCAGGCGATCGGAACCGATCTCTCTCCCCCCTCGGGCGTCGAGGTGATCGACGGATCGGGGTACACGGCGATGCCGGGGATCGTCGACCAGCATTCGCACATCGCCATGGCCTCGACCAACGAATCGACCGCACCGGTCGTCCCGGAGGTCCGCGTCATCGACGCTCTGAACCCCCGTGACTTCGGGATCTTCCGTGCGCTCTCGGGCGGGGTGACCACCGCCCAGATTCTACACGGCAGCTCCAACCCGATCGGCGGACAGAGCGCGATCATCAAGACGCGCTGGGGGATGGACGACTCGAGGACGCTTCTCGTTCAGGGCGCACCACAGACGGTCAAGTTCGCGCTTGGCGAGAACGTGACCCGAAAGAACTCGAGCGGGTCGGGACCGGCACGGTTTCCGGCCTCGCGAGAGGGGGTCGAGGCAACGTACGTGGCCGCCTTCGAGGCGGCGCGCGCGTACCGGCAAGCCTGGGCCGACTACCGGGAGAACCCGTCGGCCAGCCTCGTGCCTCCCCGGCGCGATCTGCGGCTGGAGGCGCTCGTGGACATCATGGAGGGCCAGATCCGCGTCCACGCTCACTCATACCGTTCCGATGAGATCGTGATGCTCATTCGGGTCGCCGAGCGGTTCGGCTTCAAGATCGACGTGTTCACGCACGTGCTGGAGGGCTTCAAGATCGCCGACGAGATGGCGGCACACGGCGCGGGCGGCTCCACGTTCTCGGACTGGTGGCAGTACAAGCTGGAGGCGTACGACGCGATCCCGTACAACGCGACCGTGATGCAGGAGCACGGGGTCGTCACCAGCCTCAACTCCGATATCCCGTGGCTCCAGACGTTCCTGCGCGAGGAGATGGCCAAGCCGGTCAAGTACGGCGCCGTACCGCCGGAGGAGGCGATGCGGATGCTGACGCTGTATCCGGCGACGCAGCTCCTCATCGACGATCGAGTGGGTTCGTTGGAGGTCGGGAAGGATGGGGACGTGCTGCTCCTTAGCGGGCACCCCTTCAACACGTACTCCCGCGTCGAGAAGACGATCGTGGATGGGATCGTGTACTACGACCGGACGCGCGAAGCCGAGCTTCGAGGCGAGCCTGTTCGGGCGATGCCCACGTTCGCGCCGGCCGTGCAGGGAGATCTCGGGCTCGGTGCGCCCGAAGCGCTCGACCAGGAGCCGCTCCCCGAGTCGGCCCGCGATAACGCGCCGCCGCTGGTGACGGACCGCGCGTACGCGTTGGTCGGCGCGACCGTACACCCGGTGTCCGGACCCGCGATCGAGGACGGCGTCGTGGTGGTGCAGGAGGGTCGGATCGCCGCGGTCGGCTCGGCCGCGGAGGTCTCTATACCGGACGGTGCGCGCCGGGTCGATGTGAGTGGCAAGCACATCTATCCCGGGATGATCGATCCGATCACGCAGATGGGGATGGCGGAGATCGGGCAGGTCGCCGCGTCACGCGACGACCGGGAGACTGGAAAGTACAATCCGCACATCCGGGGGCTGACCGGGGTGCACCCACACAGCGAGGCCATCCCGGTGGCACGCGCGAACGGGATCCTGGCCAGTCTCGCGGTGCCCGGGTCAGGGGTGATCCAGGGGGCCGGCTCTCTGATCCAGTACGACGGCGACACCCCCGAACGCATGGAGATCGAGGACCGCGCGGTGATCGTGGTCAATCTCCCGTCACCAAGCGGAAAGGCGTGGGACGAGCCCAGCCTGAAGGGGGACGAGCTCGAGTCGCTGCTGGATTTGTTCGAACGAGCCCGGCTGTACGCGAACCGGCCGAGCGTGCGCGAGCGCGCCGACGATCCGTTCGATCCCAACGTTCGCTTCGGCCAGGCGCACCTTCTCGACGCGCTCGTGCCGGCAGTGACCGGGACGATGCCGGTGTATTTCCGTGCGCGCTCGGAGCGGGACGTCCGGACGGTCCTGCTGGTGCAGGACAGCTTTCCCGATCTGAAGCCGGTGATCGTGGGTGGAGACCAGGCGTTCCGCGTCGCAGAAGAGCTCGCGGCGCGAGATGTCCCGGTCATCGTCGGGTCGGGGCTGTCGCCCACCATGGATCGAGACGATCCGCTTTCCGCCGGGTGGCGGAACGCGGGGATCCTGGCCGCAGCGGGCGTAAAGATCGCCTTCGGGACCAACGATGTGGCGGATGTCCGCAACCTGCCCTACCACGCGGCGCGCTCGGTCGCCTACGGGCTCTCCAAGGATGATGCCATGCGGGCGCTCACGCTGAACGCGGCGGAGATACTGGGCGTCGCCGACCAGATGGGGAGCATTCAGGTGGGAAAGCGCGCGGACCTCATCGTGACCGACGGAGATCCGATGCAGATCATCACGCACGTGGACCGCGCGTTCATCAACGGCGTCGAGGTACCGCTCAGCAGCAAGCATACAGAGCTGTTCAAGAAGTTCCGAAACCGCCGTGGAAAGGGAGCGATCACCACGCAGCTCGATGGTATTCCCCCGGACAGCGTGCTGTCCGGGCAGCCGTCCGCGGTCGGTTCGAGAGGAGGAAGTCGATGACGTCCGAACGGCAGCAGCGCCGGTGGCTCGGGAAACGCCGCATGACGCTCGAGTGTGAGCGACGCACAAGGCTCGGGCGCGTGGCTTTCGCGTCTTTCGTGTCGCTTGGAGCGCTCTGTTTCGCCGCTGACGGGGAGGCCGTGGCGCAGGAAGGAGGGCTCAAGGTCTACATCTCGGCCGACATGGAAGGAGTGGTCGGCGCGGTGACCGGTGAGCAACTGGGACCCGGCGGCTTCGAGTACCAGCGCTTCCGCGAGTTCATGACGGAGGAGGTCCTCGCCGCGATCGAGGCGGCCCGCGAAGCCGGCGCGACCGAGTTCCTCGTCAGCGATTCGCACGGAAACGGTCAGAACCTGCTCATCGACCGACTCCCCGCGGACGTGCAGGTCGTGCGCTCCTGGCCGAGACCGCTGATGATGATGCAAGGGATCGATTCCACGTTCGACGCCGCCATTCTTCTGGGCTATCACGCCGGGACGACCAACCCGGAAGGCGTGCGGGCCCATACGATGTCGAGCGCACGCCTGACCGACATCCGGCTGAATGGTCGGTCCATCCCCGAGGCAGGCATGAGCGCCGCGCTCGCCGGCCATTTCGGCGTGCCCGTGGTGATGATCTCCGGGGACGACGCGGCGGTCGAGGAGGCGCAGCACGTCATCGGAGACATCGAGGGCGCGGTCGTAAAGTGGAATTACGGGTTCCACTCGGCGCGAACGCTGACGCCCGCCGCCGGATACGCGCTGATTCGTGAAAAGGTCAAGGCTGGCCTCGCTCGCGTGGACGAGCTCGCTCCGGTGCGGCTGTCCTCTCCGGTGACTCTCGAGGTGGCGTTCAAGAGCTACCGTCCCGTTCAGGTGCTGGCCTATTTGCCGATCGTCGAGCTCGTGGACGCGCACACCATCCGCTATGTGGCGGAGGATGCTCCCACGGCGTCGGCGTTCCTGGAGTTCCTCCTCAGCTACAACTCGGAGCTCCAGCCCTAGGAGGCGGCCGAGGAAATCCTGGTGGGTCGCGCGCAGGCGGCTGAAGAACTCTGGCGGCCTGCTGGAGGGACGCCAGCTTGTCACGGGCGCCCCGACCCCGCAGCTTGCTCATGTGGGTCGAGGCCCCGCATGAGTGAGCCTCCGGCCTGAAACGCGGGGGCGGATCGACGACGGCACCTGCCGGTCGGATCCGCGCGGAGAGTGGACAGGGTGGAGCGTCGGAGACCCCGGAATCCGTTCGAGATCGAGATCCTCTCGTATGAGGAGCTCGAATACTACGCCGTGCGGGAGCACGACGGACTCATCCTCATCCTCGATCCTCTTCGCTGGCCCCGAGACGTCGCAAGCTCGTTCGAGCGCCGCCTCCGGCTCCGGATCTCCATCGATGACCTGCGTGACCGAACCCTCGAATCGCACACGACCCTCCTCCGCCAGGCGACGTTCGCGCTCAATTTCGCCCGCTTGCACGGAGAAACGTGTGGGCGGATCGCGATCTGTTCGCCGGACGGGGCGGTCCGGGCGCCGGGGATCGCGGCGGGGTTGATCCAGACGCTCGATTTCCCCACGAGCACCGTGTGGGAGTTCCGGCGGATCTACCGGAAGGCGAGCTACGTGCTGCGCGATTGTGTGCTCGAGGCCGGCGGGTTGCTACCTCCCACGACCCTGGAGAAGGCGGCCAGCTCCCCGCTCACGAAAGCCGCGATGCTCGTACTCGCGAAGATGTCGCTGGGCCGCTTCCACCCGTAAGCCGGTCGCGGGGAGATCTCGGCAGAAGCCCGCCCGGCCCGCCAAAGCCGGATGGAGGCCCCCCGCTGGCGCAGTCTCAGCCGAGGCCTTGAAACCAATCCAGCGCATCTTCAGAGACCAGCGCGGGTACCTCATGGCCCCCGTCGAATTCCACGTAGGTCACGTCATAGCCATCGTCCCTCAGGGCCGGCACGATGTGGTTCCGGCTGTTAAACACCGGGAGGATGCCGTCGCGAATGCCGTGCGATACGTACACCAGTGGTTTCCCCACGGTCGGATCGGCGGGTATGAACAGACCGGGAGAGAAGCCGAGCAGGTGGCTGAACAGGTCTCCGTTCGACACCCCGAGCGAGAGCGAGTACGTCGCGCCATCCGAGAAGCCTGCCAACGCCAGTTGCGTCGGATCGATCCGGCAGCGCTCGAATGTGTGGCGCAAGGCCAGATCCAGGAAATCGACGTCCGCCCCGAAATCGCCCTGTATGGCATCCCATGTTCCCGCGCGCGAGTCGGGCGCCAGAAGGATGAAGCCCCTTTCCTCGGAGCGGTCGTAATAACTGGCCCAGTTTTCGCCCTCGCCGCCGGCTCCGTGAAGGGCGACGAACAGCGGTGCGGGGGTGTCCGGCGAGTAGCTCTCCGGTACGTACAGGACCCCATCCCGACCGCTCGCGAGACCCAGCAGGGTGAGCCCCACCGTTGGCGTGACGGTGGGCGATCCGGGGCGCGCGCTCAGCCGCGGGTTGCCCCCTGATGACCCGAGGATGGGGTTACAGGCGGGGAGCATCACCGACGCGGCCACCGCGCCCAAGCCGCTTCTGACGAAATCCCGCCTCGACATGCCGTGATGGACGGTCGTGACTGACCCCTGCGAGTCGCTGGCTCTTCTGTCGGTGGACATCGTCTCAGAAACCCTTCGTGGGTGAGCGTTGGGCTCGATGGCCCGGTTTCAGCCCACTCCCAAAAACCAGTCCAGCGCCGATTCGGAAATGGCCGCGGGCACCTGGTGACCCCCGTCGAATTCCTCGTAGGTGACGTCGTAACCGTCGGCGTTGAAGGTCGGCACGATTCGGTCCCGGCTCGAGGATACGGGGAGGATGTCGTCGCCGGTGCCGTGCGACACGTACACGCGTGGTCTTCCCACGATGGGATCGGCCGGTCTGAAGAGGCCGGGAGAGTACGCGATCAGGTGGCTGAACAGGTCTCCGTTCGACACTCCCAGAGAGAGCGCATACGATGCGCCATCCGAGAACCCCGCCAGCGCCAGTCGTGTCGAGTCGATTCGGCAGCGCTCGAACGTGTGGCGCAGGGCCCGATCCAGGAAATCGACGTCGGCTCCGAAATCGCCCCGTATGGCGTCCCACGTCCCGGAGCGAGAGTCGGGGGCCAGAAGGATGAAGCCGCGGTCCTCGGAGCGGTTGTAATAACTGGCCCATCCGGTGCCCTCGCCGCCGGCTCCGTGAAGGGCGACGAATAGAGGCGTGGGAGTATCCGGCGAATAGCTCTGCGGTACGTACAGGATCCCGTCCCGACCGCTTGCGAGACCCAGTTGGCTGAGCCCCAGCGGGGGCGTAACGGTAGGCGATCCGGGCCGCGCGCCCAGCCGCGCGTCGCCACCCGAGGATCCTGTAGGGGACACTTCCCTGCAAGCGGGGAACACCGCCGATGCGGCCACCGCGCCGAGGCTGCTCCTGACGAACCCCCGCCTCGACATGCCGCGGCGGACGGTCATGAGTGGTCCTGGCGATTCGCCGACCTTTCTATCTGTAACCATGTCTTTATCAACCCCTCCGGGGAGGGCGGGTTTCCCGGATCCACCTCAGGGAGCGAACGACACCTTCGTGATCCGCCCCTCCGGGCCCACGATCCAGGCGGCACGCGGCGAGGCGACTCCGACGCCCCAGTAGCTGAGCTGGTCGATGGGGGCCCAGGTGGCTCCTGCATCGAGCGAGTACGCCGCACCGCCGGGGCCGACGGCGAGCAAGGCGGCGGGGGCCGCTCCGGGGGCACCGGTGCCGGGCAGGTGCGTCCCTCCATAGACCGCTCCCGGGAACGTCGGCCGCGTCGCGAGCGACCACGTCCGGCCGCCATCGTGTGTTCGCGTGATGTTGTCGGTGAACGCATCCGCCTGATTCAGGTCACCCCCGAACACCATCCCGTTCTCGTCATCCCAGAACGTGATCGAGAAGGCACCAGCGACCCGGCCGCTCACGATCGGGAGGTCCGCGGCTTCCCACGTCCGCCCCCAGTCGGAGGTCCTCAGGGCGCGAGCCCGTTCCCCCGCTCCCGTTCCGATCCAGGCGAGACCGCCAGGACGGAGCGTCAAGCAGGTGCCACTCGCGGCGAACCCACCTTCGCTGCCGACCGCCACCGGGAGATCGCTCGCCGGCACCCGACCCCAGGTCCGCCCACCATCGGTGGTCGTCAGGATCCGCAACTCACCGTCGATGGCATCTCCGTATACCGCGCCACGCTCCGCATCCCAGAAATCGAGACAGTCGTAGAAGCCCTGTGGTTCCTCGTTCACCCACTGCAGGGTCCAGCTCGCCCCGCCATCGATGGTCTTGTAGATGCGGGACAGCTCCCCCGACCCCGCGCTCAACAGGTACGCGGTTCGAGCGTCGACCGCGTGCACATCCCGGAATTGGAGCGTGTCCGCTCCGGGCACGACGGCGGCCGCCCAGGATTGGCCCCCATCGGTCGTGCGCGCGTATGTGCCGTCATGCCCGCTCACCCACGCCACGTCCTCGCTCACGGCACTGACGGCCTGCAGGAGCGCGCTGGTCCCACTCTGCTGGGGCATGAGCGTGGGCGGGACGAGCGCGCGTACGGGTGACGTGTCGACACGAGCCGTCCGGCCGCACCCGGCGATGCTCGACAAGATGAAGAGCACCGGGAGTGCCGCGTGCGTGAGTGATTGCAGCGTCGTCACTCGCCCTCCAGCGACGCCGTTCCCGCCCGCACCTGCTCCGCGAAGGTCTCGATGTCGATGTTCGTGCCACACACGATCAGGGCGACCCGCTTGCCGGCCAGGCGGTCACGCAACGGCCCGAACAGCGCCGCCGCGGCGGCGGCTCCGGCGGGCTCCACGGCCAGCTTCGCGTCGGCGAACATGCGGGCCATGTTCCGGCGCAGGTCATCGTCGTCCACGAGGACCAGGTCGTCGAGAAACCGGCGACACATCTCGAAGCTGTAGGGGGCCGCGTGGGGCGCGCCCAGACTGTCGGCGATCGTTCGCACCGCGTCGATCGATGCCGGTTCGCCGCTCGCGAAACTCCGGTGCATGGTGTCGGCGCCTTCGGGCTCGACACCGAACAGCTCGCACCGGGGCTGGGCCTGCTTGACGGCTGCCGCCACACCGGCGCACAGCCCCCCACCCCCGATCGGGACGATGACCGCATCCAGCTCCGGGACCTGCTCCGACAGCTCGAGTCCGAGCGTCGCGGTACCCCGCACGGTCAGAGGACCCTCGAACGGGTGAATGAACGTGCGGCCTTCCTCTTCCTCGATCTCTCGCGCCCGCTCGAACCCGCGCGCACCGTCCACGACGAGCTCCACCTCCGCGCCGAGCGCCCGGCAGCGTTCGACCCGCGCCGGGTTCGCGGTCCGCGGCATCACGACTTTCGCGGTCGTGCTCAGCAGGCGGGCCGCGTAGGCCGCTGCGATGGCGTGGTTGCCCGCGCTCACGGCCGTCACGCCCCGCGCGAGCGCCTCGGGGTCCAGGGCGAGCATGTTGGTCAGAGCTCCCCGGGGCTTGAACGTGCCTGTCCGCTGGAAGAGCTCGAGCTTGAGGATGACTTCGGCGTCGGGTCCCAGAGCCGCGTCGATCTCCTCACTCACCCATGTCCACACGGGCGTCTCGACGATGAGACCTTCGAGGCGCGCGCGCGTCTCCCGAATCTCGGCGAGCGTCGGGGGCTGCACGGGACTCAAAGCCGCTACTTCTTCTGCAGGTTGTCCAGCGCTCGGTCGACCGCGTTCTTCGCGGAGGCCGTGATCCCGCCACGGTCGTACTCCTGGCGGACCGTCTTCTCGAGCCGGTGCACGAGCGCATCGAGACCCTCGGGGGAACGGCCGACGAGGGCGTTTGAGTCCGCGTGATCCGCCGCGCCGAACAGGTTGATGAAGTGCTCGGTCTTCTGACCGAAATAGACGAAGTTGTAGAAGTGGAGCCCGGCGTTCTTGCCGATTCCCATCAGGTCCATGACCGCCAGACCCACCGATATCGGCGCCCATATCAGGTCGCGCAGGCCATCCACGAACAGCTTTCCCTGGAAGACGACTACGTCCCGGATCAACTCCCAGCGAGAGGGCACTCGCGTATGTTCCGGATCGTAGACCGTGGGTGTTCGCGACATTCTCTTCTCGATTCTTATGGATCCGGCTCGCCAATGTCCGTGCGAACGCGCACCATCAGGCTGTCCTTGACGAAGCTAGGGCCACGGACCGGGCCCGCCAATCGTGTCAGGAACTTACGCAGTTCGGAACTGCTGGGATTCGTCCCGCCATGGCCCGGGAGCACAGATCGGTGCCGGCGCCCGGCTCAGCACCCGCGGGTGGGGTACCACAGCCAGGGCCCGTCCTCGGGGTCCCACCACTTCACCCACCCCTCGAACGTCTCACCGTCCCACTCCTCCGTGCTCGAACAGAGCGTAAGGAACTTCCCGGGCTTGGAGAGGCGCACCCGCATCCATTCGTCCCGGATCTCGAGCCGCCCACGTTCGAGTTCGAGGGCCATACGGCGCCATTGGGGCTGCGGTTTTACACGGGGACGATGTTCCCGGAGGAGTACCGGGGAGCGATCTTCGTCGCCGAGAACGGGACCGAGCCCACGACCCCCACATCGAGCCGCGCGCAGGTGTCCGGCGACCGGATCTCGGTGATCCGGCCGGGGCCGGACGGGACGCCGACCGACTACGAGGTGTTCGCGCAGATCGCCGTTACCTCCAACGCGAGCTACAAGTGGCGACCCGTCGATCTGCTCGTGATGCCCGACGGATCGCTGCTCATCTCCGACGATCAGGCGTGGCTCATATACCGGATCACGTACACGCCCTGACCTGAGGGTCCCCCGACCGCGGCCAGCCGTAGCCGCCCAAACCGAATAACCCCTCGCTTCACGTGTATCGATGTCGGAGAATGAAGCGGACCGCCATCGAGACCGATCGTCATGGGAGCGCGGGTTGAGCCACGCCGAAGCGACGGATGCGACCCTCATCCGCAGGGCGCAGGGCGGCGACCGGGCCGCGTTCGGGGAGCTCGTGAGCCGCTACATGCGGCGTGCGTATTTCGGTGCGCTGGGGCTGCTCGGATCTCACGACGACGCGCTCGACGTGTCACAGGAGGCGTTCATACGGGCCTTTCGAGCCCGTCGATCGATCGATCCGGAGCGGCCGTTCTTCCCGTGGCTGTACCAGATCCTGCGCCGGCTGTGCTTCAACGTCGGGCGGGACCGGGGGACGAGGCGCAGGCTTCTGGAACAAGCGAGCCCGTGGCTGGCGAGCGTGGCGAGCGGCGCTGGAGCCGTCGATCCGTCTCGCGCGGCCGAGCAGTCGGAGCTCCGGGATCGAGTGGCTGCGGCGATCCAGGGTCTGCCGGCCGGGCAGCGTGAGATCATCGTGCTACGCGAGTTCGACGGACTCAGCTATGGCGAGATCGCCGAGGTGACCGGCATCCCGCTCGGGACGGTCATGTCCCGGCTCCACACCGCCCGTCGTTCGCTGGCGGCGAAGCTCGGAGACGAGATATGAGCCGCGAGGGGAACGGCGGCGGAACGGCGGCGAGCGAGGAGCGCTGGACGCGGCTCTTGATGAGCGCCCTCGATGGCGAGTTGTCGGAGACCGAGCGCGAGGCGTTCGAGGACGTACTGGAGCACGACTCGGAGCTACGAGCCGAATGGGCTCGGCTCCGGCGAGTGAAGGAGGTCACGGATTCCATGAAGTTGAGAGAGCCACCGGAAGAGGTCTGGGGCAGCTACTGGTCGGGAGTCTATCGCCGCACGGAGCGTGGCATCGCGTGGATCCTCGTGTCCGTCGGTGCGATCGTGTTGATCTCGTGGGGCCTCGTGCACTGGGTACAGGATGTGCTGGCTGACACGAGCGTGCCGGGGCTCATCCGGTGGGCATCGGTCGGGTTGGTGGTCGGTCTCGTGATCTTGTTCGTCTCGGTGGTTCGCGAGAAGCTCCATATACGCAAGAGTGACCCGTACAAGGACGTGATCCGATGATCATCACCGCTTCCGAGAAGGTCGCGGGATACCGAACGGTCAAAGACCTCGGGCTCGTGCGAGGCAATACCATCCGGGCGCGGCACCTCGGCCGCGACATCCTGGCCGGCTTCAAGAGCATGGTCGGGGGTGAGATCGAGGAGTACACCAAGATGATGGGGGAGGCACGGGAGCAGGCGGTCGACCGAATGCTCGCGCAGGCAGAGGAGCTGGGCGCCAACGCGGTGGTGAGCGCACGCTTCTCGACTTCGTATCTGATGGGTGGCGCGGCCGAGATCCTCGCCTTCGGGGCGGCGGTCGTCATCGAGCCGGAATGATGCCGATTCCTCGGCGGCGACCGACCAGGACGATCGCGCGCGGGACGGCGGGCCGGATCCGACGCTCCGCCCACCGCCTGACCGTTCTGTCGACGCCGTTCTTCCTCCTCGGGCTCGGACCCGATCCGGTGTCCGCTCAAGAGAGGCCGGGAGCTGACGATACCGCCTCCGATGGCCGCGGTATCGACGGTCGCTGGGAGGGATCGCTGACCGCGCTCGGCCAGAATCTGGAGATCGGCGTGACGTTCGATGGTGAGGTGAGTCCGCTCGTCGCCCGCATCGACATTCCGGCGCAGGGGGCTCACGGGCTCCGGCTGCAAAACGTCTCGTTCGAGCGACCCCGGGTGCACTTCGAGCTTCCCGCCGGGCCGGGCCTCGCCGTCTGGGATGGGCTTCTGCGAGGAGACACCATCGAGGGCGAGTTCATGCAGGCCGGTGTCGCCGGGACGTTCGCCCTGTCTCGGGTGCCGGATGCGGATGACCCGACGGGGGTCGTGAGACCCGGGCGGCCGGAGGACGCGATTCCGCGGTACCGCCGAGAAGAAGTCACGTTCGAGAACGGCGCGATCAGGCTCGCGGGCACGTTGAGCTTCCCCGAGGGTTCGGGACCGCACCCGGCCGTCGTGCTCATCTCGGGCTCGGGCGCGCAGAACCGCGACGAGGAGATCTTCGGGTTCCAGCCGTTTCGGTTGATCTCCGAGCACTTGAACCGCGAGGGGATCGCGGTGCTCAGATATGACGACCGCGGGGTTGATGGCTCGACGGGGAGCGTCGCGGATGCAACCTCGGCGGACTTCGCCGCGGATGTGTTGGCGGCGGTCGAGCTTCTGAAGGAGCACGACGCGATCGACGTCTCTGCGATCGGCCTGCTCGGCCACAGCGAAGGGGGCCTCGTGGCCCCGCTTGCCGCGGTCCGGTCGGAGGACATCTCATTCCTGGTGCTGCTGGCCGCGCCCGCGGTTCCCGGCGCAGAGATCCTCCTTCGCCAGGGAGAGCTGATCAGACGCGTGAACGGCGCCTCGCGCGCGGCGATCGAGCGGCAGCAGGCCCACCAGCGTCGGCTCTTCGACCTGCTCCGGCGCGACGCGGCCCGTGATGAGCTCGTGGCGGAGCTCGAGCGGATGATACGTGAGGGTGTCGAGGCGATGCCGGCGCGGCGCCGCCAATCGATCCACGACGTGGACGCCTTCGTGGCGACGCGGATCGAGTCTCAGCTCGTCGCCACGACGTCCACCTGGTTCCGCTATTTCCTGGACCACGATCCGCGCGAGACGCTGCGCCGAACGCGAGTGCCTGTCCTGGCCCTGTTCGGCCAACTGGATCTCCAGGTACCGCCGACCCAGAACCGCGGACCCATGGCCGAGGCCCTTTCGGCGGCTGGAAACACCGACGCCACGATCGAGGTGATCTCGGGCGCCAACCACCTGTTTCAGGCGGCGGTCACGGGAAGCCCCAGCGAGTACGCGGCTCTCGAGAAGGAGTTCGTGCCCGGGCTGCTTGATCGCATCTCCGGCTGGATCCTGGCCCGAACCCGCTGACCTCGGGCACCCCGCGCCCACGAGCTCCGAGTGCATGATCGCGGCCCGGCGCTGTCGCGTCCGAACCTCTACTCGCCAGGGTTTTTTCGGCAGACTTCAAGAGGCCGGTCCTGGCCTATCGAGCCCACGCTCCGCATCATCGGCTTCCTATGACCCACGCACATCCTCATCCGCGGGAATCGACGGTCGGCGGCGACTCGTCCGAGCCTCGTGCCGAGTACGACCGGCGGCTCGAAGCGAGGAAGATCCGGGCGCGGGAAGCCCGACGACTCGAGGACCGGGTCTCGAACGCCCGTCTGCTCACGTTCGTGGTCGGGGTCGCCATCGGGTGGTTCCTGTGGCGCATCGCTCCACCGCTGGCGCTCGCACCCGTCATCGTCTTCGCGGTCCTGGTGGCGGCGCACGAGCGCGCACGTCGCTCACGGTTGCGAGCCGAGCGCGCGATGGCGTTCTACGAGCGCGGTCTGGCCCGCCTCGATCACCGGTTCGCGGGCACGGGGAACGCGGGAGTCCGGTTTCTGAACGAGACCCACCCATACGCGGCGCACCTCGACCTGTTTGGCGAGGGGTCGCTGTACGAGCTCCTGTGCAACTCGCAAACGGCGGCGGGACGGGAAAAGCTGGCCGCATGGCTGCTCGACTCGCCGTCGTCCGACCTCGTCGAGGCCCGAAACGTCTCGGTTCCCGAACGGAATGCGTCGATCCGGGAGCGGAATGCCGCGGTGCGAGAGCTCGGCGCTCGACTCGACCTCCGCGAAGAGCTCGCGACGATCGATCCCGAAGTCGTCACTGCGCTCGAATCGAGGCATCTCATCGCGTGGGCGGAGGCTCCAGCAGTCCTCGAGGCGCCCCGTTTGCGGGCCGCCACGCGCTTGCTTGCCGCGGCGGCGCTTCCGGCCCTGGCTTCGCTGTTATGGATCGGGGGAATTCCCCTGCTCACCGTCATCGCGCTCGAGATCGCCGTATCCAGAGCTGTCGCCGGGCGCGTTCGCCGGGTGCTCGCGGAAGTCCAGCGACCTGCCCGCGATTTGCTCCGCATCAGGGCCATTGTGGGGCTGCTCGAGGCGGAGGGCTTCCGGACTCCTGTCCTGACTGCGCTCCGTGAGGCCCTCGGCGCGGGTGGTCAACCCGCGTCACGGCAGCTGGATCGCCTGCTGGCTCGCGTGGACCGGCACGAGTGGCGTGGTAACCTGTTGTTCGCGCCGATCGCGCCGCTTCTCCTGTGGAGCACGAGCTCGGCGTTCTCGATCGAGGACTGGAGACTCCGGTACGGCCCCCGCATCGCGCGCTGGATCTCAGCGGTGGGCGAGTTGGAGGCGTTCCTGGACCTGGGCTCGTACGCGTACGAGCACCCCGCGGATTCGTTCGCCGAGCTGAGCGATCGCGCGCCTCTGCTCGACGCGCGGGCATTGGGGCACCCGTTGCTACCCGAGGAGGCACGTGTTCGAAACGATGTGCGGCTGGACGGGGAGCGCCGGCTGCTGGTGGTTACGGGCTCGAACATGTCGGGGAAGAGTACGCTCCTCAGGACCGTGGGCGTGAACATCGTCCTCGCGCGGGCCGGGGCGCCGGTCTGTGCGGGCTCCCTGCGGCTCTCACCGCTGGCGCTCGCGGCATCGATCCGTACCGTGGACTCGCTGCAGGAGGGCGCTTCCCGATTCTATGCGGAGGTGCAGGCACTCAGACGGGCGGTGGAGACGGCCGAGCGGGAGCCGCCCGCGCTGTTCCTGCTAGACGAGCTGTTGCATGGCACCAACTCGCACGACCGGAGAATCGGTGCCGATGGGGTCCTGCGCGCTCTACTGGATCGTGGCGCGATCGGGATCGCGACCACGCACGATCTCGCTCTGGCCGAGATCGCGAATGACCTCGCGCCCGAGGCGGCGAACATGCACTTCGAGTTTAGTGTCGTGGACGGACGGCTCGAGTTCGACTACACGCTCCGGCCGGGTGTCGTCCAGACCGGTAACGCGCTCGAGTTGATGCGCGCAGTCGGTCTCGACGTGTAGGCTAAGCCTCGACTCACCCACGGCTGCTGTACGGCTTCAATGGGCCCGAACCAGGGGGAGGCCATGTTCCAGGAAACGATTCGCACGATCCGGCGCGTCTTCTTGTCCGCCGGTCTCGCTCTCTTGGCGGTCGCCGGTGGCCTGACGCCCGGGGACGCGCGCGCGCAAGAAAGCGAAACCGTCGAAGAACTGCGAGAGGAGTTCGAGCGTCAGACGAACTTTCTCCGCCAGCGGCTCGACGCCGTCTCACGGCAGGTGGACGACGTGATGTTCTTCACGCGGTTGAGTGACATCGCCGAGATCAACGTGGTCCGTCTGACCGGTCCTCCGCTTCGATACCAGCCCAATCCCACCGCCCAGGGCGCGGGCAACCCGTTCCGCTTCTATTCGTACGCGTTCATCCCCAAGGATCTGGACCGGAGCCGCCGGCACCCGCTCCTGGTCCTCCCGCATGGCGGGGTACACAGCAACTTCACCACGTATTACGCCAACATTCTCCGGGAGCTGCTGGAGCAGGGCTACACGGTCGTCGCGCCCGAGTATCGGGGAAGCACGGGGTACGGGGGCGGCACGTATCGCGCGATCGACTACGGGGGGCTCGAGACCGAGGACACGTACGCGGCCCGCAACTTCATGCTCGAGAACTACGATTTCCTCGATCCGGCCCGCGTCGGGATCCTGGGCTGGAGCCACGGCGGCCTGCACGCACTCATGAACATCTTCGACCACGGGGATGACTACGCGGTGGCGTACGCGGGTGTGCCGGTGAGCGACCTGATCGCCCGCATGGGCTACAAGACGCAAGGATACCGCGACCTGTATTCGGCGGACTATCACATCGGGAAGACGGCATACGAGGATGTGGAGGAGTACCGCCGGCGGTCCCCCTCCTGGAACGCCCACAAGTACGACGGCACCCCACTCCTCATCCACACCAACACGAACGACGAGGACGTGAACGTGCTCGAGGTCGAGAGGCTCATTCAGGCGCTCGAGGCGGAGGGGACGCCCGGGTTCGAGTACGAGATCTACCAGGACATGCCGGGCGGGCACTCGTTCGACCGGTTGGATACGAAGGCGGCGAAGGAGATCCGGCAGAAGATCTGGCGTTTCCTGGCCCGTCACCTGAGTCCGGCGCGGCCGGTTCGATGACAGGTCGTGCAGGCGGGCTCGCCCTCATCCTCCTGGCCGGTGCCTCCTCCGCCGTTGCGCTCTCGGGCGTCGGATCGCCGGTCCCCGGGCAGGAGCCGGTCCCCGGGCAGGAGTCGGTCCCCTCGCAAGATGCCAGTTCCGAGATTCGGCTGCTGGCGGACCATGACGTGATCCGCGAGGCGTTCCGGATCATCGAGGAGCTTGAACCCCGCACGATGGAGGACCTGGTGACCCTCACCCAGGTGCCCGCTCCGCCGTTCATGGAAGAAGAACGCGCGCGGGTGTTCGCCGAGTGGCTGCGAGAGGCGGGTGCGGACTCTGTCTTCATCGATGGAGCAGGGAACGTGATCGCGGTGCGTCGCGGCCGTGGGGGGTTGGCTCCGGTGGGAAGTCGGGGCTCTGGCGGCGGGACAGCGCGCCGCACCGTCGTGCTGGGCGGGCATCTGGATACCGTGTTTCCGGAGGGCACGGACGTCACGGTCCAACAGCGCGGCGACACCCTGTTCGCACCGGGTGTCGGCGACGACACGCGCGGCGTCATCCTCGTGCTCACGGCGCTGCGCGCGATGGAGCGAGCCGGGGTCGAGACCGAGGCGGACGTGTGGTTCGTGGGAGTGGTCGGTGAAGAGGGGTTGGGAGACCTGCGGGGCATGAAGCACCTGTTTCGCCCCGAGGCGCATGGAATCGACGCCTGGATCGAGATCGATGGCGGCGGACTCGACCGGGTCGTGAACAAGGGCCTGGGCTCGTACCGGTATCGGGCCACGTTCAGGGGATCGGGTGGTCATTCCTGGGGCGCGTTCGGACTGGCGAACCCGGCCCACGCGCTTGGGCGGGCGGTGCGTCACTTTCAGGACGTCGCCGATACGCTGACACGCTCCGGACCCCGCACGAGCTACAACGTGGGACGCATCGGCGGAGGGACGTCGGTGAACTCGATCCCGTTCGAGGCGTGGATGGAGATCGACATGCGGTCCGAGAGCCCCGCGAGTCTCGACAGGATCGACGCCGCCTTCCGCGAGGCGATGGCCGGGGCGCTCGAGGAGGAGAACGCGCTCCGGCGGGAGGGGTCGCCCCTCGAGCTACACTTGGACAGGATCGGCGACCGACCGTCGGGTGAGCTTCCCGACGACGCACCGCTGGTCCAGCGAGCCCTCGCCGCGCTGGCACTCATGGGCGGGGAGCCCTCACTGGCCCGCTCGTCGACGGATGCGAACATCCCGATCTCGCTGGGTGTCCCGGCGGTGACGATCGGGCGCGGAGGCGAAGGGGGCGGAGGGCATTCACCGGGCGAGTGGTGGATCAACCGCGACGGCCACCTGGCGATCCAGGCCGCGCTCCTCCTGCTCGTGAGCGAGGCGGGGCTGACCACGCCGATTCCGTGAGGACACGGTCCCGGGTCTGACGCCTGCCGAGACTCACGCGAAGCCGCGAGCTCGGCCGCCAATGAAAGCCCCCGAACTCGCGGGGACCGTCTGCCACCACGGTCCACTCGTAGCCCCTCACCAACTCGGTTACGAAGATCCCGGCCACCGCCCGAGTGAGGTGCTCGCCCAGACAGAAGAGCCCGTGGATCCCGAAAGGTGCGAGCTCGTTCGGCCCGCGAGCGGGCTCGAGATGGCGATCCGGGTCGAATACTTCGGGCGCTGCGAAGATGGTCGGGTCGCGGTGACTCTCGCGCACGCAAATCCGAATCTGCCAACCCCGAGGGATCACGAAGCCCTGCCACTCGAGATCCTCGAGCACCTGACGCATCACGTACTCGCTCTGCTCGAGCCTGAGCGTCTCGGTGACGATGCGGTCAGCGAGATCGGTCGCTCCGCAAGCTTCCGTCGCTCCGCAAGCCTCCGTCGACCGGCGACCCTCCGTCGGGCGTGCCTCGACGGACGAGATCCGGTTCACACCGAGCTCGTCGAGCAGGCGGTCGGACCAATCGGGGTGGTCGCTCAACATCTTGAGGAGCCAGGTCAGGAGCTCCGACACATCGTTCGCCGTGGACTGGCTGATGTAGACCAGGTTCCCGATCACGGTCGGGTCGGCCGGTAGAGCTTCGTCCAGAGCCACGAGCCGGCCGAGGAAGGAATCCGGCGGGGCGCCGGACTGCGGGTCCCGGTATGCGGCGACCTGTGCCTCGAGCACCCGCGTCATCTCCGACAAGGCGCGCTTTACGGTTGCCGAACGCGTTCGATACGCGGCCCGATAGTCGATGACCGAATACAGATCCCGCATACGGGCCGTGGCCGGGTCGTCGTCGGGCAAACCGAAGAAGACGCGTAGAAAAAGGGTCTGCGCGAGACGCAGGAGATGGGGCTGGGGCTCGGCCCCGCTCAGCTCGCTCGCCCGTGCGAGCCGTGAGAGCTCGGCCTGCACTACAAGGCGCATGAACGGCTCCAGTTCACGCACGACCTCCCCCGAGAAAGCCATGCGGAAGATGTCGCGGTACTGGCGGTGAGGCTCGGGAGGCATGTATCGCAGGAAGCCCTGCGGGATGAACCGGTTGAAAGGCAGGGGAGCCACCGTCAGCGCGTGGTCATGCTGGCGCAAGAGGTCGCGCGCCCGTGCGAGACCCACCACACAGACCATCGGCTGCACGTAGTTGCTCATCTTGAAGACCGGGCCGTGCCGGGCCGCCCGCTCGAGGTAGAACCGGTCGTCCCGCCATGGGTCCATGGGCGCGAGAGCGAGCGAGCCCGGGGGCAGGCCGCGAGACCGGCCGTAGGCTGGTCTCGCACGCCAATGGGTGTAGGCGATGGCCCCCGCTGCGAGGACGGCCAGTCCGCGCAACAGCAGCGGGGCGAACACGGCGGCCAGCGAAACGAGTGCCGCGTACGCGATTAGAAGCGCCAGGAGGATACCGCCGATTCGCGGAAAGACCCGTAGCTTGCGGCGAAACGGTCCACTGAACCCGACACGCGCCAGTGGTCCCACGAGCACAGCGAGCAGCAGGACTTCGACGACTGTCTCGATCAAGCTCGTGCTCACGGTCCATCCGCGGAAAGGTGAGTATGGTCTACTTCCGTCTCATGCAGATATCGGACCCCTGAGACACTCACAAGGGCTTTTTCACGCGGTGGCCACTCGGTCGTTTCTCTTCTGGGCGGAGCTTCGCCATCGCCACTCACCAGTCACCGGATCGCGCTGGAATGGAACGCACCCTGACGACGCACCGCGAATGAGCCCCAAGGACGCATCTCCCGCACGCGTGTTGTTCGCGCTCGGACTCGTGTACGTGATCTGGGGGTCGACGTATCTCTCGATCCGCTTCGCGATCGAGACGATTCCGCCGTTCCTCATGGCCGGGACGCGCTTCCTCGCAGCAGGCGCGATCCTGTTCGCCTGGTTTCGGGTGCGCGGCAGCCAGATCCCGGTTCGCGGCCATTGGAAGGCCGCCACGATCTCCGGCGCTCTGATGCTCCTGGGTGGAAACGGACTCCTGAGTTGGGCCGAGCAATACGTGCCATCGGGACTGGCGGCGCTCCTGGTGGCGACCGCGCCGCTTTGGCTCGTGATGATGGCCTGGTTGGGACCCGACGGAGAGCGGCCGAGAGGGGGTGAGATCGCGGGACTCGTGCTCGGGCTGGGCGGCGTGGGCTTGTTGTTGGCGCCTTCGGCGGAGGTGTTGGGGAACGTAGGCGCCGATCCGCGTTCGTTCGTGTTCGGTGCGGTAGCCGTGCTGATCGCGTCGCTGTCCTGGGCGGCCGGGTCGATCTACAACCGCGGCGCGACCTTCCCGAGTCCGCAGTTGTACGCCACGTCGCTGACGATGCTGTGCGGCGGCGGCCTTCTCCTCCTGACCGGGGCCGTGCGAGGCGAGTTGGGGCAGATCGAGCTTGCGGCGGTGTCCCTCAAATCGCTCGCCGCGCTGGCCTATCTCATCGTGTTCGGCTCGCTCGTCGCCTTCTCGGCCTATATCTGGCTACTCCGCGCCGTGCGACCCGCGCTCGTCGGAACGTACGCTTACGTGAACCCTGTCGTAGCCGTGGCCCTGGGTTGGGC
>JBDHHV010000014.1:0-43329 GCA_039589195.1 Gemmatimonadota bacterium | reverse complement strand
GCGCCTGTTCATCGACGGGCGCGAGGTGCCCAGCCTCGAAGCGCGCCAGACCGATCTGCGGCGGGCGTCGCTCGTGTATGTCGAGCGAGTTCGGGTCACGCGCGATGCGGATGGGATGATCGTCGATGTAGAGACGAGGCGGCATGCGAACGACGCAGCGTACTCCAGGATCTCGGGCGGCACCGGCGAACCGAGCGTCCAGGTTCTGAACGGGACGTTCACCAACGGCATGGGTCGCAATTTCACGTTGGAAGGTGCCTTCGACCTCCAGGATGTCGGTCAGGGCGGCGTCGAGAACGACCGCTTCGATGTATTCGCCCGGCTGAATTGGGTGCCTGGAGGAGACCGCTTCGGGTTTCAGCTCGAGTACCGGAGCGAATCTGTCGACCGGACCGCCGCCGACACCGCTGACATCGCGCGGCGCCAGCTCCTGCTCCGGAGCCGGTACGACCTCTCCCGCGATGTCCAGCTGGAAGCGTATTACGCGACAGCCGGATTGCGCCTGGCCGACTCCACCCTTCGCGAGACGAACACCGTGGGCATGCAGGTGTCGGCCCGACCGGGCGATGCGAGTCTGGCTCTCGGGTTCAGCTCGACGGGAGGCGGCGCGTATCCCTCGCTGGATGCCCACCTGAACGGCGGCTACACGATCGATGATCGGCTGACGTTCGAGGTAGGCGCCGGGTACCAGAGCTGGGATGAGTTCACGACGTCGCAGTTGCGTGCGGCTTTGGCATACTCGCCCCCCGGACTCCCGATCGTGGTGCGCGCGGACGGCTCGACCGGTTCGCGGGGGATTCCCGAGCCCATCCAGGAGCGAGCGGACAGCGTCTCGTTCCATGCCGTGGGTCTGTCGGCCGAGGTCGAACTGGGCCCGTACCGGCTCGACGGTCGGTACGGTATCCAGAACCTGAGCCGGCAACTGTCGTTCGGAGCCGGCTTCGACAGTCTGATCGTTGCGAGCGAAGGGCTGGACGTGAAGTCGTGGGAGATCGGCGTCCAGGGTCCTCTGATCCCGATCGGCGCCTTGATCCGGGGTCTGGCGCCGATCCATCTGACCGGCAACTGGCGGCACCAGGACGCCGGTGGGGTGGGCGCGCTTTTCCTGCCCACCAGTCTCGCGCGAGCCGAGTTGCTCCTTCACGACGATTTCTTCTCCGGCAACTTCGAGCTCTGGCTGGGAGCCTTCGTAGAGTACCGAAGCGAAGCCCGGTCGGCGCGTGCGGGAGCGATCGACCCCGTGCTACAGTCCTCCTATACCTGGACGGGGGGACAGTTCATGTTCAGGATCCGTGACTTTCGGTTCTTCTGGCGACTCACGAATCCGACAGGCGTACTCGTCGCCGATGTTCCGGGCGCCGGGTTCCCACTGTTGGTGAGTGTCTTCGGCATTCGGTGGGAGTTCTTCAACTGAGGATCGCGCCGGTGAAAGCGGGAATCCCGGGGTCGGCCCGACATGGCGTGCGGGAGCGGCACCGGTCGGACCTTTCAGCGGCCAAGTGGGAGCGTCACATACTATGATTCGCAGCATGACGGGGTACGGGACGGCGGGCCAGGCGCTCCACGGCGGTACGCTCACGGTGGAGGCGCGATCCGTGAACTCCCGCCACCTGAGGCTCGTGCTCAAGGGGCCTCAGGGGAGCGAGGCATGGGAGCCGGCGCTGCGCGAGGTGGTGGGACAACGCGCGAAGCGAGGGCGCGTCGAGGTGTCCTTCGTTCTGGAGGGCACGGCGCCGTCTTCGGATCGGGTGCTGGATGAAGGACGCGTCCGCGAGCTGTTGGACGGGTTGAAGGAGCTTCAGGAGAAGTTCGATGTCCCGGGTACACCGGACATCGGTACGCTCGTACAGATGGGTGGTCTGTTTCGCGAGTCGAACGGAGCTACCGAGAGGCTCGAGTTCGAGGACGTGCGCGGTGTCGCCGTGCAAGCGCTCGACGGCCTGATCGAGATGCGCGAACAAGAGGGAGCGCGCCTCGAGGACGACCTCCAGGCCCGATTGGCGGCCCTCCGAGCAGGGATCGCGCGGGTGGAGGAGCTGGCCCCGAGTCGTCTCGAGCGCGAGCGTGAACGGCTCCGCCTTGCGGTGGCGGAGATCGCCGCCGCTCGGGACCTGGAAGAGGATCGCCTGAATCGCGAGATCGCGCTCATCGCCGACCGGTGGGAGATCAGCGAGGAGTTGGTGCGTACCCGGTCGCACCTCGACGCGTTCGAGGAATACCTGCGCACGCCCGCCGACGAACCCGTGGGGAAGCGGCTCGGGTTCCTGGTTCAGGAGCTCCAGCGCGAAGTCAACACGCTCGGCGCGAAGGCGAACGACATCGAGATCTCACGGTGCACCGTCGAGATGAAGAACGAGATCGAGAAGCTCCGGGAGCAAGTGGAGAACGTCGAGTGAGGCACCGCCCGTGAGGGATCTCCGAGCGCGTGCTTTTCCGGTCATCCTCGCCGGGCCTTCCGGCGCCGGCAAAACGACCATCCGCGATCGGCTGCTCGGCAAGAACGAGGACTCGAGCGACTGTGTCTTCTCGGTCTCCATGACGACGCGAGCACCTCGGCGGGGCGAGCGAGATGGCGAGGACTACTTCTTCGTGACCCGAGAGGTCTTCGAACACCGTGTCGCCGCGGGAGAGATGCTGGAGTTCGCGGAGGTACATGGCGAATTGTACGGTACGCCGCGATCGAACCTGGACGAGGCGCGCGCGGCCGGCGCCCATTTGTTGCTGGACATCGACGTGCAGGGAGCCCGGCAAGTCCGGCGGGCGGTGGACGATGTCGTGTCGATCTTCCTGCTCCCGCCATCGGGAGAGAGGATCATCGCGCGTCTCCGGTCTCGAGCGAGCGAGACGGAGGGTGAGTTGCGTGAGAGGCTGGGGAATGCGGTGGCCGAACTGGAGACCATCGCCGAGTTCGATTACGTCGTCGTGAACGACGATCTCGAACCGGCGATCGACGCCGTAGCGGCGGTCATCGCGACGGAGGAAAGAGCGGTCCGACAGCTCGGCGACGGTGCGGTCGCACGCGCGATCGAGCTCCAGGGTGAAATCCGGCGCGCTTTGGAGTAGTATAAAGGTCTTACCCGTCAGCCGGCCGCGGAGCCCCGACGGACGCCGTCTCGCTCCGCTTGCGGACGTGCCGCTCAGGAGTACGGGTACCAGTCGACTGCGAACCGCACGCGATACGAGGGAACGAAACATATGAAGGTGTTCACGCCGGAAGAGCTGGCCGGCACCGCCAGCAACAAGTACTTGCGAGTACTCGTCGCGGCCAAGTACGCCCGCGAGCTGAACGCGCTCCCGCTGGAGCGCTCGCCCTACGGTCCCGTCAAGCTGACCACCGTGTCACTGGAGGCACTTACCTCCGACATGCTGGAGTACCGCCTGGTTCGAAAGCGGCACGACCCGGCGGCCTGACCCCCCGGCCATGCGACCGTTCGACGGGCGCAGGATCCTCCTCGTCGTCTCTGGCGGGATTGCCGCCTACAAGAGCGCCTACCTCACTCGTCGCCTCATCGAGGCGGACGCCGTCGTTGACGTCGTTCTGACAGCAGGCGCGCAGCATTTCGTGGGTCCCACCACGTTCGAGGGTCTGACGGGGAGGCGCGTGTATTCGGACCTGTGGTCGAGACCGATGGCGCACCTCGACCTCGGACGGGACGCCGACGTGGCGATCTTGGCTCCGGCCACCGCGGACATACTGTCGAAACTCGCGCGGGGCGCGGCGGACGATCTGGCCACGGCCACGTTGCTGGCGGCGGGGTGTCCGGTGGTCGTATGCCCGGCCATGAACACTCGGATGTGGAAGCATCCCGCGACGGCGAAGAACATGGCCGCGCTCCGTGAGTTCGGGTACGATCAGGTGGGTCCGGTCTTCGGCGCGCTCGCAGAAGGCGAGGTCGGGGATGGCCGCATGGCGGAGCCCGACGAGATCGTCGCCGCGCTCGGGAGAATCCTGGAGCCGGATTCGAGCCTGACCGGGACCCGAGTGGTCGTGACGGCGGGTCCGACGAGGGCGCCGTTGGATCCTGTGCGGTTCCTCGGGAACCGGTCATCGGGGAAGATGGGCTTCGCGCTTGCCTCGGCGGCATGGCGCCGGGGCGCCGAGGTCACCGTGATCACGGGTCCGGGCCACGCGCTTCGCCCAAGGGGACCGCGCGTCGTGGAGGTCGAGACGGCGCGAGAGATGCTGTCGGCGCTCGAGACCGAGCTCGACGAGGCGACGGTTCTTCTGATGGCCGCCGCCGTCGCGGATTTCGAGCCCGCGTCGGTCGCGCCCTCGAAGATCAAGAAGGGACCGACCGGGGGGCTGTCCCTGGAGCTGGATCGAGCACCCGACCTGCTGGCGTCGACACGAGAGCTCAGGAAGAGGACCGGGATCTTGAGCGTCGGTTTCGCGCTGGAGACCGAGGATGCGCTTGAGAACGGACGGGCGAAGCTGGAAGCCAAGGGCCTCGATCTCATCGCGATCAACGTGGCGGGCGAGCCCGGCGCCGGGTTCGACGTCGAAACCAACCGCGTCACACTCCTGGATCGGTTGGGGCACACGGAGGAGCTTCCGCTCATGTTGAAGGAAGAGCTGGCGGACCGTCTGTTGGATCGGGTCGAGGAAGTCCTGTCCGAGTGAGTCGTCCCGCCGCCGACGTACTCGACCTCGCACGCCGCTACTTGGAGGGGATCGGCCGCCTGGGCGAGAAGACCCTGGTCTTGGATCTTTCGCGAGAAGAGACGATACGATTGACTGCTCGTATCGGCAGTGGTGTCGGAATGCCTGACGACCCCGGCGAGCCCGAGCCCGAGGCGGAGCTGAGTCACCTGGCGAGCGAAGACTCGGCCGAGGAGATCGGTACAGCGACGGATCTGGACAGCCTGCGCGCGATCGTCGAGCGCTGCACGCGCTGTCCACTTCACGAGACTCGCACGAACTCGGTGTTCGGTGAGGGAGACGAGGCGGCTCGCGTCGTATGCGTGGGTGAAGCGCCGGGCGCGGTCGAGGATGAGACGGGCCGGCCGTTCGTGGGCCGAGCGGGCAAACTGCTCGATCGCTTGTTGATGACGATCGGCCTGCCCCGCGAGTCGGTGTTTATCTGCAATGTTCTGAAATCCCGACCGCCCAACAACAGAGATCCGCTCCCCGAGGAGGTGCAGGCTTGCTCGCCCTTCCTCCGACGACAGTTGGAGTTGATCGATCCGGACGTGATCCTGGCTTTCGGGGCGTTCGCCGCGCGCACTCTGCTCGAGTCGAGCGCGGCGCTGGGCAAACTGCGTGGCACCGTGCACCGGTATGCCGGTTACCCTCTCGTGGCGACGTACCACCCGGCGGCGTTGCTCCGAAACCCGGGCTGGACTCGGGCCACGTGGGAGGATCTGCAGTTGGTCCGTCGTATACTGGACGGCGATCGGGAAGGTATGGTCGGTACGGACGCTAGCTTGCTACCCGTCGATGATGTCCAACCGAGCGACGCCCAGCCAGAGATCTTTGGCTGACTCCGCTCTGCCCCTGCCGGGGACGGACGTCTTCACCGGTCGGCAACCTCCGTGGTCGGAGGAAGCCGAGCTCTCGGTGCTGGGTGCGATGCTCATCGATGGCGACGCAGTGGGGGCCGCTATCGACCTGATCGACGACTCCGCCTTCTACCGTGAGGCCAACCGGCGCGTATTCCGTTCCATGACCCGCATCTACAATCGCGGCGAAGTGATCGACGCGGTGACGCTGACCGACGAGCTCAAGTCGGCCGGGGAGCTGGAGTCGGCGGGTGGGATGGCATACCTGGCGCAGCTGGTGGACGCCGTTCCGACCGCGGCCAACGTCGAATACCACTGTCGCATCCTGCGTGACAAGGCCGTGCTCCGCCGGCTGATCGAGTCGGCCACCGAGATCGTTCGAGACGCGTACGAAACCGCCGGCGGCGAGGTCGAAGATACGCTGGATCGGGCCGAGCAACGGGTCTTCGAGATCGCTCAGGCTCGGCAGCGCAGCGGATTCGTGTGGATCAAGGAGATCCTGTGGCCCGCGTTCGAGCGGATAGAGGAGCTCCAGCGCACGCCGGGCGCCGTGACGGGAGTTCCGACCGGCTTCACGCAGCTGGATCACATGACGGCCGGGTTCCAGTCCTCCGACCTCATCGTGCTCGCTGGCCGTCCCTCGATGGGCAAGACCGCGCTCGCGTTGAATTTCGCGCAACACGCGGCGATCGAGGCCGAGCTTCCGGTGGCGATCTTCTCGCTCGAGATGGCGAAGGAATCGCTCGTGCAGCGGCTGCTGTGCTCCGAGGGCCGCGTCGACTCGAGCCGGCTTCGTCGCGGGAGCTTGCACGACGATGAGTACCAGCGTCTAGCAACTGCCGCCGGACTCCTCAACACGGCGCCGCTGTGGATCGACGATACACCAGCGATCTCGGCGCTCGAGTTACGCGCCAAGGCCAGGCGTCTCAGGGCCGATGTCGAGCTCGGACTCATCATTGTCGACTACCTGCAGCTCATGACCGGACCGCAGCGGGCCGAGAACCGACAGCAGGAGATCAGCTCCATATCGCGGGCGCTCAAGGCGGTCGCCAAGGAGCTTGATGTACCGATCCTGGCCCTGTCGCAGCTTTCACGCGCGCCCGAGCAGCGCGCGGATCACCGGCCCGTATTGGCGGATTTGCGTGAGTCCGGCGCCATCGAGCAGGACGCCGACCTGGTTCTGTTCATCTATCGTGAAGAGATCTACAAGAGCCGGGACGAGCTGCAGCAGGATCCTACTCTGGAAGGGAAGGCGGACTTGATCGTGGGTAAGCAGCGCAACGGCCCCACGGGCGAGGTCCCGCTCCATTTCCACAAGTCGTACACGCTGTTCGAGCCGCGACCCCAGCGCGAGCCGTTCTGAGGTGGCCACCCGCCAGTGAGCGACCGTTCCGCGGCCGCCGTGATCGTCGCGGCCGGCCAGGGCTCGCGGTTTGGATCGTCAGAGCGGAAGCAGTACGCTTCGCTCGGTGGACTCCCGGTCCTCGAGTGGTCGATCCGGACGTTCAGGGCTCACGAATCGATCCGTCACATAGTGGTGGTGCTTCCCCCCGAGGATGCAACGGAACCGCCCGCGTGGCTGATCGGCGCTGACCGCATCGTCGAAGGGGGAGACTCCCGCGCGGCGTCGGTCGCTCGTGGAGTCGACGTGCTTCCGGACGACGTGGACCGGATTCTGATCCATGACGGTGTTCGGCCGTTTGCGTCCGCGTCTCTCATCGGACGGGTGTGCGAGGCCGCGGGTCGAGGGCCCGTGGTCCCGGTTCTGCCTCTGAGCGACACGATCAAGGAGGTGAGCGGCGAGGGGCTCATCGTCGGCACCCCGGATCGGTCGCGCCTGTGTCGCGCTCAGACGCCGCAAGGCTTCCCCGGGGTGCTGTTTCGCCGGTTGTGCGCGGAGATACCGGCGAAGGCGAACATCACCGACGACGCAATGCTGTGTGAGCGTCATGGGATCGAGGTGGCGACCATCGAAGGGGAGCCTCAGAATCTCAAGATTACGTCCGGCGAGGATCTCGCGTTCGCGAGATGGCTGGTTGAGAGCGGGTTGATCAGACCGCCGTGAATTATCGAGTGATCCGGATCGAATCCGGCGTCTCGATCGCCGAAGCCGCGCACACCGCCGCGTCGCGCTTGCTCGGCGGCCAATTGTTGATTCACCCGACCTCGACCGTGTACGGGCTCGGAGCGCTGCCACGTCCGGAGCTGGATGAAGAGATCGGCCGCCTCAAAGGCAGGCCACGGAGAAGCCCGCTGATCCATCTCGCCGCAAGCGAGGTCGCTCTCCGCCGGGCTCGACCGGATCTTGAATGGGGGAGAGCCGCGGAGCGACTCTCCCGGGCCTTCTGGCCCGGCGCGCTGACCCTCGTCCTGGACGATGGATCCGCTCACGGACTCGCCGTACGGGTGGACGAGCACCCGGCCATCGTCGCGCTCCTGGAAGCCGCCGATGGTCTCATGACCTCCACGAGCCTGAATCGTTCCGGCGATCGGCCCGCGCGGTGCTCGGACGAGGTCGCGGCGGTCGCCGAATCGCTGCCCGAATCACGTGTGGAGGTGACGTTCCTGGACAGCGGTGATCTTCCAGCGTCGCCTCCGTCGACCATAGTATCGCTCCGGGGCGGCAAGACCCGGATCGTACGGGAGGGAGCGTTGCCGGTGGAGTGGATCGAGATGGTGCTGCAGGAGGCAGGCCGCGGTGAAACCTGAACCGTCCGCCGCGCCGCGCAAGCTGCTGTTCGTGTGCTCCGGCAACACTTGCCGGAGTCCGCTCGCGGAGGCCATCGCTCGAGCCGAGGGCCGGCGGCGTGGGATCGACGGCATCGAATGTCGGTCGGCCGGCACGTTCGCCTGGGGCGGCCAGCCGGCGGCTGCGAACGGAATCCTGGTCGGGCGGGAGCGGGGTCTCGACCTGGAAGGACACCGGTCGCGAGAGCTGGATCAGGCGCTTCTGAGTTGGGCGGATGTCGTGCTTGGCATGGATGAGTCTCACCTCCAGGCGGTCCGCCGACTGAATCCGGCGGTGCGAGCGGAGCTGCTCACCGACTCGCTGCCGAGCGAGCACGATTGCCACGGCCGGTCAGTCGCCGATCCCATCGGTGGTGACCGGGAAGTGTATCTGGCCACCTTCGAGCTGTTGGAAGAGGCGATTCGCGGCCTGTTGAACCGAATCGTCGAGGAATGAGCCCGGTCGAGCACCGACGGTTCCAGTTGCTCGGCGACCCCGTGGATCATTCCGTATCGCCGGCGATCTTCAGCGCGACATTCGACGCGCTCGGGCTGCGGGCATCCTACTCGACGCGTCGCACGGAGGTCGAGGAGCTCCCCGCGGCACTTCGGGCTGCTGCCCGGGGGGGTGGCGGCAATGTCACCCTGCCGCACAAGGAGCGCGTCGCCGGTCTGCTCGACGGATCGACACGGGCCGTGGAGGCTACCGGGGCCTGCAACTGCTTTTGGCTGGACAGGCGAACGGGTGTCATCGGCGACAATACCGATGTCGGTGGCTTTCTCGCGTCGCTCCCGGTGGTCGGAATGACCGATCTGGCGGGGGCGCGAGTCCTGCTCGTCGGTGCCGGCGGTGCGGCGCGCGCCGTCTTGTACGCATGCGCGCTGCAGCGAGCAGCCGAGGTCGACGTCCTGAATCGGACGCGTGAGCGTGCCCTCGCGGCGGTATCGGTCGCGGAGGGCGACATCCCGACGCGGGTGCTGTCGGACCCGGATCACGTAGCGAGGTCGTACGATCTCGTCGTCAACGCGACGAGCCTGGGTCTCCACCCGGATGACCCGCTCCCCGTCCATCTGCCCGCGGAGAGGATAGGCGCCGCCATGGACCTGGTCTATGCGAGCGGTGGGACCTCCTGGTCGCGTGCGATCGCGGAGCGTGGCGTGCCCGCGGTGGATGGGGTGGAGATGCTCGTTCAACAGGCCGCGCTCTCGCTGCGCAGGTGGTATCCTGGCGAAGAGCCGCCGCTCCAGCTGATGCGGCGAACCGCTCGCTCCGCCGTCGGTCCCGGGTAGGAGGCTGCTGAAGAACTTTGTTGGGTCACGACTCGTGACGTGGACGAGCCGTACGTGGCTGCATCACGGCTCACGGTACGCGCGGTGCGCGTTCGATGCGCTCATCCCCCGCCGGTGCGTGGCCTGTGGGCGAGGCACCCGGCCGGAGACGCCGCCCGTGTGCAGGTTGTGTTGGCACCGACTCCCGAAGCTGCCGGCGCCCCGCTGCCCGCGTTGCGGAGAGCCTCGCAGCTGGCCCGTCTCGGGCTGCGCGGCCATGGTCGGCGCACGGGAGGATGCCACCAGGCTCCCCGGCGAAGGTGAGAGCGGGTGCGCAGCGTGCGCCGAGTGGCCGGTCATCTTGCGGGCAGCGACCGCGCCGTACGCGTTCGGCGGCACGGCATCGCGTCTCGTAAGAGCGCTGAAATACGGCCGCTGGCGGGCGCTCGCCGAGCCCATGGGCCGGAGCATGCGCGCATCGACGACCGCCCTGTTCGGAGAAGGCGACTGCACTCCCACTCTCGTTCCGGTGCCTCTCACGCCCGCACGAACCCGCGAACGCGGATTCAACCAGGCGGCGCTCCTCGCAGAAGTGCTGGGTCGCGACCTCGAATGGCGGTGCGCGAGCTTGATCGAGCGGCGGCCGGGTGGCCGGCGGCAGGCCAGACTGGCCCGGCACGCGCGGAGCGAAAACGTCCGTGACGCGTTTCAGGTTCGATGCTCAGGGACGCCCGAGGCGGTCGTGGTCCTGGTGGATGACGTCCTCACCACGGGCTCGACCGCGCTAGCCTGCGCTGCCGCGCTCGGCGAGGCTGGATTCGGCCGCGTCTCAGTGGTAACCTTTGCGCGCACTCTCCGTCCCCCGGAGATCAAAGACGACGAGGGTTGAGGGCCGCGCCCGGCGGTCGGAGAACCGGAGCCCACGCCCGCCCTAGAGACGCACACATGAACCAGCGAGGAACGTCGCATGGCAGTCAGAATCGCGATCAACGGCTTCGGCAGGATCGGCCGGAATATCCTCCGGGCGGCACTCCAGGGTGAGCACGATGACCTCGACTTCGTGGCGGTCAACGACATCACCGACAACGAGACCCTGGCCCACCTCTTCAAGTACGACTCGGTGCACCGGCGCTTCCCGGGCACGGTACGAGTAGAGGGCGCCGACCTCGTCATCAATGACGAGCGTGTTCGGGCACTCTCCGAGCGGGATCCCGCGGCCTTGCCGTGGGGGGAGTTGGACGTCGATGTGGTCATCGAGTCGACGGGGATATTTCGCACGCGCGAAACGGCCGGGAGGCACCTGGAGGCGGGAGCTCGCAAAGTGATCATCAGCGCCCCCGCGAAGGACCCGGACGCGACTCTCGTGTTGGGCGTGAACGCCGATCAGTACGATCCCGAGCGCCACGCTGTGATCTCCAATGCGAGCTGCACGACGAACTGTATCGCACCTGTCGTCAAGGTCCTGCTCGACGGATTCGGTTTCGAGAACGGTCTGATGACGACCGTGCACGCCTACACCAACGGTCAGCGGTTGCTGGATCTGCCGCACAAGGACCTTCGTCGGGCGCGTGCGGCGGCGATGTCCATCATTCCGACGACCACCGGGGCTGCGAAGGCGGTCGGGCTCGTGATCCCCGATGTCCAGGGCAAGCTGGATGGGATGGCGATGCGGGTCCCGACACCGGATGTGTCGATCGTGGATCTCGTAGCGAACGTCGGGCGCGATACTACGGAGGAGGAGATCAACGATGCGTTCCGCGCTGCGGCCGACGGTCGTCTGGCGGGCATCCTCGAATACACCGATGAGCCGTTGGTCTCGGTGGATTTCACCGGCAACCCCGCAAGCTCCATCGTCGATGGCCTCTCTACCTCTGTGATCGGCGGACGCATGGTGAAGGTGATCGCCTGGTATGACAACGAGTGGGGGTATTCGGCCCGGTGCATCGACCTGGCCCGGTTCGTGGCGGAACGGCTGCCGTCCTCCGGATCCTAGCAGACCCCGATGACGGCACGCGGAGACACTCGATGAAGCGTTCGCTTCGCGACCTCCCGGATGAAGACCTGCGCGACCACCGCGCGCTCGTACGCGTCGACTACAATGTCCCGCTACGCGAAGGCCGCGTCGCGGACGAGACGCGGGTGGAGGCGTCGCTCCCCACGCTTGCCTGGCTGCTCGAGAGAGGAGCACGCCCGATCCTGCTATCGCATCTGGGCCGCCCCCGGGGCGAGCTCCGACCGGAGATGTCGCTCGCTCCGGTGGCTCACCTCCTGGCCGAGCGGTTGGGCACCGAGGTGCGATTCGTGGCGCCGTGCGGTGGCCCGGATGCGGTCCACGCTTCGACCAGCTTGCCCGAGGGCGCGGTTCTGCTCCTCGAGAACACGCGATTCCATCCGGGCGAGACGCTCAACGATGCGGACCTGGCCCGCAGGTTTTCGGCCCTCGGCGATCTCTACGTGAGCGACGCGTTCGGGAGCCTGCACAGGGCGCACGCCTCGACGGCGGGTGTGACCGAGTTCCTACGCCCGGCGGTTACGGGGCTCCTGGTGGAACGGGAGTTGGAGTCGCTAGGGCGGCTTAGGGACGCGCCCGAGACCCCGTTCCGGGTGGCCTTCGGCGGTGCCAAGATCAGCGGCAAGATAGAGCTTCTCGAAGAGCTGCTCGACCGGGGGGACCAACTCCTGATAGGTGGCGCCATGGCAAACACCTTCATCCGGGCTCGGGGCGCCGGGACAGGCCGCTCGCTCGTCGAGGAAAAGGCGTTGGACGTGGCAGAACGGACGCTCACCCGCGGCGGCGACAAGCTTCGCTTGCCGGAGGATGTGATCGTCACGACGGACCCGAGCGACCCGGAGAGCCCGGCATGGACTACTCCGGCGAACGAGATTCCGGATGAAGCGGCCGCCGTAGACATCGGTCCGCAGACGCGATCGGCGTACGCCGATGCCATCCGTGGCTCCCGAACATTCTTTTGGAACGGTCCGATGGGGATGTTCGAGGAGGCACGATTTGCAGAGGGCACGTTCGCCCTTGCCCGTGCCGCTGCAGATGCGACCCGTGAGGGTGCCTTCACCGTGATCGGGGGGGGTGACTCGGCGAGTGCCGTGCGCGCGTCCGGACTCACGGACCGGGTCTCGCATGTCTCGACCGGAGGAGGTGCGGCGCTCGAGTTCCTCGCCAGAGGGACACTTCCGGGCGTAGAAGTGCTGGACGATGCGTAGCAGGCTGCTGAAGAACTCTGCCGTAACCCGAAGGGCGCAGGGGGATTGCGGGCTCATACGGCGTCACTCGTCGTCGACGATGCCATGGCATCGACTCCTCCTCGTTCCTTGTCTGACCTCCGCAAGAGGGCACCCACCGCAGGTGGGTCCGCGCGCGGCCGCACCAGAGTTCTTCAGCAGCCTGCTAAACCGCGTGCCCTGAAGGTGGCGGCGCGCCCCGAGGATCCGAGATGATGCGAAACGTGCGCCCATTCTTCGCGGCGAATTGGAAGATGCACATGGGGCCGGGGGAGACCTCCCGCTTCATCCGTGCGTTCATGGCGGCCTACGAGACACACCCCGATCGGCGCGTGGTGTTCTTCCCGCCGGCCATCAGCATTGCCAGCCTTCAAACCGCAGCGGCAGATCGGCCAGATCTCGAGGTCGGCATCCAGGACGTGCACGCCGAGGCGCAGGGCGCGCACACCGGCGCGATCTCGGCCGGGATGGTGGCAGAGGCCGGGGTCGCCTGGGGGCTCGCCGGCCACTCGGAACGCCGGCGCGAGTTCGGGGACGATGACGAGTTGGTGGGTCGCAAGCTGCTCCGCCTCCTGGAGGCGGGGGTGAATCCGATCCTCTGCGTGGGCGAAACGCTGGCCGAGCGCGAGGAGGACAGGTTGTACGAGGTGCTGTCGCGTCAGATGGCGACCGCGCTTCGTGACCTGGGCTCTGAGGACCGGCGGCGCCTGACCTACGCGTACGAACCGGTGTGGGCCATCGGGACGGGCAAGACGGCGAGCCCCGACGATGCCTCGGAAGCGCACGGGATCCTACGGAAGCGAGTGGCCCATCTGACGGACGAGAGTACGGCCGAAGCCGCGGTCATCCTGTACGGCGGAAGCGTGAAGCCGGACAACATCGAGGAACTCCTTGCCGCCCGTGGCGTGGACGGCGTGCTCGTCGGAGGCGCGAGCCTCGACAGCGGTGGTTTCGCCCGGATCTGTGCGGCCGGGGGCGGGTAGATCTCGTTGCCAGTACACGGGCGGTCGCCTAGCTTTGCGCCGCCCTTGGCCCCAGGCGATGGGCGAGCGATGGAGCGTGGCGCTTCGGCGCATGCCCGTTTCCACAGACAACCGGAGCACGATGTTCACGATACTCGTATCACTGATCGTCCTTCTAGCGCTGTTGCTCTGCGTGATCATCCTGATCCAATCGGGGAAGGGAGGAGGACTCGCCGCCTCGTTCGGAGGTGCCTCATCCTCGACCGATTCGTTCATGGGCGGGCGCCAGGCAGCCACCGTGCTGACCAAGCTGACCTGGATCGGTGGAGGCGTGTTCCTCTTCCTGGCGCTGGTGCTGGCGGTCCTGTCCTCGCGACCCGTCGCCACTCCGGAATCGGTGTTGCGCGAAGGGCTCTCGACCGGGACTCCCCTCGATCAGGCGCCGACATCGGTTCTGGATGTGGAGACCGCTCCCGAGCCGGGTGACGCAACCGAAGAAAGTGCCGGGGGAGACCAGGGTGAGGGGGGAACAACGACAGACGATGAGGGCGACTCTGGGGGTGGTGGCGAGGAGGACTCGTAGCGCTCCTGGCTCAGGCTTCCGGGGGGGCCGGGTCAGGGACGAACGTCTCATTCGGCGGCAGGTCCAGGAAGTCCTGGAAGCTACCTGAGTCGATTTGTTCGCCGATCCATTCCTCGAATCCCGACGGCACCAATCCCTTCGACTGTTCCTGTCCTTTGGCAGCGCGCACCGCGAGCATGTTCGCGTATTCGTTCTTCGCGTGACCCGCGTGCCCGCGGACCCACCGCCACTCGACCTCGTGCCGGCCGGCTACATGGATGAGCTCTTTCCACAGGTCGAGGTTCTCGATCGGGCCTCCACGCCGGCGCCAGCCGCGACGGACCCAGGAGTGCACCCACTCCTTCATCCCCCGCACGAGGTATTGGCTGTCGCTGACGAACACGACGGCGCAGGCTCTGCGCAGCGCGCCGAGCCCGAGTATCGCGGACACCAGCGCCATACGGTTGTTCGTAGTGTCGGGCTCGGACGCGTAGTAGTCGCGGCGGTGCCAACCCGTACGTTCGTCGAAGCGCTCGAGCATCCCGGCGGCCGCACCCGGCCGACCACGGTCTTGAAACTGGTTGCCCAAGCACGATTCGTCCGCGAAGATCTGGACCAGACTTTGATCGGCGCTCGGTTCCATCTATGACCCCACTGCCTTTTATCGGTGTGTCCGCCGGATCGAGCCTCGTGAACGAGCCCATTCGACGCAACGCATGAACGATACGCAAGAACGACCCGGCTATCTCCTCCTGGAGGATGGGCGCCAGTTCGAAGGCCGATATCTGGGTCCGGCGACCGGAGCCCCCGGCGAGGCCGTCTTCACCACGGTGATGACCGGATACCAGGAGACCCTGACCGATCCGTCGTTCGCCGGTCAGATCGTCGTGATGACGGCGCCGATGATGGGTGTATACGGAGTTCGTTCCGCTGACGATCAGTCGAGGCGACCCTGGGTGGCCGGCTTCGTGGTCAGACACCTCTCGCGCGTCGTGGGAGATGGTCCCGCCGCAGGCACACTCCCGTCCTACCTGCACGAGCACGGGATCCCGACGCTCGTGGGCGCCGACACGCGCGCGATCACCCGGCACATTCGAGCCGCAGGTGCGATGCGGGCGATCCTGGCACCCGCGGACATCCCGCTGGACGAAGCCCGGGACCGGCTGGCGGCCGAGCCGGAGATGCTGGGACGGGACCTGGCTTCTACGGTCAGCACGCCGGAGCCGTACGAGCTGCCGGCCCCGGATGGAGATCTGGGATTGGTCCTCTGCCTGGATTATGGGGTGAAGACCCGGAGCCTGGAGCTCCTCCGCTCGCGCGGGTATCGAGTCAGGGTCACCCCCGCGTCGACCACGCCCGACGAGCTGCTTTCCCAGGGCGCGAAGGGTCTGTTCGTTTCGAACGGCCCCGGCGATCCGGAGGCCGTACCGGGCGCGGCGGAGCGAATCCGGGCGGTGAGCGACGCCGGACTGCCCGTGTTCGGGATTTGCCTCGGGCATCAGCTGATCGCGCGCGCGTTCGGGGGGCGCAACTACAAGCTCCCTTACGGCCATCGCGGTGGGAACCACCCGGTGCAGAATCTCGAGACGGGAGCTGTCGAGATCACCTCGCAGAATCACGGCTTCGCGGTGCTCGAAGAGGCGGGTGAGGTAGTAGGCGCACCGGCCCTCGAGATCACACACCGCAACCTGAACGATGGCACGGTGGAAGGCGTCCTCCACCGGGAGCGGCCGGTCTCCGCCGTACAGTTTCATCCCGAATCGGCTCCTGGTCCGCATGACAGCCGCTATCTGTTCGACCGCTTCGTTTCAGCGATCGCGGAACTGTCGTAATTACAAGAGGTTGAACTCTTTGCGGCCGCGCGTTAGCTTGGATCGTGCGGTCGCGGCCACGGGCTGACGGCGCGGTCGTAGGCCGAATGTTCACGCGGCGCGAGATGGATCATCGGGTCGCACGCCAGCCAACCTGGTACTCGATCCTCCGGTTTCGACCGTGACCGATAACCGTCGAAGCACGATCCTGACGATCGGCCTGATCCTGGCCCTTTTCGGCGCCGGAGTCGTGATCTCCGCGCGCCTCCTGTTGGGTCATGGCTTTCTACCGGCCGGAGATCGAGTCGCCGTCCTTCCGATCCAGGGGGTCATCGTGTCCGAGCGTGGCATACTCCGCCATCTCGAGACCTTCCGTAATGACAGCGGAATCCGGGCGTTCGTCGTCGAAATACGCTCACCAGGCGGTGGAGTAGGCGCCTCTCAGGCCATTTACCATGCGCTGAAGGAGCTTCGCGACACCGAAGATCGGCCCGTCGTGGCGTGGATGGGGGACGTTGCGGCATCGGGCGGATATTACGTCGCGCTGGCGGCCGACAGCATCTACGCGCTTCCGGGGACCCTCACCGGCTCGATCGGCGTGATCATGGAATTCCCCAACGCCGAGGCTCTGTTCCGCAAGGTCGGTGTGGGGTGGGAGGTCGTTAAGAGTGGTGAACACAAGGACATGGGGTCGCCATTCCGTCCCCTGAGTCCCGAGGATCGCGCCATCCTTGAGGGCGTCGTGCGAGACGTTCATGACCAGTTCGCGGAGACGGTAACCGAGAATCGGCCTCTGGATCGGGCCACGGTGGAAGGCCTGGCGGACGGTCGGGTGTTCTCCGGGCGGCAGGCCGTCGAATTGGGGCTTGTAGACCGAATCGCGACGCTGGACGAGGCGATTCGGGCGGCGGGCCGGATGGCGGGGTTGGGAGATGACCCTGCCATTCAGCGCCCGAGGGAACGCCGAGTTGGACTTTTTGATCTGCTTCGAGGGCTTTCCGGGACGGAGGCACGGCGGTTGCTAGAGACCTTTGTGGCACCTGGAGGCGCCCCGAGGCTGCTTTACGAGTGGAAATGACGGGTCCGGCGCCAGGGTCGGCAAGTGGGCTGGCCACGCTCGGACTATAGGACTGCACGGAGAAGAGCCATGACGAAGGCGGATTTGGTCGAACAGGTCTACGAGGCGATAGGCCCGGGAGTCACCAAGAAGGACTGTGCGGCCGTCGTGGATGCGTTCCTGAACGCGATAAAGCGTGCCCTGGCGGACGGAAAGCACATCGAGATTCGTGGATTCGGGACTTTCAAGGTTCGGGAGCGGCGCACGCGTATGGCGCGGAATCCGCGCACGGGAGATCCCGTTCGGGTCCCAGCGAGAGCCGTACCCGTGTTCAAGCCTTCCAGGCTCTTCAAGGAAGAGGTCGCGGCGGCCCCCGAGGAGGGCGAGTCGATGAGGGGGGAGCTCGAGCAGCCGCCGTCACCGCCGCCGTTCATGGAGCCGGGTGGGGGCGGATTTCGCGATTTCTAGCGGGAAAAGAACTCCCGAACCCGCGTCAGCCCTTCCTCCAGAACGTCCTCTTCCACCGCGAAGTTGAAGCGCAGGTAACCCGGCGAGCCGAGCGGCTCGCCGGGGATGCTGGCGACCTGGGCCTCCTGTAGCAGCTGCTCGGCGACCTCCAGGGAGTTTGCCCGGGCTTTGGCATCCGTGAGCTTCACGAAGAAATAGATGGCCCCATCTGGCGGGAAGACCTCCACCCCCGCTACGTCCGATAGCAGTTCGAGACCCTGCGCCCGCAGACCGGCGAGTCTGTGGACCAGCGTGCCGATCCACTCCTCGCGCACCGCCGACTGACCGAGCGCCGCCGCAGCGGCATGCTGAGCCGGGTGCATGGCCCCCGAAGTCGTCTGACTCTGGAGATCAGCAGCTTTCTTCATCACCTCCGCCGGCCCCACCGCAAACCCGATTCGCCACCCCGGCATGCAGAACGCCTTGGACACACCGTCGAATAGCACCATCCGCTCGGGTGCGGCTCCGAGATCGTAGGTCGAAGGGGCCGAGCACTCGTAGCTCATGCGGCGGTAGATTTCATCGGAAAACAGCCAGATCCCATGCTCATCGCACCAATTCGCGATCGCACCGAATTGGTCCTGATCGTATACGGCACCCGTCGGGTTGCTGGGGCTGTTGATCATCAAGCCACGCGTATTCTCTGTGCGGGCGGCTTCCAGGCTCGCCGGCGTGGGGACGAACCCCTCCTCCCATGTAGTCTCCACGATCACCGGTCGCGCGCCGGCCAATTCGACGATGCTGGGGTAGCTCGGCCAGTAGGGCGATGGGATCAGGACCTCGTCTCCGGAGCCGAACAGGACGTAGGCGCAGTTGAATAGGGCTTGCTTGACTCCTGCGCTGACGAGGACCCCTGCGGGGTCGACCTCGGACGCGCCCGTCGTCTCGACCAGGTACGAGGCGATCGCTTCGCGGAGTGACAGGGTTCCCGGCGTGGGGGGGTATCCGGTGTGACCATCCCTGATAGCCTGGATCCCCGCATCTGCGGCGTAGGGGGGAGTGCCGTAGGCGGGTTCTCCCGCCGAAAGGTCGACAACGGGTATGCCGCTCCGTTTCAGTTCTTTTGCTCGGGCCGCGAGTGCAAGGGTCGCGGACGGCTTCAGCGCGGACACGTTCGGTGAGAAATTCACGGGACTCTTTGTTTGAAGGTGCCGGGGGGCTCCCCTATCTTCGGGAACGAGTTGACGAGATGTTAGGCGGTCCGGCGCGAGAGCGTCAATAGCGGTCTGTCCCGTGGACGGCCAGCGAGGAGCAATGACGACCGAGACTACGACAACGCTGGCGCCTGAACAGGTTCTCCGCGCGGTGCGGAACTTCTTCATGGGGTCGGATTCGGTGCATTCAGCGTGGCTGGAGACCGAAAGCGAGACGCATATTTCGTTCGGAACCTTCAGGGGCAATCTCGCGATCGCCGCGTTTCCGGACCCGCTGGACGAAGCCCCGACGCGCGTGCGAATCTCGACCCTGCGCGAGGAGGGCATGGTAGGGAGGCTCGTCACCTATCTGCGCACGCGCGAGACGGTCGGTCAGGTCGCACACGAGAACGAGAGCGGGGGGCGGCTGGACGACCGGGAACCTGAGCCGGGCACTTCTTCGGCGGATACGATCCGGGTGCGAGTGTTGCTATTCGGCGTGTACGGAGAGATGAACGGCGCTCGCGAGCGCCATGTCTCGCTCCCGGCCGGAAGCCGAGTGGCGGATGTCGTGGAGTCTCTCCGTGAGACACCGGGTCTCGAGCTCCCCGAGCAACCGGTGGTCGCCGTGAATCAGGCATACGCCAGACTGGACCTGCAGCTGTCGGAGGGGGACGAGGTGGCGTTCATCCCGCCCGTCGCGGGCGGTTGACCGCGGACATGTCCGAAACCGGTACGCCGCCCACGCAAGCCTCGCCGGTGATCGACACGATACTCACGGACGAGCCGCTCGAGTCGCTGGATGCGTTCCGTCGAATCGGAACCACCGCTGACGGTGCCGTCCTGATCTTCGAGGGCCGGGTACGCGACCACAATGAGGGCCGCCGGGTATCCGGTCTCGCATACGAGGCGTATGCTGAGATGGCGGAACAGGAGCTACGGGGGATCTGCGATGAGGCCGCCACCCGGTTCGATGTCGGCGCGATCCTCGTTGCCCACCGCTTCGGGCCGCTGGGCCTCGGGGACGTGTCGGTGCGCATCGCCGTCGCGGCACCGCACCGAGCGGCGTGCTATGAAGCGTCGCGCTTCATCATCGAGGAGTTGAAGGTGCGCGTTCCGATTTGGAAGCACGAAGTGTACGCAGATGGATCCACGCGGTGGGTCGGCGCCGTCGACGCCGACAACACACAAGGGCCGCTCGCACCGGGAGCCCAAACCGGAGGTCAGACGTGAGGGATCAGTTCGGACGCCGGATTCAGTACCTGCGGGTTTCGGTTACCGACAAGTGCAATCTCCGGTGCACCTACTGTATGCCGGTCGAAGGCCTCGATTGGATCCCCAAGCCGCAAGTCCTGACGTACGAGGAGATCGCCGCCATCGTGCGGCAGATGGCGGCGCTCGGTCTCGAACGGGTCCGGCTCACGGGCGGAGAGCCCCTTGTACGACGGGACCTGCCTCACCTCGTGAGTATGCTCGCGGAAATCCCCGGGATCGAAGACATATCGCTCTCCACCAACGCCGTTCTCCTCCCTCGACACGGTCAGGCTCTGAGGGACGCGGGTGTCGGCCGCGTCAACATCAGCCTCGACACGCTGCGCCGCGACCGTTTCGAGGAGCTTGCCCGCCGTCCGCTGCGCTTCTTCGATGAAGCCCTGGCCGGGATCGAGGCGGCCGAGTCGATCGGGTTCGATCCGATCAAGATCAATTGCGTCGTCCTGCGAGGCCTGAACGACGACGAGCTACTGGACTTCGCGGCCATCACGCGAGAACGGCCGTGGCACGTGCGGTTCATCGAGCTCATGCCCGTGGGCCGAAACTTGCACCTTTCTGACCACTTCGTCTCAGCGGACGAGATACTCGACAGGGTCGCGTCCATCGAAACCCTGGAACCCGTATCCGGCCCGATGGGGAACGGCCCGGCACGTTATTATCGTTTCCCGAATGCGAGGGGTACGGTCGGCGTCATTACGCCGCTGTCGCACAATTATTGTGAGCGCTGTAACCGGATGCGGCTTACGGCCGATGGCAGGCTTCGCACCTGCCTCTTCGGTGATCACGAAGTGGATCTCAAGACGCCTTTGCGTGAGACCGGTCGGATCGATGCGGCGGTCCGCGAGGCGCTGGCCGAAAAGCCGAAGCGACACTATCTGCAGCTGGGCAACATTTCCGGAAGCGGTGGACTGGCCGCGCTCAGCGAAGTGGGCGGCTGAGCCAGGCGTAACCACGGCACGGGAGCGGGACATGACATACGAGGATAGAGAGCGGCACCGCGCGCTCGTAGACCGACTGGCGGCCTTGCGCGAGAGCCTGGAGACCGGCGACTCCGCCGCGCCCTTCACGCGCGAGGATGCCCTGGGACTGGTGAGGGTCCTCGAGGAGATCGCGGACAGGTTGAGCCCCGAACGCATGGACCGTCTCATGGAAACAATCGCCGACGAGGCCTCCCGCCGGGCGAGCGCCCTGGCGCCTTCTCGCTAGCGCCGAACGGCCCATCGGCAGACACCTCGCCGCCGACGGAACCCACCCCCCAGGGCCCGCCATTGCCGGGCCCGCTGAAGCCCCCTAGAGTGCTGCAGATGGTGTCGGAGAACTCCCCCGACACCTGATCAGCGGGCGGATCGGCGCCTGAGGCACGATCGCCCAACGCCTGCCTCTAAAAGGATTTGAGGGATTCACCGTGGACAGGATAACAGTCGTAGGAGCCGGTCACGTCGGGGCCACGGCGGCCCAGCGTATCGCTGAGCGCGAGCTGGCACGCGAGGTCGTGGTGGTCGACATCGTCGAGGGACTCCCGGAAGGGAAGGCGCTGGATCAATGGGAGTCCGCCCCGGTCGAGGGGTTCGACACTCGAGTGGTCGGGGCGCAGACGTATGAAGGGACGGCGGGCTCCGGGATCTACGTCGTCACCGCCGGGCTGGCGCGGAAACCGGGCATGAGCCGAGACGACCTGGTCACGAAGAACGCCTCCATTGTCAAGGCGATCTCCGAGCAGATCCGGACCCATTCCCCGGACTCGATAATCATCATGATCACTAACCCGCTCGATGTGATGTGCTACGTGGCCAAGGAGGTCACGGGCTTCCCACGCGAGCGCGTAGTCGGGATGGCGGGCATCCTCGACACGGCGCGGTTCCGTGCATTCATCGCATCGGAACTGGATGTGAGTGTGGAGGACATCCAGGCGCTCGTTCTGGGAGGCCATGGCGATAGCATGGTTCCGATCGTCAGCACGGTCTCCGTGGGGGGCATCCCCCTCACCGAGCTGCTCCCCGCCGATCGCATCGAAGCGCTCGTCGAGCGGACTCGCAAGGGCGGGGGAGAGATCGTGGGATTGCTCAAAACGGGGAGCGCGTACTACGCCCCGTCATCCGCCGGGGCTCAGATGGTAGAAGCGATCGTACGGGACAAGCGACGGATCCTCCCGTGTGCCGTGTGGCTGGAGGGCGAGTACGGCCTGGACAGGCTCTACCTCGGAGCGCCCTGCAAGCTCGGACGCAACGGCGTAGAGGACGTCCTGGAGGTCAAGCTCACGGACGGTGAGTTGGCGGCACTGCACCGCTCCGCGGAGGAAGTGCGGGAGACCATGGGGGTGGTCGAGCTCTAGCAGGCCGCAGCAGAACTCCAGAGGCCGCGCGCAGCGGCCCGCTAGGTGATCGGCACCTCGGATTCGTGGAGGGGGCGCTCGATGGTAATCTCGGGCGTCTCCTCCAGCGCGACGATCTCCGAATCGGCCAGCGGCGCCCAGGCCGCGTTCCACAGCACCTCGACGGTCGGGCGCATCAGGTTGCCCGGGTTGGTGGCCACCACACGTCCGATCGAGCCCGTACTCAGCCTCACGTAGCTGTCGAGCGGGAATACGGAGATCTCGTTCGCAAGCGCGTCGACGATCTTTCGATCGAAGTCCTCCTCGCGCATCGCGATCACCTTCTCGAGCGCCTCGAACGCGGTGAACGGCGAGCGGTACGTACGTGCGTGCGAACAGGCCTCGAAAACGTCGGCCACGCCCAGGATCTGGGCGATGTCATCGATCTGATCCTTCGGCAGGCCGTCCGGGTACCCCTGCCCGCGGACTCGCTCGTGCTCCTGTCGGATAGCCTTCTGAAGCCAATCGAATCCCGCCCCGAGCTCCCCGATGACCTCGGCGCCCAGGATCGGGTGCTGCTGCATCTCTCCTCGCTCATCGTCGGTGAGCGGACCTTCCTTCTCGAGGATATGGATCGGCAGGCGAGCCATCCCAATATCGTGCAGAAGCCCCGCCTGAATGACCTGCAGCATCCGGTCGAGCGAGAAGTCGAGACCGAGCGCGATCTTCGCGGCGAAGATCGCGACGTTGGCGCAATGGATGTCGATCTCGAAGTGCTTATACGGCTCGAGGGCGCGAATCAGGAGGAGGTTGCTCTGGAGCAGAGAGGTGTGGAGCCTCTCCGCCAGGACTCGAGCCTCCCCCATGGCCGGGGCCTCTCCGCGGCGCGCCCCCTCGAATGCCGCTCGCGCGTACGAGACGGCGTCGAAGTACAACGGCCGGGCGCTGAACCGAGCCGGCCGGCGCACCTGGAGCGAGGGGTCCGCCAGCGTCCCGGAGGGTGCGGCTTCGGCCGTCTGTTTCAGAAGGGTCAAGCACAGCGCGACGAGCGTCTCCAGCCGAAACGGGCGCGCCAGGAAGTGCTCATGCCCGGGGTCCTCGGAGTCCTCGACCGAGGCTTCGCCTCCGGGTGCGAGAAGGGCGAGCAGCGCGGGTGGAGCTCCCTCCGAGTCGGCCTCGACCGCACCGCGGAAGTCACGAGGGCTCGTGCCAGCGTTCGTCTGATCGAAGACGACAAGCTCGACATTCCCCCCCGCGATCCAGGCTAGCGCGGCGTCAGGGTCTTTGAAGATCGCCACGTCTGGATCGACGCGGCGAAGCGCCTCGCGGACAGGCTCATCCAGGTCGGGTCGTCCCGCGAGCAACGCGACGACTCGGCTGCCAGTCGCCGTGGCACCCATCTCCCCCATCACACCTCCGTTGGAGCATCGGTCGCGAACTTCGCGCACAGAGTGGCGATACGCCATAAGATAACCTGTGGTGCGCGGATACGCTCCCGCCCTAGGTTAAGAAGATGCACAGATCGTTCCTCTCGATCGGCTTCGCGCTGGGGTTGCTCGGAGTAGCCGCGGGCGCTTTTGGCGCGCACGCCCTGGGCGACTCGCTCGGGCCCGATCGGATCCGGACATTCGAGACCGCCGTTCGCTACCAGCTTCTTCACGCGCTGGCTCTTATCGGGGTCGGGCTCGCGTCGGCGCAGTGGCCCGATCGACGCTGGACGGGCGCCGGAGTTCTGATGATTGCGGGCGCGGTTCTATTCTCCGGCAGCCTGTACGCGCTGAGCATTCTGGATATCGGGGTCTTTGGCGCCGTCGCCCCGGTCGGCGGAGTGAGTCTTCTCGCTGGCTGGGGCCTGGGACTCGCGGCTGCCTGGCGCCTCCAACGGTAACGTAGTGCCGTCCAGAGTCACCCGGTGCCGTCCACGCTGACGTGTGCCACCACCCGAAACGGCTAGAGCTTGGGCGGTGTGACGCCGATCTGCTTCTGATATTTTCCTTTCTTGTCCGCGTAGCTGACCTCACAGGCCTCGTCCGACTCGAAGAAGAGTACCTGCGCGATCCCCTCGTTCGCGTAGATGCGAGCCGGAAGCGGAGTGGTGTTGCTGATCTCCAGGGTGACGTACCCTTCCCATTCAGGCTCGAACGGTGTCACGTTCGTGATGATCCCGCACCGCGCGTACGTGCTCTTGCCGACACAGATCGTCAGCACGTTCCTCGGAATCCTGAAGTATTCCACCGACCGGGCGAGGGCGAAGGAGTTCGGAGGTATCAGGCAGACGTCGCCCGCGTACTCTACGAACGACCGATCGTCGAACGCTTTCGGGTCCACAACAGGAGCGAGGGCGTTGTGGAAGATCCTGAACTCGTCGGCCACGCGCATGTCATATCCATAGCTACTCACGCCGAACGAAATGACGCCTTCCCGTACCTGTCTGTCCTCGAACGGATCGATCATGCCCTCGTTGAGTGCCTTGTCTCGGATCCATCGGTCGCTCTTGATCGTCATCGATTCTCGCCTCTTTTCTCCGTCTTCGATTCTGTCGCCTCGCACACCGCGGCGATCGCTCGGGCGATGACATCCGGCACCTGCTCGGGGAGCACGTGCCCTCCGTCGCGGATCACGGTCAACGGCACCCCCAGGCGTTCGGCGAGCGCCTGGGCTGCCCCGAGCTTGATGCGGGGGTCGAGCTCCCCGACGATGACGCGCACCGCGAGAGGTCGCTCGGGCAAAAAGTGCTCGAGCTCCGCGGGCTGCCAATCGGCCAGCAGCCTCATCAACGCTCGAGCGCGCTCCGGCTCGGCGTACGGCTCGCAGTAGGCGTCCACAGTGCCGGCCGGGGCACGGGTCGCAGGGCCGAAAGCGCGAGCGAGTATCAAGCGGGCGAGGGGCCGCCTGAGCGGCCGAAACATGCCGGCCCCGATCCGCCGCATCAAGCCCGACCGAAGCAGGTCGAGCGTGCGCGGCCTGCGAGTCCATGGTGTGACGGGGCTACACAAGACGAGCCCACGGATCCGAGGCTCCCGCCGCGCCAGCCCGAGCGCGATGGCCGCACCGTGCGAGTGCCCGACAACGACCGGGGGGGGATCGCCGAGCGCGCTCATCAACTCGTAGACTCGCCGCAACTCGTCCTCCAGCGTGTACGACAGATCGGCGTGGGATGATGAGCGTCCCCTGCTGAGCAGGTCGGGAACCCAGAGCGTCTGGCGGTGCGCGAGAAGACGGGCAACCGGGAGCCACGTGCGTCCATGGGCGCTCAGACCGTGAAGGCACAATACGGGCGCGCCCCGGCCCACGATGCGCACCCGGATGCGCCCGTCGGCGATGTCTATCTCACGTTGCTCGACGTTCATCCCCGGTGCTCGGTTTCTCGACTCCAAGTTGTCGACGAAGCTCCCGCGGACGAGGCGCTCTCGCAAGCGCGCGAGACGAAACCTAGGGTGCGGAAGGACCTTGCGCGGGCTCCCAGCGCCCCGTTTCTTGCCGGGTCGGGAACCCGACGATAACTTCGCTTTCCGAGCAAGTGAATTATTTCACAAGGAGCGCCGACGCGTGCTCGACCCGTACCTGGGCATCCTCATCCTCGGAGTCGTCGGCGTTCTCAACGCGGTCGTCATCCTGGGTTTGTCTCACCTGATCGGCTCTCGACGTCCGACCCCTGTCAAGGCGGCCCCGTACGAGTCGGGGATCGACCCGCTCGGTAGTACCCGCGAACGCTTTTCGGTGAATTTCTACATTGTGGCGATGTTGTTCATCGTCCTCGACATCGAAACCCTGTTCCTGGTTCCGTGGGCGTCCGTCTTCCGGCAGTTCGGTCTCGTCGGCCTCCTGGAGGTGACCTTCTTCCTCCTGGTGCTCGGCGTCGGACTGGTATACGCGTGGCGCAAAGGGGCGTTGGAATGGGACTGAGTCGCGGGCAGGGCAGATGACGAAGCTCGACGTGCTACAGCCCGATTCGAGCGTGGACACCGGCATCCCACGGAGTTGGGTGACGACCCGCCTGGACCACGTGATCAACTGGGCCCGGAGAAACTCGCTGTGGCCGATGCCGTTCGGTACCGCCTGTTGTGCGATCGAAATGATGGCCGCGGCTGCCTCGAAGTACGATATCGGGCGGTTCGGGATGGAGCGCATGTCCTTCACTCCCCGTCAGGCGGACCTGATGATCGTGGCCGGGCGCGTGACCTACAAGCTGGCGCCCGTGATGCGGCGAATCTGGGACCAGATGCCGCAGCCGAAATGGTGTGTCTCGATGGGCGCCTGTGCGAGCTCGGGCGGTATGTTCGACAACTACACGATCGTGCAGGGGATCGACACGATCGTCCCGGTCGATGTCTATGTGCCGGGCTGTCCGCCTCGGCCGGAGGGCCTCATGTACGGGCTCCTGATGATCCAGGAGAAGATCAAGGGAGAATCGCTGGCCCACCCGGTCGCGCGGGCGGAAGACCCGGACGCAGTGGGGCGGCCCAACCTGCCGCCGGAGGCCATCGAATTGGTGGCCCAGCCGTTCGGTAACTCTACGAAGCAGAACCGCGTCAGCGGACTCTCGTCGAACTCGGCCGTCGCGCGGGAACGCGACCGTATCGAGCGCCTCATGGAGCACCGCGAGTAAGCGCGACTTTCGACCCATGCCGACGACCGTGGCACCCGACCCGACACGGCAGTTGATCCGCGCCGAGCCCAGGACCGAAGCAGACCTGGCCGAGCACCCATCGATCCAGGCGGTATCAGCGCAGTTCACGGATGCGGTGCGTGACGTCGGACGGGACGCGTCCGGCTACCCCGTCCTGCGGATCGAACCCGAAAGGAACCACGAGGTTCTGCGGTTCCTGCGGGACGACCCGGAGCAGGCGTTCGACTTCCTGGCCGACATCACTGGAGTGGACCTCGGAGGTGGGGTCCCGATCCAGGTATGGTATCAGCTCTGGTCGATGCGGCACGGCCGCCAGCTGCGCGTCGTGTGCGAGCTGCCTCTCACGCAGCTGACACTCACCACGGTGACGGACCTCTGGCATACCGCGGATTGGCTGGAGCGCGAGACCTTCGACATGTTCGGCGTGACATTCGAAGGCCACCCCGATCTGCGGCGAATCCTGATGCCGGAGAACTACGAGGAGGGGTTCCCGCTCCGAAAGGATTTCCCGCTCCGAGGGCGGTTCAGCCGCTCAGAGCAGGTACGCCGGTGTCTGAGCCGGAGTCTCGAAGACGTCTACGCGACCGAAGAGCTCCAGATGGCAGGTTACGGCGATGGGACCGTGCCGCTGCGAGAGCCGACTCCCGCCGAGCGGCCAGAAGATGCGTTGGAGAATCGGCTCGAGGGGGAGCCGATGCTGATCAACATGGGTCCCCAGCACCCGGCCACACACGGCGTGCTGAGGCTCGTGCTACAGCTCGACGGCGAGCGCGTGATGCGCTGTATCCCCCACATCGGATACCTGCACACCGGCTTCGAGAAGACGTGCGAGTTCCGCGAGTGGAATCAGGTCGTGCCCTACACGGACCGGATGGACTACCTCGCGCCGATGCTCTACAACGTCGCGTACGCCGGGGCCGTGGAGACGCTACTCGGAGTCGAGATCACCGAACGGTGCCGGGCAGTGCGGGTGATCCTGTGCGAGCTGAACCGGATCCTGGGTCACCTGCTGTGGCTCGGGACGACCGCGATCGACCTCGGAGCGTTTACGGTCTTCCTGTATTCGTTCAAGGAACGGGAGAAGATCTACAATCTGCACGAGGCCTACACGGGCGGTCGGATCACGACTTCGGTCACCCGCGTCGGCGGCATGATGGCGGACCTCCCGGTCGGGTGGCTCGATGCCTGCCGCGAGTTCGTGGAGAACTGCCCCTCGACACTCGATGAATGCGAACGGCTGCTGAGCCGCAACGCGATCTGGATGGCTCGCACGCAGGACATTGGCATCATCGGACCGGAGGAAGCCGTCAGCTATGGACTCACCGGACCGAACCTCCGCGCGAGCGGTGTCCCCTACGACGTGCGCAAGGCTCGCCCATACCTGGGCTACGAGCAGTACGATTTCGACGTGCCCGTCGGGGTGCACGGAGACGTGTACGATCGGTACATGGTCCGTCTGGAAGAGATGCGGCAGAGCATCCGGATCGTGGAGCAGGCGCTCGCTCACCTGCCGGATGGCCCGATGAACATCGACGACTACCGCGTCGTGCTTCCACCGAAGAGCGAGGCGATGGGTTCCATCGACACGATGATCTCGCACTTCAAGCTCGTGATGGAAGGCATCCGCGTGCCGGCCGGAGAGACCTGGTACTCGATCGAGGCCTCCAAGGGAGAGTTGGGAATCGGGATCGTGTCAGACGGGGGGACGAAGCCGGTACGCTGCCGGTTCCGGGGGCCCTCGTTCGTCAACATCGCGGCTCTCCCCTATCTGGTGGAGGGCGAGCTGGTCGCGGACGTGATCGCCGTCAACGCGTCTCTAGATGTCGTTCTTGGCGAGATCGACCGATGAACGCTGTGGCGCGCAGTTCCGGCGGCAAGACCGCGTCGCGCCCGCAAGGGCGTCCACGCGTCTTTAGACGTCGTCTTGGGCGAAATCGACCGGTGAACCCTCAGGTGCGCGGAGAGATCGACGCATGAGCAGGGATTTGCACCCAGCGGTTGCAGGGGCACAAGCGTTTCAGCGGGCGGAGCGGGAACACATCGAGGGTCCGATCTTCGAGACGGCGGAGGGCCGCGATCGCCTCGGGAAGATCCTCACCCGCTATCCCGTGAAGAGGGGCGCGCTGCTCCCGCTGCTTCACTTCGTGCAGGAGAAGAAGGGGTGGATCTCGGCCGATGATATGGTGGAGGTGGCGGCCGTGTTGGACCTGACACCGGCTTGCGTCCGCTCGGTCGCCACCTTCTACACGATGTACAACAAGCACCCCGTCGGCCGGCACCTCGTGCAAGTATGCACCTGTATCAGCTGTCACCTGCACGATGGTGAGGCCGTCCTCGAGCGCTTCCTCCAGGAGACGGGGACCCGAGAGGGCGAGACGTCGGAGGACGGGAAGTTTACCGTCATCGAAGCCGAATGCCTCGGTGCGTGCGGCTTCGCCACGGCGGTCCAGGTCAACGACGAGTATTACGAGAACGTGACGCCCGAGACGGTCCCGGAGATCGTCGAAGAACTCCGGAATCGGTAAAACGACGACCATGGGTTATCCCCACAGCCACGATCTGGAGACGACGACGCTCTTGTCCCGCTACATCGGGGATCCTGAAGCGAAGACCCTCCGTGGGTGGTCGGAACGGCGTGGGTACGAGACGCTCCGCAAGGCACTCGAGATGTCGCCGGAGGACATCACGACGATCGTCAAGGACTCCGGGCTCCGCGGCCGGGGCGGCGCGGGATTCCCCACCGGGCTCAAGTGGACGTTCATGCCGAATGACTCCGGCAAGCCGCATTACCTCTGCTGCAACGCCGACGAGAGCGAGCCCGGCGCGTTCAAGGACCGGGAGATCATGCGGTGGACGCCTCACCTCCTGATCGAGGGGTGCATGATCTCGGCGAGGGCGATCGGGGCGGAGCACGTCTACATCTACGTGCGTGGGGAGTTCTTCCCGGTCAGTCGGGTGCTCAACGAAGCCGTCGTCGAAGCGTACGAGGCGGGTTACATCGGCGAGAACATCCAGGGCAGCGGCTGGTCCTGCGATCTCACCGTTCACCTGGGAGCCGGTGCTTACATCGCGGGTGAGGAAACCGGTCTCATGAACTCGATCCAGGGCAATCGAGCCGAACCCTGGATGAAGCCCCCGTTCCCGGCGCAGTCGGGAGTATTCGGGATGCCGACGACGGTGAACAACGTCGAGACGCTGGCCACCGTCCCGATGATCGTGGATAACGGGAGCGCCTGGTACCGTCAGTGGGGAACGGAGAGGTCGCCGGGTACGAAGCTGTGGTGTTGCTCGGGCCATCTGAAGCGGCCCGGTAACTACGAGCTCGAGTTGGGGATTCCGTTGAAGGACGTCATCTATGACGTGTGTGGCGGTATCCCCGACGATCGAGGCCTGCGCGCGGTGATTCCGGGCGGATCATCCACCGCTTTTCTGACTGCCGACGAGCTGGATTGCTCGACCACGTACGAGGGACTCGCGGAAGCCGGAAGCGCACTGGGCACGGCCTCCCCGATTGTGATGGACGAGAGCACCTGCCTCCTGCGCGCCATGCGTCGAATCGCACAGTTCTACGCGCACGAGTCGTGTGGCCAATGCGTCCAATGCCGCGAAGGGACCTCGTGGGTGACGAAAATCCTTCGGCGCATCGAGGAGGGTGGCGGGCGGATGCAGGATCTCGACACACTCTACGAGCTCTGCGAGCAGCTCACGGGCCGGACCATCTGCGTGCTCGCGGATAGCGTCGTTTTCCCGTTGCGCTCGTCGTTGGACAAGTTCCGCGACGAGTATGAAGCGCACATCAAGACGAACTCGTGCACGGCGAAATGACGAGGACCATGGCTCCCACTCGCGACGCGGATATCCCGCGGATTCCGAGCGCCACGCGGGCCCCGGGCGCGCGCCCAAGGTCCCAACGCCCTCGGGAACCGTTGCCCTCGTCGGATAAACGGTCGCTCCCGGGAGCCACGGCCCTCGTCACGGGGAGAGGGGAGGGGCTCCGATTCCCCCAACACGCGAGGGAGGGCGTGACTCCCGCGAGACGACACTCGGATCGACGAGTGCGAGGATATCGGCGAGCGGTAAGCGTCGTCCCTGGAATGGAAACTCGCGGGGCGGGCGAAAGACTCGGATCTGCCAGTCGTCGAGCGGGGGTCACGCTCTCCCTCGAACCCCGAGTGTGGAATGGCTGACGGGAACGATACGGTCACGCTGACGATCGACGGCGTCGAGGTCACGGTTCCTGCGGGTAGCCGTGTCATCGAAGCCGCGGAGCGTGTCGGGGTCGTCGTGCCGCGTTACTGCTATCACCCGGGAATCCCGACCCGTCCGGCGCAGTGCCGGGTCTGTCTGGTCGAGGTCGATGGGCAACCGAAGCTGCACCCTTCCTGCGTGCTTCAGGCGCAGGATGGCATGGTGGTCAATACCGCGAGCGACACGGCCGAGCTCGCACGCAAGTCGGTGATCGAGCTCCTGTTGCTGAACCACCCGCTCGACTGCCCCATCTGCGACGCGGCCGGCCAGTGCATGTTGCAGGACTACGCCTACGAGACGCACCAACTCGAGAGCAGGCTGAACGAAGAGAAGCAGGTGATGGGCCGCGACCGGATCGCGGACGACATCCTCTACTTCGCGGACCGCTGCATCATCTGCACCCGGTGCGTTCGCTTCATGAGGGACGTGGCCGACGATGACTCCCTGATCGTCGCCCAGCGTGGACACAAGGCGTACATCGACACGTTCCCCGGGCACGAGCTCGACAACCCCTTCCAGGGCAACGTCGTCGATGTGTGCCCGGTAGGGGCGCTCGTCCATGAAGACTTCATCTTCAAGGCGCGGGCATGGGATCTGGACAAGACCCCCAGCATCTGTCCAGGGTGTTCGACGGGGTGCAACGTCACCATCGACACCAAGGAGAACCAGATCCTTCGGTTGAAGCCGCGCCACAATGCCGACGTGAACTCTTACTGGATGTGCGATTACGGAAGAAAGCACCTGGTGATGTCGAATCGGGGCGTCCGCGCTGAAATGCCCTTGATCCGAACGAACGGCCGGTTGGCGCCGGTCGACTGGAAGACCGCCCTGGAGTGGGTGGCGGAAAAGCTCGGCGAGCTCGGTGACGAGAACTCGGCCGACGGGTTGGCGATCGTCTCTCCGGGGGCCAGCAACGAAAGCCTGTTCTACTTGTCCGCGCTCGTCGCTCGTCTTGGAATCGGACGGACCATCTACCGCGTCGCGCAGGGAGCGACGGCGGCCCTCCCCGGCTTCGCCAAGCTGGAGCTCCGGGCCGACCGCGCTCCGAACGTAGCGGGTGCCGAGCTCCTCGGGGCTGCTCGGGTACAGGAGAGCCCCGGGTCGCCCGCGGGAGCGCCTCTGGTCGTTCTCGAGGACGCGCTCGCTGACGCTCCCGCCGACTTCGGATCCGATGCTTCCTTCTTCCTTTATCTGGGGACCCGGCTCCCGAACGGGGCCCGCGAAGCGGACGCGGTACTGCCGGTGACTTCATTCGCGGAGATGGAAGGCACGTTCACCAATTTCGAAGGAAGGGTTCAGCGCTCCCGACAGGCGCTCCAACCTCCGGGTATCGCGAGGCCGGCGTGGCTGGTCCTGAGCAGGCTGCTCGCGTCGCTGGAGGCTGGTGACGCCGTCATGGATGCCCGGGCCGCTTTCGGAGTAATGGCGGCTCGGGTGCCCGCGCTCGGGGACCTGGAATGGGACGGTCTGGGGCTGAAGGGTGCTCCGGCGAAGACGGCCGTGCCGGCGGCGGCGGAGGCCTAGGTGGATCCGGTCAGGGGGACCGCGTACGTGCTGTTCACGGTCGGAAAGGCGGTCGTGTTCTTCACGGTGCTGTTCCTGATCGTGGCCCTGGCAACGATGGTCGAGCGCAAGGTAGCCGGGTTCATCCAGGACCGGAGCGGCCCGAACCGAGTGGGACCGTGGGGCCTTTTCCAGGTCGTCGCGGACGGTATCAAGAACCTCCTGAAGGAGGAGACGATGCCGGAGCAGGCGGTTCGGCCCTTCTTCCTGCTCGCGCCCGCGATTGCGATGGTCCCGGCCACGATACTCTTCGCCGTGATCCCGTTCGCGTCCCCGCTGCCCACGCAGTGGGGGTTGGTCGAGATGATCGTAGCAGACGCTCCGATCGGGTTTCTGTGGGTGCTGGCGATCGGCTCCCTCGGTGTCTACGGTGTCGTCATGGCCGGGTGGGCGTCGGGCAGCAAGTACGCGTTTCTGGGCGGACTGCGTGGCTCCGCCCAGATGGTCAGCTACGAAGTGGCGCTCGCGCTCAGTCTGGTCCCTCTCATCCTGCTTACCGGCGAGGTGCGAGTTCCTGAGCTGGTGGCGATGCAGCAGGGCTTCAGCGAGGGACCCGCGACCCTCTCCATGTGGATGATCCTACCGCTCCTCATGGGCGCGTTCTTCTTTTTCATCTCCGCGCTGGCAGAGACGAACCGCCTCCCGTTCGACCTGCCGGAAGCGGAGGCCGAGCTCGTCACCGGGTACCACACCGAGTACTCGGCCATGAAATTCAGCATGTTCATGTTGGGCGAGTTCTTCCACATCATCACCGTGGCGGCGCTAGTGACCGTCTTCTTCCTGGGCGGGTGGGACATTCCGTTCTGGGCCGGGGACAACATCCGCGTACTGTCGGACGGGACCGTAATCGGGGATCCGACGTGGTGGAAGACCCTGCTCACGGCGGGTGTGTTCGCGGTCAAGATGGGTCTCATCATCCTCTTGTTCGTCTGGATCCGGTGGACGCTCCCTCGCTTCCGGTACGATCAGCTGATGGACCTGGGCTGGAAGTTCCTGCTCGAAGCGGTGACGGTCTACATACTCCTGATCGCGCTAGCGGTGCTGGTGATCGAGGGTGCCGGAATCGAAATGGGTCCGCTGTATGCCGCCATTCTGTTCGGGCTGAACGCGGTGCTCGCGGTGTTGGTCTTCTTCGTCCTGGATCGCGGCGTGCTCATCAAGGGGGCGGGCTACCGGGCCAGGCTCGAAGAGAGGAAACGCGTTCTGGAAAGGCACGAGGCCAAGCACGAGGGAGAGGTCGCATGAGACGAGGGGGTCGCGGTGCCGGGTGACGTGAAGATCGTCCAGCGCCCCGAGACGGGTGGGTCTTACGTGCGAGGGGCCATGAAGGGCATGGGCGTGACGCTGCGGCACATGGTGAATCCACGCAAGGTCACGCAGCAGTACCCGGACGAGAAGTGGGAATTGTCCCCCCGGGTTCGGGGGACACACCGCATGGCCACGCACGAGGACGGCCGTGCCAAGTGCGTCGGGTGTGGCTTGTGCCCGACCGTCTGCCCTGTCAACTGCATCAAGCTCATCCCTGCAGAGGATGAGAACGGCGAACGCTACGCCGCCGTCTACGAGATCGACGAGTTCCGCTGCATCTTCTGTGGATTCTGTCAGGAGGTTTGCCCCGTGGAGGCCATCCACCTCGGCGTGCATTACGAGAACGCCGAGTACACGCGCGAGCGCTGGGTCTACGACCTGGAGCGGCTCTGCGAGCAGGACCACCCGTACACCGGCCTCTGGGAGCCGTCGGACCCCGACTCGCAATGATCCAGGAATTCGTCTTCCTCCTGTTCGCGGCGGGCGCTGTCTTGGGCTCCATCATGATGGTAACGCGACGGAATCCGGTGGCCAGCGCCATCTTCCTGATCGCCGTGTTCTTCTGTATCTCCGGCCTGTTCTTGCTTCTCGAAGCGCACTTCATCGCCGTCCTCAACGTGATCCTCTACGCGGGCGCGATCATGGTGTTGTTTCTCTTCGTGATCATGTTGCTCAACCTGGGGCATGCGACGTGGCGCGATCTGAGAGGGCCTTTCGGGGCCTTGATCGTGGGCTCGGTCGCGGTCGCCTTCCTGGGGGTTCTGACCCGATTCCTGTTGGGGGGCGGAGAGCCCGTGTCGGGGAGCACGCCCGCGGGTGAGGCTCTTCAGGCAGCCGCCGCGAAAGATGGCGTGGTGCGCGTGGTGGCGGAGCCGCTGTTCCGTGACTACACGGTCCCGTTCGAGATCGCGGGCTTGTTGCTGCTCGTCGCGATCGTGGGAACGATCCTGCTGGCGCGGAGGGAGGCACCGTGACCGGTCTGCCGCCGCTCGGGCCCGAAGCGCTCGTGTTGAGCGCGATTCTGTTCGTGATCGGCGTGGTCGGTGTCCTCCTGCGACGGAACGCGATCATCGTGTTCATGTGCATCGAGCTGATGCTGAGCGCGGTCAATCTGAGTCTGGTCACGTTCTCGAGGGTGCACGGCGTGGAGGGACAGTTGCTCGTCTTCTTCGTGATGGCGGTCGCGGCGGCCGAGGCCGCGGTCGGACTCGCGATCATCATCGCCATTTTCCGGCACTACGAGGTCGTGGACCTCGACCGGTTCAACCTCCTGAGATGGTGAGAGGAACGTGATGGGCTCGGTGGCGGCTTTGGATGGGGTGCTCCTCCAGGAGCATGGGGCCGCGTTCGAGCCGATCCTGCCGGCCCTCATCCTGGTCCTCCCGTTGCTTGGGGCGATCATCAACGGGGTCGGGGCCTTCCGTTGGCGTGAGAACAAGACGATTCCGAGCCTCGTCGGACCTCTCACGATCCTCGCTGCGTTCGTCGTGGTTTTGGTCAACTTTTTCGCGATGCGCGCCGCCGCCCCCCACGATCCGACGATCGCGCACCTGTGGACGTGGATGGCGTCCGGCGACCTCCGGGTGGGTCTCGATCTGCAGTTCGACCAGCTTACGATCCTCATGTGCCTCGTCGTCACCGGCGTCAGCGGGATCATCCACGTCTACAGCGTCGGGTACATGCGCGACGACCCCGGATACTCGCGCTATTTCTCGTATCTGAACCTGTTCGTCTTCTTCATGCTGGTGCTCGTCATGGGTGCCAATCTCCCGGTGATGTTCATCGGGTGGGAGGGAGTGGGGCTGTGCTCGTACCTGCTGATCGGTTTCTGGTACGAGAACCGGGAGTTCTCCAACGCCGGGAAGAAGGCCTTCATCGTCAATCGGATCGGCGACGCGGGCTTTCTGGTGGCGATGTTCCTCCTGTTCGTGACGTTCGGAACGCTGGACTTCACGAGCATCTTCGCACAGGCGCCCGCGGCGCTCGAGTACGGCGGTCTGCTCGTGACCGGGATCACGCTCCTCCTGTTCCTGGGGTGTGCAGGGAAATCGGCCCAGATCCCGCTCTACGTGTGGTTGCCCGACGCGATGGCGGGTCCGACGCCGGTCTCGGCGCTCATCCATGCAGCGACGATGGTCACTGCGGGCGTGTACTTGGTGGCACGCGCGGGCGTGCTGTTCGCACTCGCGCCGGTCTCGCAGGGGGTCGTGGCGGCGGTGGGGATAGGCACCGCGTTGTTCGCCGCGAGCATCGCCGTCCAGCAGTTCGACATCAAGAAGGTGCTCGCGTACAGCACTATCTCACAGCTCGGATACATGTTTCTCGCCGTCGGCGTCGGCGCCTTCACGGCGGGGATCTTCCACCTCATGACGCACGCGTTCTTCAAGGCGCTCCTCTTCCTCGGCGCCGGCGCCGTGATCCACTCCGTGCACCACGCCTGGGATCACGCGGACATGCACGGCGACCCGAACGACATGCGCAACTACGGGGCGCTTCGGCGCTTCATGCCGATCACGTGGGTCACCATGTGGATCGCGACACTGGCGATCTCGGGGGTGTTCCCCTTCGCGGGCTTCTTCTCGAAGGATGAGATCATTTGGTCGGCCGGCGCGTACGGGTATCCGATCCTGTGGATCGTCGCGATCGCCACCGCGATCCTCACGGCCGCGTACATGACCAGGCTGATGGTCATGACGTTTCACGGGCACAACCGGACGTTCGGGAGCCCGGGCGAGGTGTCGGGCCACGACTTGAAGGGGCGCCACGTGCACGAAGCGCCGGCGGTGATGTGGGTCCCGCTGGTGATCCTGGCGGTTCTGTCGGTCGTGGGGGGCTGGGTCAATATCCCTGAGGCGCTCCCGCTCCCACATATCGAGGCGCTGCACCATTGGCTGGAGCCCGTGTTCGAGCCCGCGCGCACGGTGGCGGCAGCGGCGGGCATCGAAGCCGCTCACACGTCCCCGATCGGTGGTGGCGAGGCCATGTGGGCGCTCCTGTCGGTGCTCGCGGCGCTGATCGCGATCGGGCTCACGCTGCGGGCGCTGGTGTCGCGCCCCTACCGCCCGGCGGCCGAATCACCCGAGCCCGTCGGGTTCGCGCGAGTGCTGTATCGGAAGTGGTACGTGGATGAGCTGTATGATCGCCTGATCATTCGCCCCCTGCTGGCGCTGTGGCGCGGTTGCTGGAAGATCGTGGATGATCGGTTGATCGACGGGACCGTGAACGGGCTGGGGAACGCCGCGCGTCTGTTCGGCTGGATGGGCGGGCAGCTTCAGAGCGGCCGTGTGACTACGTATCTCGTCATCTTCATGCTCGGGACGCTACTCGTGCTCGGCGTACTGGCGGGGTGAGGACATGAGCATCTACGAGTCGCACTGGGCGCTTACGTTGCTGCTCCTGATCCCGATGGTCGGGGCGGTGGCCTGTTTCCTCGGACCGGCAGCCCGGGCGAAGATAGTGGCGCTGGTAACCACCATCGTGGCCTTCCTGCTGTCGCTGCCCCTCTTCTGGAGCTTCGACACCGGAACGGCGGCCTTCCAGAACACCGTATCCGCCTCGTGGATCGAGTCGTGGGGAATCCGCTACGCCGTCGGGGTGGACGGAATCTCGCTACTCATGGTGCTGCTCACGACGTTTATCATGCCCCTCTCCGTAGCGGGATCCTTCACCTACATCCGCAAGCGTGAGCGTGCGTTCTACGGGATGATGCTGGTCCTGATGACCGGCATGATCGGGACGTTCGTGGCGCTCGATCTGTTCTTGTTCTTCGTCTTCTGGGAGCTGATGCTGATCCCGATGTACTTCCTGATCGGGATCTGGGGCGGTGAGCGGCGGATCTACTCAGCGGTCAAGTTCTTCCTGTACACGGCCGCCGGCTCGCTTCTCATGCTTGTCGCGATCGTGGCCCTCGTGCACATGCACACGCTGGCGTACGGCGCCCCCAGCTTCGGATACGAAGACCTGCTGCGCCTGGAGATTCCCGGGACCGCGCAACTGTGGTTGTTCGGCGCGTTCGGACTCGCGTTCGCCGTCAAGGTGCCGATCTTCCCGTTACACACCTGGCTCCCCGACGCACACGTCGAGGCCCCCACTGCGGGGTCCGTGATCCTGGCCGGCGTGCTCCTGAAGATGGGCGTGTACGGTTTCCTGAGGTTCGGCGTGCCCCTGTTCCCGCTCGCCGCGACCCACCCGACGGTGCTCAGGACGCTGTTGACGCTCGGGCTCGTGGGCATTCTGTACGCGGCCTGGGTCGCCGCGGTGCAGCCCGACGCGAAGAAGCTGATCGCGTACACGTCCGTCGCCCACCTGGGCTTCGTGGTGATCGGCGTGTTCGGCTTCACCGTGCAGGGGCTGGAGGGCGGCATCCTGCAGATGGTGAACCACGGGATCTCGACGGGTGCCCTGTTCCTGCTCGTCGGCATGCTCTACGAGCGACGGCACACCCGGCTCATCTCCGAATTCGGCGGGATCGCGCGCCGCATGCCGTTCTTCGCATTCGCCCTCGTCGTGGTGGCGTTGAGTTCGATCGGCCTGCCCGGCACGAACGGATTCGTGGGAGAGTTCCTGATCCTGGTCGGCACGTTCCGTACGCACCCGGTGCTCGTCGCGGTCGCCACAACCGGCGTGATCTTCGCCGCCTGCTACATGCTCCCGATGGTCCAGCGGGTCCTCTTCAACCCGCTGGATCGGGACGAGAACAAGGAGCTCACCGATCTTTCGGGGCGCGAGCGCGCCATACTCGCCCCCATCCTGGTGTTGATCGTGCTCATCGGTGTCCTGCCGGGTCCGTTCCTGGATCGGACGAGCGCCTCGGTCGAGGCGCTCCTGGAGCGGGTCGAGACGCGAGGCCGGGTAGCCGCCACGGCCGGCGGAGCACCGGCGCGCACCGACGTATCGCTGGTGCGCTTCCCCGTCGTCCCGTCGGAGGTGGCGCGTATCGAGGAGAACCGGCCTGCCAAATCACCGGGACGGCGCTCGTCTTCGGGCCGGGACGCGGTGCGCCCGGGCCGGGAAGGGGAGTGAGGTGACCTCGCTCGATTTCTCCTCGCATGGCGATTATCTGATCGCTCTCCTGCCGGAGGTGATCCTGGCGCTCACGGCCATGATCATCATCCTGGTCGACGTGTTCCGCCGTGGGCCTGGCAGAGGTCAGAGCGGCGCATGGGTGGGCCACGCAACACTGCTCGGGCTGGTCCTGGCGTTCGTGGGCAACGCCTGGCTTCTCGGCGCGGCCGCCGTCGGAGACGGGGGCCTGGTATCGGTGGATGCGTACCGGGTGACAGCCAACTTCATCGTGTTGACCGCGACCCTGCTGACGACCGTGTACGCCGGCGAGTATCTGGTGCGCGAAGGGCTCAGGATCGGTGAGTTCTACGGGCTGCTACTCCTCGCCTCGGTGGGGATGATGATCCTCGTCGCCGCGCGTGACCTGATCGTGCTGTTCATGGGTCTCGAGCTGATGTCGATCTCGGTATACGTCCTGACGGGCTTCGCGCGGCACGATCCCCGCTCCTCCGAAGCGGCACTCAAGTACTTCATCGTCGGAGCCTTCGCCAGCGCTTTTCTCCTGTTCGGGATCGCGCTCGTGTATGGTGCGGCCGGAAGCACGCACCTCGCCTCGGTCGCCGGACAGATCGCGGAGGCCAGTGCGAGCGGTGATCTGATCCTGACGGCCGGGATCGGCCTTCTGCTCGTGGGGTTTGGTTTCAAGATTGCGGCGGTGCCGTTCCACATGTGGACGCCCGACGCGTATCAGGGTGCCCCGACTCCGGTAACCGGCTATATGGCCACCGGGGTCAAGGCGGCCGCGTTCGTGGCGCTGTTGCGGCTGCTCACGGTCGACCTGGCGGCGGCTGCCCCGATCTGGCAGACGGCCGTGTGGTGGCTGGCGTTCTTGACGATGATCGTCCCCAACCTGATCGCGTTGGCTCAGGACGATGTGAAGCGGATGCTGGCGTACTCCTCTGTGGCCCACGCCGGTTACCTGCTCGTCGGAGTGATGGCGAGCTCCGAGTCCGGGCGCGCTGCAGCCCTGTTCTATCTCGCGGCGTATACGCTAATGACGGTGGGGGCGTTCGCGATCATCTATCATGTGGCGGGACGCGGCGACCAAAGATCCGCCCTGGCGGACTTTCGGGGGCTCGGTTGGCGGAGGCCGTGGGTGGGCGCGGCGCTCGTGGTGTTCCTGCTGTCGCTCGCCGGCTTTCCACCGACGGCCGGTTTCGTCGGAAAGCTGTTCCTGCTTCGAGCGGCGGTAGATGTGGGGCAAACGGCGCTCGCGGTCACGCTCGTACTCACCAGCCTGGTCGCGTACTACTACTACCTGCGGGTCGTGTGGAAGATGTATTTTGAAACGATCCCGTCGGAGGCCGAGGAGATCCCGGGTCCCGGCGTTGGCTTCCGCCTCGCGACCGCGGCTTGCGCGATCGGTCTGTTGCTATTCGGTCTGTTCCCCGAGACGGCTCTGAGCGGGATGCGACGGGCGGCCATGGACATGACGCCGCCGGCGATCGTCGTCCACCCGATCGAGAGCGCGGCGGGGCCGGCCGGCTCCCTCCTGCCGAACGTGTCCGCGTCCGACCAGGTCGAGTCCACGAACCCCTGACAGCGCCGCCGCCTCTCCTTTGCGGCGTCATCTCAGAGAGACGGTATGGAAATACACAGCGGCATCTTCCGGGAATACGACATTCGCGGGATCGTAGGGGATGATCTCACCCATGAGGTCGCAGAGGCGGTCGCGCTCGCGTTCGGCAGCGACCTGGCGGACCGCGACGCGCCTCGAGTAGTGGTCGGACACGACAACCGACCCAGCTCTCCCGGACTGGGGGAGGTGGTGTGTCGCGGCTTGAATCGGGCAGGCGTCGATGTGCTCTACCTGGGGACCGTCCCGACACCCGCCCTCTACTTCGGGGGCATCGAGCTCGGGGCGGATGCCGGGATTCAGATCACGGGCTCGCACAACCCCCCGGAGTACAACGGCATCAAGATGGTGCGCGACAATCGCCCCATCTATGGCGAGCAGATCCAGGCCCTGCGCCGACGGGTTCAGGCGGGCGATTATGCGGGCGGCCATGGCGACACCGAGCGCATCGAGATCCTGGACCGGTACGTGGATGCGATCGCCGCGCGCGGGGCGGTCCAGCCATCGATCCGGATGGTGCTGGACTGCGGGAACGGAGCGGGGAGCGTCGTGGCTACCCGGGCGCTGCGGGCTGCGGGGGTCGAGGTCGACCCCCTGTACTGCGAATCGGACGGCACGTTCCCGAACCACCACCCCGACCCTACGGTGGATGAGAACGTCGTCGACCTCATCGAGCGCGTCCGGTCCACGGGGGCGGCCTTCGGCGTCGGGCTGGATGGGGACGCGGACAGGATCGGTGCCGTGACGGAGGAGGGGAAGATCGTACGCGGAGATCACCTCCTGCTCTTGTTCGCGCGGGAGGTGTTGCAGGAAAACCCCGGGTCTGAAGTGATATTCGACGTGAAGTGCTCGCAGGCTCTCCCGCAGGTGATCGAAAGGGACGGCGGTGTCCCCGTCATGTGGAAGACGGGTCACTCGCTGATCAAAGAGCGCATGCGCGTGACAGATGCTCCCATAGCGGGTGAGATGAGTGGCCATATATGCTTTGGAGATAGATATTTCGGTATAGACGATGCGATCTACGCGGCGGCCCGTCTGGCCGGTTTGCTGGCGCGAAGCGGCCGCTCGTTCTCGGAGCTCGCCGGTGAGATCCCATCCTATCCATCCACGCCCGAACTGCGGCTCGACTGCGCGGAAGATCGAAAATTCGAGGTCGTGGCCGAGGCCGTTCGCCACTACAAGGCCACGCACGAAGTGATCGATATCGACGGGGCCCGCGTGCTGTTCGACGGGGGTTGGGCGCTGATCCGCGCGAGCAACACGCAACCGGTGATCGTCGCCCGGATCGAAGCGGACTCGGATGAGCGATTGCGCGAGATCGGGGCCGAGGTCGGGGCATACCTGGGCGAGCAGGGCGTGGTTCTGCCACCACTCGGGCCGAGCTGAGCGGCACGGGCCGATGACGCGCTCCGGGAGCCCCACGGCCGTGATCGCCGTCGGTGGCAACGCTCTTTCACCGGCCGGCGAGTCCGCCACGATCACGAATCAGTTTCGTCACACGCGCGAGAGCCTCGAGCCGATCGTGGAGTTCGTGTGCAAGGGGTGGAACGTGGCCGTCGTGCACGGGAATGGGCCGCAAGTAGGCGACGCGCTGCTGCGCAACGAGAGCGCGCGAGATCAGGTCTCGGAGCTGCCCCTGGGCGTGCTGGTCGCTTCGACGGCTGGCTGGATCGGCTACATGATGCAGCAGTCCCTGCAGAACGCGCTCGAGCGAGCGGGAGCCGACCGCCGAGTCGTCACGGTGATCACACAGGTGTTGGTCGACACGAAGGACCCCGAGGGCCGTAAGCCACGCAAGTTCATCGGACGCGAAGTGAGTCCCGAGATCGCGGAGGCACTCCGCGAAGAGGGAATCAGGGTGGATTCGGATGATACCGGACGCTTGCGCCGGCGGGTCGCCAGCCCCAAGCCCCTGCGGATCGTCGAGGCGCCGATGATCTGCGAGCTGGTAGAACAGGGGCATGTCGTCATCGCAGTCGGGGGAGGCGGGACTCCCGTCTACCGTGACGCTCGAGGGTTCGAGGGGCTGGATGTCGTGATCGACAAGGATCTGGCCGCCTACATCCTGGCTCGCGAGATTCGCGCGTCCCTGCTTCTCATTCTGACCAACGTGGATGGTGTCTACACGGGCTACGGCACTCCCCGGGCGCGACGGCTCGAGCGGCTCCGGGTAGCCGAGGCGAGGGAGCTCCTCACCGGCGACGAGCTGGGGATCGGGTCGATGCGGCCGAAGGTGACGGCCGCCGTCCGATTCGTGGAAGAGGGAGGGGAACGATCCATCATCGCGGCGCTGGAGGACGCGCCGCAGGCGATTCAGGGCACCGCCGGCACGTGGATCGTGCCCTAGGAGGCTGCGGAAGAGCCCTGGTGGGTCGCGCGCGGACCCACCTACGGCGGGTGCCCCTCTCGCGCGGTTCAGGCAAGGAACGAGGACGAGTCGTAGCCAAAGCTACGGCGAGGAGGAGAGACGATGGATCAACCGCGCGACCCCCCTGCGCCGATCATCAAGCCTGGCGCGGTCCCACAAGTAGGACGGTTGCGGCGGGACAGCCCCGTCTCCCGACCCACCCTTCGGGCGGGTACCCCTGGGGCT
>JBDHHV010000013.1:0-47124 GCA_039589195.1 Gemmatimonadota bacterium | reverse complement strand
CCGCTGTCGCGATCCACGATCAGCGGGACCTGCACCATCTGGAGGTTGAGCTCTTTGCAGAGGTTCTCCTCGATGTATTGCTTGACGGCGAACACGCCCTTCATCCGCTCCATCGGCGAAAGCAGGGGCTCGTAGTCCGTCGGCAAGATCTTCTCGACTTCCTCGTATGTGCTGATGCCGGGACTGGCCAGATCAGCGGTCTTGTCTGTCATCGCATCACCCCGATGTCTGTTGGTCCGATGTCTCAAGGTAGGAGACCGTAACGAACGGGACGGGAGCGTCCCACGCACTACGACCCGACGACCTCGCCGAGCCGTGCGCGCATGCAGTATAGCGACTCTGCGCGGGCGTAAAAGAGGCGCGAATGCACGCTCCCGACCGACCTGGCGGACGGCTCGCCCGACCCTCTCGTCCGATCGGGGGTATACAACTCCACCACGCCGAGTACCCGGCGAGGAGAGAGGCAAATTGAAAACCACCCCGCGCCTGGCCCTTCCGCTGCTGGCCATGGCGCTGCTCGCATGTGACGACGCCGGGGTGACGGATCCCGCCGTCGCGCCCCGCTGTGATCCCGAGATCGCGCGCGCGGACCGCGACACCGACGAGGATCTGACCAGATGCTTCGGCGGGGGCTTCAGGATCGAGGGCGGCGACTCAAGGGCCTATTGAGACGGTCGCCCGCAGGTAACGCCCCGCCGACGGATACACGTACTGAGCCTGCCCGGATGTCACCGGGTCGAACAGCAGGAAGCCCACGCGGCTGATGTTCGCGTCCGCGAGGTTCATCCCGGCGAGCTGGACCCCAACGCGACCGAAGTTCCACTGCACGGCCGCATCGAACGTGCTGCCGCCCGGCAATTCGACCGCATTCGAGTCGTCGAGGTAGACGCTCCCCGCGTAGTGGTGCGACACGCTCGCCTGCCCGCTCCGGCCGACCCGAAACAGCGCGGTGTTCGTCATTGCGGCGGCAGGAAGGTTCTTGAGCCGATTCCCTCATCCCCGCCCCGGAAGGAGACATCCATCCATGTGGATGAGTGGGTCAGGCTCAGCCCCGGCGCGAAATGCGCCGCGATCGCGACCTCCAGGCCATCGTGTCGGCTCTCCAGGATGTTGCCGAACCTGAACGTTCGAAGATCGAAGTCGATCTCGTCGTCCAGATCGAGTCGGTACAGCGAAGCGGACACCTCGCCCTGGATCCAATCGCTCTTCAGGGGGAACTTCTGGAGGACCCCGACCTCGAAGCCGGTCGCCCGCTGAGGGAGGAGCTCGGGGTTGGAGATCGTGATGAACTCGTCGGGCCGGCCCGTCGGAAGCAGGCGCTCATCGTACAGCTGCGCCAGCGTCGGCGCCTTGAACGAGCGCGTCCACACCGCGTACAGATTGCCGGATGCCGAGGGGTCGTCGTTGTACGCGAGGTTCACTCCGATTCGCGGCGACCACTGGTCGAACCAGGCACTCGCCCCCGACTCGCGATCTACCGAGATCCCGTCATATCGGAGTCCGGCGAAGACGCGCAGGCGATTCGCGATCAGCCGGCTCGCCTCGCCGTAGACGCCGATCTTGGTGCGGCTCCCGCCCCCCTCGCTGAGGGACGCTCCCGTGTCGTCGGGCGTCGAGTAGCGGCTGTCGTACGCGCCATGCTCCAGCTCGATGCCGCCGACCAGCGACGAAACGTCGGTCCGGCGGTCGTACTCGAAGCGGGTCCAGAGACCGATCTCGTCCTCGTCGTGCGCCTGAGTGTCGCCGAATCCGGGCGCGAGCAGGAGCGTCCGGGTGTCATCGATGCCGAGCATCTGGAGGCGCACATCGGCACTCAGCCGCTCACCCTCGGTCAGCTCCCGCTTCGCGCCGAGGCCGATGCGGGCCAGCCGGCGCGTGCGCTCGTCGCGCCCGAAGAGCTGATCGCTGTGTCGCGGATCGTCCTCGGCCACCGCCGCGGCGAGCGGGCCGGGGTCCTCGGACTCGACCCGCTGCACGGTGACGTCGAAGTGTCCCGCCGTCCGGTCCCATGTGTGGCGGTAGCTAGCGGAGCCGCGGTAAGCGGTGCTCGTGGAGTGGTCTCGGTAGCCGGCGCTCCTGTCGAAGGAGGCATCGACGGCCACCGTGGACGTCCCGACCGGAGTCTCGGTCCGTACGGAGAGCTCGACATCCTCCCACGCGCCGGCGGCGGCGCGACCGGAGTACGTCGCGGTCGTGGGTCTTCTCGTCACGATGTTGATTACGGCGCCGATCGCCGCGTCACCGTAAGCGGTCGAGCCCGCTCCCCGGAGCACTTCGATCCGTTCGATCGAGGAAACCGGGATCTGGGTCCAATCCACGCCACCGGAGCGCAGGTCGTTGATCGGGATCCCATCGACGGAGACCAGCACGTACTCGGTCTCTCCCCCACCGAAGAAGCCCCGCGCGATCGCCATCGATCGCTCTCCGGATCCATCCTGGTCCACGAGAATCAGCCCCGGCACGTGGCGAAGGATATCGGGCAGGTTGCGCGCCGCCAGCCGCTCGATCGCCGCGCGGTTCAGGACCGTCGTGGCCGCGGCCGATTCGCGGGCGCTCAGCTCGGTACGGTGAGCGACGACCACGAGCTCGTCCAGCTGGTGCGCGGGGCGCTCCGGGTCGGGGGTCTGCGCAGCGAGGCGAGGCGGGATCGAAGCCGTAGCAGCCAGGGCCAGTACGAGGCGCCACGCCAGGCTCGGCGCCGGAAGTCGTCCGGTGCCGAGCCCGATTCTCGAGCAGCCGGGGTAGCGCAACGCCGCCCCGAAGTGGATGATCGACCGGGTCAGTGGCCGAGTCCTCTACCGGATCAGTGGCCACCCGGGGAGGCTACTCCCCGGTACATCAGCAGCTTCCCCGTTCCCGGCTCCCACATGCCGTTTGTCGTCACGTAGGCGTCGCCGGCTTCGTTGAAGCCGACCGATGTGGGTTGCGAGAGGCCGCTCACGACCGTCTCCGATCCCGTCCCCTCGGCGATCCGGATAAGCGCGCCCGAGTCGGGAACCGGCCCCTGCTCGTTGAACTCTCCGAAGGAGACCGCGTACAGGTGCCCATCGGGTCCCAACCGAATGTCGGTGAGCATGGTGAGGTCCGTGGCGTAATCGCTGACCGAACCGTCCGGACCCACACGCACGACCTTCCCCGATCCCGGGAGGAACGGGAAGCCGGGCAACAGCGACACGTAGACGTTGCCGTCCGCATCGAACGCGACACCGGTCGGCACCGGGTCGGACACGAGGGCGTTGTCGTGGGCGGGGTTGGGGACGGGGCTGGGGAGCACGTCGAACACGGTGACGACGTCCATTTGACCGGAGGCCGGATCCACCTTCGCCAGGTAGTTCCCCGCCGCATCCGTCATCCACAGGTTTCCGTTCGGGCCGGCCGCCAGTCCGTACGGATTGGACTCCAGGAGCCCGCCGTCCGGGTTCCGCTCCTGCTCGATCGCCCAGACGTCGACCACCTCGTGGAGCTCGCCGTCCTCGACCCGTACGACCGCGTCCACGAAGGGCCAGCGGTCGACCCCGTAGTCCACATACGACTGGCCCCACCAGCCGCTGGTCGCGTACACGTTTCCGTCGAGGAGAGCCACCCGGGCCCCCCCGAAGCTGTCCAGTGGCCCGTTCGCCACCGACGGAAGGTTGGCCACCACCTCGTGAGTGCCGTCGGGACTGACCCGGATGATCCGCGCGCTGTGCCCGAACGTGGACGTCAAAGGCTCGCCCGTCTCCAGTCCGGGCATCGTGAGCTCCTGGTCACCCCCCGTGCCAGTCTCGATGACCCATACGCTCCCGTCGTCGGCCACGAGCACGCCCTGTGGCCCACTCAGGTCGCTCAGCACGGTCGTCGGCGTCTCCTGCGCCAATGCCGGGGCCGCTTCCGTGGGGAGAAACGCCGGCAAGCCCAGCAGTCCCAACGCTACACCGATGATCGGCGCCTTTCTCATCCTGCTCTCCTTTGGCGTGGTGGATACCGTTTCAGTCGGTCATTGCCAGCTCGGCTCACCCCGCTGGCCCCTGCTAGGTCCCGCCAGCCCCGCTAGCCCCTGCGGGGGCTGCTCCCCGTCAGCTTGCTCGAGCAGAAACTCCACGAGCGCGTCGAGCTCCGCTTCGCTCAGCATCGTATAGGCACCCATGCGGTATCGGCTGAGAGCATAGCCCGGGACCAGATAGGCCGTCGGGTCGATGATGCTCTCGCGGATGTATTCCCCGGCGGTGGATGCTTCCCCCGTGTAGTCCGGATCCTCCAGGCGCCGGGCGGCCGTCGAAGCCATCCCGTTGTGCGTCGGCCCGAACGGCCCCTTCGTCTCGGCCGCTTCAAGGGTATGGCAGACACCGCAGTATTGAGCCCGATATACTTCCAGCCCGCTGAGCGGCTGCGGCTCCTGCTTCGAGGTAGTAACGGTCACGGCCGCTCGCGTACTCCCGCGCGGAGCGGCGTCGTAGGGCGGTTGAGCGGCTGTGAGGCACGCGACAAGGAGCAGGATGTGGCAGGACATGGCCGAAAAAGATCGGCCTGAACGGCGCGGCTGGCAAGCCTGGCCGATTCGCACGGCCCTTCAGAGATCCCCGAGGCGAGCGTAGTATCCTGACCTCCGGGCTCGAGTAGCCGGTCGACCGAGAGGCCGGCGAACGGGCTCGGACGACGAGCGGGGGAAACAAGCGGTCCAGCAGGCTGCTGAAGGAGCGCTTCGGCCATGAGGATCATGCGCTTTCACGCGCCGACAGCGAAGGACGTCGGTCGCCGCGCTGCGGCGATCGTTTCGGCTGTCTGGCTTGTTCTGGGTGCGCCGGCCTGTTCAGAGGCGCCGTCCTCCCGTGGCGATCTCTCGACCCGCGCCGAGCGGACCGACTTTCGCGAAACGAGTTCGTACGCGGACGTCGTCGCCTTCATGGAGCGGGCCGCGGCGGCGGACTCGAGGCTCCACCTCACGTCCTTCGGCTACTCGTTCGAGGGCCGGGCTTTGCCACTCATCGTGGTCGGGGATCTGCCGGATCCCGACCCCGAGACCGTCCGCGCCTCGGGGAAGACGGTCGTCTATCTGCAGGGCAACATCCACGCGGGGGAGGTGTGCGGGAAAGAGGCCCTGCAGATCCTTCTCCGGGATCTCGTGGAAGGCCGGCATCGCGAGTGGTTCGAATCGCTCGTGTTGCTCATTGCCCCGATCTACAACGCGGACGGAAACGAGCGTGTGGCGCTCACGAACCGCGGTCGCCAGAACGGGCCGATCGGGGGCATGGGGCAGCGGCCCAACGCGCAGGGCTACGACCTGAACCGCGACCACATGAAGCTGGACTCGCCCGAAGCGCGATCGTTGGCCAGGCTTTTCACGGAATACGACCCGCACGTGGCCCTCGACCTGCATACCACGAACGGGACCCGTCACGCGTACCACATCACGTACGCCCCACCCCTGCACCCCAACACCCCCGTCGCCATCGACCGGTTGTTGCGGGAGCAGCTCCTGCCTGACCTGACGGACGCGGTCCGGGAGAAGCACGGTTGGGAGTACTACTACTACGGCAACGCGTTCGCCCCGCCGGGAGCGGAGGAGCGGGGATGGTACACGTTCGATCATCGCCCCCGTTTCAACAGCAACTACATCGGGCTCCGCAATCGCTTCGCGCTCCTGAGCGAGGCGTACTCGTATGCGACCTTCGAGGAGCGCGTGCTGGCTACGCTTTATTTCGTCGAGGAGACCCTGGACTACGTCCACGAGCACGGGGAGGAGATCCGAGCCATCACCGCCGCGGAAGACTCCCGTTCACTCGTCGGTGACTCGCTGGCGCTGCGCGTGACCCGCGCCCGTTCGGACGAGCCCGTACACATCCTGATGGGCGAGGTGGAGGAAAAGCGCCACCCGCTCACGGGAAGACCGCTGCTCGAGAGGCGCGATGGCCGGCGAACTGAGACCATGAACGAGTACGGGACGTTCGCGCCCAGCGAGTGGGAGATGGTCCCGGCCGGTTATCTGATCCCACCCGAGCTGGACGAGGTAATCGTCCGGTTGCAGGCCCACGGCGTCCGCATGGAGTCGAGACCTGCGAGTTCACCGACCATCGTAGGCGAGGTCTTTCAGATCGACTCGGTGACCACCGCCGAGCGCGTGTTCCAGGGCCACAACGAGCAGACGCTGTTCGGACACTACGAGCCACACGAGGTGCCCTTTTCGGAGGGCACCCGATGGGTGCCGGCAGATCAGCCTCTCGGCAGGCTGATCTTCTCCCTGCTCGAGCCGCGCTCAGACGATGGTTTCGCAGCCTGGGGCTTCCTCGCCGAATACACCGAGGACGGCGGTACGTATCCGATCGCGCGTGCCCACGCCCTTGTTCGCTGAGCCCGTCGGACGAATCCTGGGCGGTGAACGGCCGCCTCGATGCGAATAATGAGAACCACGGAGAAGTGCATAATGGACCTGAAAGGTGCGGTCGCTTTGGTAACGGGTGGGAGCGAGGGTATCGGCTTGGCCATCGCGGAGGCGTTGAAGGCAGAGGGGGCCGAGGTCACGATCACGGGCCGCCGGGCCGACGTCCTGCGCGATGCCGCCCGCGAGTTGGGGGTGGACCACATCGTCGGCGACGTGGGCAGTGAGACCGACGCGGTGCAGACCGTTGCCACGGTCGTGGAGAAGCACGGCCGCCTCGACATCCTCGTCAACAACGCGGGCTTCGGAATCTTCAAGCCGCTCGTCGACATGGAGCTCGAGGAGCTGGAGGGCGTCTATCGCACGAACGTATTCGGTGCGTTCCTGATGGCGAGGGAGGCGGCGCGTCAGTTCATCGAGCAGGGTGGCGGCGAGCTCATCAACATCTCCTCCACGTCGGGCCTCAAAGGAGGACGCGGTAGCACCGCCTACAGCTCATCCAAGTTCGCGCTCAGAGGCATGACGGAGTGTTGGCGGGATGAGCTACGTCGTCACGACGTTCGCGTCATGCTGGTGAACCCCAGCGAGGTCGTTACCGAGTTCGCTTCCAAGGCGGGGTACACGCGGGATGATTCTCCCAAGAAGCTGCGGCCGGCGGAGATCGCCCATGCGATCGTGGGTGCGCTCAAGATCGATGACCGCGGCTTTATTCCTGAGTTCTCGGTGTTCGCGACGAACCCGTTCTGATACGGGCTCCGCCTCCGTTGACCGGCGTCTCTACCCGGGGTCCCGATTCGGGGGCTCCCGCACGGCGGCCGCGGGTTCGGGCCGGCGGCGCACGGCCAGGTTCCGGTTCACGGCCTCCACACCGAGCTGGAGGCGGCTCTTCACTCCCAGCTTCCTGGCGATTCTCGTCAGGTGATTCTTGACGGTTTGCTCTCGGATGCCGAGCCGTCTGGCCACTTCCTGGTTGGAGTGCCCCTCGGCGACAAGCGAGATCACCTCCAGCTCGCGCGCGGTCACGGGCTGTCGCTCTTTCCGCCTGCCTCTGCGTCCTTCGCGCGGCGCGCGCTCCAGGTAGCCCAGCCATGGGGCGGCCGCGACCCTGCCCGATGCCACGACACGGATCGCCTTCACGATCCTGTCGGGCTCGGAGTCGCTCGAGACGCAACCATAGGCAGACGCGTGGAGCGATACGAGACAGCAATCGTCCAGGATCTGGACGGCCTCGGGCGAGAGGGTGACCCTCCCCTTCTCGGCGAGGAAATACCGGAGCGCGCACTGATCATCGGAGTGATCGACGAGCACGAGGGTACGGGTTCCTGGGTGCGCCTCGGCGAGCTCCGGGATCAAGGACTCGTCCGACCGCCGGAAGGCAACATCCAACAGGAGCACGTTCGGAGAAAGCTCCGCGACCTTCTCCCGCACCTCGTCTATGGTGTCAGCGTGCCCTACGGGCCGAATCCCTTCGGTCCCAGCGAGGGTGGCGAGGAGCCCGGCTCGCTGAACCGGATTCTCGACGCCGACCAACACCGTGTCTGTGCGATGCGCGTCGTTGTCAGCTGTCTCCCGCATCGATCGTCCTGATCCGTCCCTCCACGGCAGCGCTGGAGGTGGGAACATAGGTACTAAAGTACCATCCAGGTGGTTCGGAGACACTGCCCTCGATCCTCTCGTTGTGGCGGCGTTGGCTGGCGCGCCGGAGCCGCCGGCTTCAACGTCTCCCCCATGGCCGTTTCCTGTACTCGCTGCGGTCGTCACTACGACGTCACGCTGTTCCAATTCGGACGCACGATCACGTGCGCGTGCGGTGCGCGCGTGGGGCGGGAGGTGGAGGAGCGCATCTCGAGCCCGGAGGCGGAGCCGCGCTTCTATTGCGATGCGATGCTGGGTCGCCTGGCACGCTGGCTTCGGGCTCTCGGCTTCGACACGGCGTACGACGCCGACATCGCCGATGCCGATCTGGTCCGCCGGGCGTGGCAGGAGGGCCGCTGGATACTCACCTGCGACCGGCGCCTGCGGGAGGAGTGGCGCGTAGCAGACACGGCTGGGAGGACCGCGCGACCGGCGACGAGTGCGAGGGGCGTCGCGGTCCTCTCGCCGACGATCTGCGAGGCCGCCATGAACTCGGCTCATGGATTCGCACTCGAGCCACTGACGTGCCCGCTCGCTTCTGGCCTTCCGGTCGCGCCGCGGGAAGCGTACGCTTCTTACCATGGACTTCATCTTCGAGCAGATTCGGACGGGTGGAGATCGAAACTTCGGCTACCTGCTCGGTGATCGCGCGGCTGGAGTCGCCGCCCTCATCGATCCCGCTTACGACCCCGTTTCCCTCGTCGAACGCGCCACCGCGCAGGGGCTCGAGGTCGAGCTGATCCTCAACACACACGGCCACCAGGATCACACCAACGGGAACGACCGTGCGGTGAAGCTGACGGGGGCTCCAGTCGCGGCGCACGAGAGCGCCCAGGCGGCACCCGATATCACCCTGACGGATGGGCAGGTCCTCGAGCTCGGCTCGCTCGAGCTGCGGATCCTCCACGTGCCCGGGCACGCGGACGACCACGTGCTCATCCACGTGGCGGAGCACCGCGTGGCCATCACCGGAGATCTCCTGTTCGTGGGCAAGATCGGGGGCACAGGAACCGAGAAGGCGGCCCGGACGGAGTATCGAAGCCTGCAGCGAGTTCTTGAGGAGCTCCCCGACGACACTACCATCTGGCCCGGACACGACTACGGCTGCCGCCCCTCCTCCACCATCGCGCTGGAGAAGACCATCAACCCGTTCCTGCGCTGCGAGGACTTCGAGAGCTTCCTCGAGCTCAAGAAACAGTGGCCGGTCTTCAAGGAGGAGCACGGGTTGGTGTAGGCACCCGGCGCACCGTGCCATCCGGTCCGCGCGAGCCGCGACTTCCGGTCCGCGCGCGACGCCTGGGAGGCAGTCCGGCAACCCCGGGGCCAAGTGTGTGTCACGAGAACGCAGTTCACGTAGGTCACTCCGGGCGGGGGTCAGGACGGCTTTCAACCCTCTCGCCAGCCCCCCAGCTAGGCTCGGCGCCTTCAGAGCTGGTTGATAGCGCCCCGCATCTTGTTTCTCAGGAATCTGTTCCCGACCCGAGAGAGAGGGACGCGATGGGATACGCGGCGCTCGCCGTGACGAAGCTCGCCGACGAGACGAAGCTCTCCGAAGCTCGAGGATGGGACACGAATTTCAGCTGAAACTTTTCGGGTCAAAACATCCCGCCTACTTGGAGCGACGCAAGCCTCGTCCACCTCACCCGGGCGCCGGATCCTGGCTCGTCGAATGGTGGTGGGTGCGTCGCGCGTGTGATTTAGGGCTGACGCATCACGCCCGGGATGTCCTTGCGGCTCGGTAGCCACGTGGCAGGCACCTTCCGCACCCTGATTCGGGCGTCGACGACGCAGATTCCGTCGCCCGGCTCGCGGACGATGACCGGATTCAGGTCCATCTCCGCGATCTCCGGAAGGTGCTCCACCAGGGCCGACACTCGAAGGATGGCCTCCCGCACCGCCTCAATGTCGCCGCGCGGGCTGCCCCGATAGCCCTCCAGCAATCTCGCACCGCGTACCTCGCCGATCATCGCCGCGGCATCGCGGTCCGAGACCGGGTGGATGCGGAACGCGACATCCCGCATCAGCTCCACGTAGATCCCGCCGATCCCGAACACGATCAACGGCCCGAAGACCGGGTCCTCCGTCATCCCGATGATGACTTCGTGGCCACCTTCGATGAATTGCTGGATCAGCGCGCCTTCCGCGTCTGGAGCGATCGCCGTGACCGCTCGGTAGGCCTGGCGGACATCCCGGGCGCCGCGTACGTCGAGCGCCACACCATCCACATCGGATTTGTGCACCACCGAGGGTGCGAGGACCTTGAGCACCACGGACCCGCCGAGTTTTTCCGCGATGGCGGCGGCTTCGTCGGGTGAGCGGGCGATCCCACCTTTGACGGTCGTGAGACCGAAGGCTTCCAGAACCTCGTTGACCGCATCGGGCTCCAGCCAACCCCCGTCCGGACCGAGCGCCTCCAGCGCGGCGTCGACCGCCGCGTGCGCGTTGGCGGATTCCACGTCGTCGAAGCTCACGTGCTCGCCCTCGGGGCGATCGCGCCACTCCCCGTACTTCACGGCGGCGGCGAGGGCGCGCGCGGCGGGCTCCGGATAGGGGTACATGGGGATCCCGCCCTGGCTGGACCCCTGTCCGCGGGGTAACCCGCCGGACTGCATGATCACGCCCAGGAGCGTCTTGTCCTCGCCGTTGGTCTCCGCCACGCTCCGCACGGCGTCGGCGACGTACTCCCCGCTCCCGATCACGGTCGAGATGTAGATCACGATGACCGAGTCGACCTCGTCGCTATCCAGGAGCGCGCGCAGACACGCCGAGTACGCATCCGGCTTGGCCGAAGCGATCATGTCCGCGGGATTGGTCGTCGACGCGGCGGCCGGCAGCCATTGCTGCAATTCCGTCTGGAGCTCCTCCGAAAACTCGGGAATCTCGAGCCCGTGCGCCGAGAGCGCGTCCGCGCACAGGATCCCGAGGCCGCCGGCGTTGGTGAGCACCGCGACGCGTCGTCCGGCCGGGACCGGCTGATGCGCCATGAGGGTCGCCAGATCGAACATGTCGGGAAGCGACTCGGCACGGATCACGCCCGCGTCCTGGAACAGCGCTTCGACCGCCACTTCCACGTTCGCCATCGACCCCGTGTGACTGGCGGCCGCCCGGGCCCCGGCGGCGGATCGTCCCGATTTGACCGCGATGATGGGCTTCTTTCGCCCCACGCGGCGCGCCAGCCGAGCGAAGCGGCGCGGGTTCCCAAACGACTCCAGATACAGGAGGATCACGTCGGTCGCCGGATCGTCCTCCCAGAAAAGGAGGAGGTCGTTCCCGCCCACATCGCCCTTGTTGCCGACCGACACGAAGGACGAGATGCCGATCCCCAGCTCGGCGGCCTGCTGGATGATGGCCAGGCCGAGGGCGCCGCTCTGGCTCGACATGGCCACGTTGCCGTCGATCGGGAAGATCGGACCGAATTGGCCGTTGAGACGCACCTCCGGGTCGGTGTTCACGAGACCCATGCAGTTCGGACCCACCATGCGCATGCCGGCGGCACGCACGGTCTCGACCAGTTCACGCTCTCTGGCCCGCCCCCCCTCGCCCGTCTCGGCAAACCCCGCGGAGATCACCACGACGGCCTTCACACCCGCTTCGGCGCATTCCTTGACCACGCCGATCACGTACTTGGCCGGGGTCACGATGAAGGCCAGATCGACCTGCTCCGGAACCTCCCCGATGGAGGCATACGCACGCACCGAGCGCACCACGCCGGCGCTCGGATTGACCGGATATACGGGTCCGGCGAAGCCGGTGCCAAGCAGGTTGGCGAATAGCTGCCCGCCGATCGAGGAGGGATCGCGGCTGGCCCCGATCACGGCCACCGACTCCGGCCGGAACAGCCCGTTCAACGAGGTGGAGATGGCCCATTTCTCGTGGTCCGCTTCCGTGCGGCGGGCCGCCTCGGTGTATTGCGTGGGGATCTCCAACTCGAACACGCCTTCGCCCAGCTCCCGCCGTACCTCGTAGCCGGAATCGCGGAACACGCGCAGCATTCGCTCGTTCTCCGCGAGCACGAACGCCCGGAAACGAGTGACCTCGTGCAGGCGCGCATGTGCGGACAGGAGCCGCAGCAAATGCGTTCCGATCCCGCGTCCCTGGTAGGCATCTTCGACCAGGAAGGCGACCTCGGCGACTCCGTCGCTTCCGTCGCTCTCACCCGCGGTCTCGGACTCCGCCTCCTTAACACCGGTGGACTCCTCGTCCTCGATGAGGTCATAACGCCCCACCGCGATCATCTCATCGTCGTGGATGGCCACGAATGCCATGCGGCTCTCGTAGTCCACGTGCGTGAAGTACGAGAGCTCCTCCTCCGTGAGCTCAGGCTTGACCGTGAAGAAGCGGAAGTAGGAGCTCTCGGGGCTCACGCGCTTGATGAAGCGCGCCTCGAGCTCGGCGTCCGCGGGGCGGATGGGGCGTATGCGAACCACGGTCCCGTCTCGGAGCGCGACATCGACATCGAACTCGTGCGGGTAGCCGGGAGCCTCGGTCTCGATCTCTATCGTAGCCACGGGAATCTCCGCGGGTCATGGCGCCCGGGCGGAGTTGTCGTCCGGACGCTCGGCGGTACGATTTTCAGCAGGCTCGTAGTGCCGACGAGCCGCAGTCACCCACGCAAGCTGCCGTGGTCTATGACACCGATCAAGGCGCAATTTTCGTGCGCCAGAAGAGGTACACCGAGGCCGCCAAACGCACGACCCCGGGAGTTGAACGCGGCGGACGCCGACCGGGTGAGGAGGGTCTTGATGAGCCGGGCTCCGGACGCGATCGAGAAGACCCGGGAGATGGTGCGGACGGCCGAGGCAGGACCCGTAGGCTTCGGCGCGGCACCGGGAGCCTACGGGTTTCTGGTGACAGAGGGAGCGAACGGGTTTCTGTGACAGAGGGTCGCCAGAAGAGGTTGGGGTCAGCACTCTTCGCTCTCCACCATGGGCGGTTGGCTCGCGGGTCCCAATCCCACCGCCGCGATCTCGCCTTCCTCGTTCAGAACCCATCTGACCAGGAGAGCCTCTTCCATCCCGCTGAAGTTGGCAGTGCGCCAGTACTGGCATTGTCCGTTGCGCAGCTTCCAGGTTTCCTCGACGACCTCGACCTCGATCCCACCCCGCTCGAGAATCGTCTCGCTGTACTGCGCCCAGCGCTCCGGGGTCGAGAAACCCGATTTCGCCAACTCGGAGCTGTGCGCGATGAGGCTGTCGGCAGCACCGGCGTAGAGCCATGCGGTGTATTGCCGCGCGAGCGCGAGGCTGTCCACGGCCGCTGCCTCTTCCTGCGCGTGAGCCACGGCAAGCGGTGCAACCAGCAGCAAGCCTGTAAGCAGTGCGACGCGTCGTGTCATGATCGGGCACCTCCGTTCCATCCGGGTAGGCCCCACGGAATGTCCGGGCCCACGTTCGAGTCACGCCAGGCTACGATGCCCGACCGTGGGGGAGGTGTCTTGAACGTTTGGAACCCGGGTCAGACCGGCGAAGGGCGACGCGGGCCGGACAAGGGTCGGCGACCGGCCCGCGACAGCACCACGGCAGCCGTCATGTCGGCGGTGACGTTGGCGGTGGTGATGAACATGTCGGGGATCATGTCGAGCGCGATGAGGATGCCGATTCCCTCGACCGGGAGCCCGAGCGACAGATACACCGGGGTCATGACGAACAGCCCGCCGCTCGGGATTCCGGGCGAATAGAAGCTCAGCAGCCCGATGGCGGCGGCGATCACGGCGATCTCTACCGGACCCAGCTCGATGCCGTACAGGCGCGCGATGAAGAAGGTACCCGTGGCCCGCACGATCGGTGACGAGAACTTGAAGATCGAGACCGCGACCGGGAGCACCAGCCCGGTGATCTTCGCCGGAAGAGCCAGCACCTCGGTGGCCGCCAGCATCGCGGGCAGGGACGCGAGCGAGGATCGAGTGCTGAAGCCGACGACCTGGGCCGGAGCGTACGCGCGCACCAGGCGCCCCAGCGGGATCCTGCCCGCCAGCGCCGTGAAGACATACAGCGCCAGGATCGACACCACGACCAATCCGCATGCGATGAGCACGAAATAGCCGAAGGCACCGACGGCCGCGGCACCCATCCGCGCCGCGAGGGGCAAGACGAGCGCGAACACCCCGATCGGCGCCACGTCCAGGATCCAGCCGATCAGCACGAACATCGAGTCCTTGACGGCCGCGAAGAAACGCAGGATGACGTTTCGCGCGTCCTCGCCGATCCGGCTGAGCGCGAAGGCGAAGGCAGAGGTGAACACGATCAGGGGCAGCATGGCGGCATCCACCGCCGCCTGAAACGGATTGGCAGGCACGAGGTCCACCAGCCAGTCGCGAAACGGCGGCAGCTCCACGGTTGCGGGCGTGGTTTCCCCCGTAGCCGCGCGGAGCGATTCGGCCGTGGCCGGGTCCAGATGCAGCAGCGTAAGCAACGGAGGCGCGGCGAGCGCGGTGAGCAGAGAGATCGCCGCGACCATGATGACGAACAGCCCGATCGTTCGCGCCCCCACCGCCGCGACCGTGCGGGTCTCCCGTTCCCCTGCGATCGCGACCAGCAGCAGCGACACGACCAGGGGCACCACGGTCATGCGGATGGCGTTCACCCACAGCGTGCCGACCGGCTCGACCCAACCCGGGACCGAGCGCAGGAAGCCACCCTCCGCGAAAGAGATGACGAGCCCGCCGGCCAGCCCCAGGCCGAGCCCGATGAGCACACGTGTGGTGAGGGATGTGCGGCGAAGCCGGCCGGGGGAGTCAGTCTTCGGCACTCAACCCCATCGCGTCGAGGACCAGGCGCCCGAGCTCGGCACGCAGTTCCTGCCTCACGTCGGCGATTCGAGGATCGTCCACCAGGTTGTGGATCTCGAACGGGTCCGACTCGAGGTCGTATAGCTCGTCCAGCTCCGGGTGTTTCATCCAATGGATGTACTTGTACCGCTCGGTCCGGAGCGCGCGGTAATCCATGTCCATGAGCCAGGGCATCGGGTTCTCGTACGTGTAGAACTCGACGAGCATCGACTCCCGCCACCCTTCGGAATCGCCTTCGAACAGGGGCATCAGCGAGCTGCCCTGGATATGATCGCCCATCGGTGTGCGCGCGGCCTCGAGGACCGTGGGTGCGATGTCCACGGAGAGCGTCAGCTCCTCGATTCTCGTGCCTGGCGGGACCAGCGGTGGGTAGCGGATGAGGAGCGGGTTCCGGATCGACTCCTCGTACGGTAGGCGGCGCTCGAGGCTGAGCCCGTGCTCTCCGTAGAAAAATCCGTTGTCGCTGGTGAACACGATCATCGTCTGGTCGATGATTCCCAGCGCTTCGAGCGCGTACATGAGGCGCCCGAGGCTCTCGTCCACGGCCAGGAGCATCTCGGCTCGGCGGCGGATGGTCTCTTCGCTCGTCCCCGGATCCAGGATTCCACCGAAGCTCGCCGTGATATCGTCGCTGGCCCGGTAAGCGAGGGCGCGACGCAGGGCCGGCTTGTCGGCCAGCTCATCGAGACCGGACACGACATTCGGCCGGCGCTCGAACATCTCGTTCTCGTAGCGCCCGCGATGTCTCGGGGCGGGCATGTACCCGAGCGAGGAGCTGGTGTCCACGGAGCCATCGTCCAGTTGGCGCACATCGGGGTGCACTGCCTTGTGGGCCAAGTACAGCAGGAATGGCGCCTCCCGCGGCTGCTCGATGAACTCCACCGCCCTGTCGGTGAGGATGTCGGTAACGTACCCCTCGACGACATGCAGACGGCCGTTCTCGAACAGCTCGGGATCGCTTGTGCGTCCCTGGCCCGGGAGCCCCGCCCAAACGTCGAAGCCAGGTCGGGGGGTAGGGTCGTTCCCCATGTGCCACTTCCCCAGGAACGCGGTCTCGTAGCCGTCTGCATGGAGCGCCGCCGGAAACGTCTGGAGCGAGTGGCTCACACGATTGCGGGCCACGTTGTCGATGATCCCGTGCCGGGACGGATACTGCCCGGTCAGGATGCTGGCCCGGTTCGGCGAGCACAGGGGAACCGCGTGGAAGGAGCTCGTGAACAGCGCCCCTTCGGCGGCGAGACGGTCGATGTTGGGGGTTTCGAGGTACGTGTGGCCCGCGGCACCGAATTCATCCCAGCGGAGATCATCCACCACGATCACGATGATGTTGGGTCTGGGCCCTGGCGAGCGGGTCAGGCGGGCGGGCGGCCCGGCATCGGGCACGCTATCAGGGGCTGCCCCGCTCGCCGGTGTCGTCCGGTCCTCGGGTTCGATTCCGCAGGCCGCGAAGAGGACGAACAGGACGAGAAGCGGTGGCGGAATCCCACGGCGGGAGCGGACCGGGGGGCTCGTCATCGGTCCACCTGCCTCGCGCGTGCTCTCGGTTCGCTCGCGTTCACCGGCCACCCGGTCACGGCACCAGCGGGGGGCTCGAGGTCCGTCGGATGAAGCCGGCCAGCGTCTGCTTCCATTGCGGCAAGAGGCTCTGCTCCACGTACATCATGTGCCCGGCCGCGAAGTCCGCGCGTTGGATGTTGTCGCGCAGATCCGGGGGCAGACCCATCTGGTCCATGGTCCACACGGCCGCGAAATAGGGCGTCGCGAGATCGTAGATCCCGTTGACGAGCAGCACCTCCAGGTTGGGGTTCCTGCGAATCGCGGTCGCCAGATCCGGCGCCACGTTGGGTGTCCCCGAGAACCCGAATCCACCCCCACCGCCGCGCTCCCACTTCCACGGCCTCGCCATCCCGCTCGGCACGTATTCTCGATCGCCGTCGTACCCTAGCTCCTCACGGACATACGTGTTGAAGGCGGACGTGTAGGCCGAGCTGATCGCCGTCGATTGCGGGTCGTGCTCCGGTCTGGTTCCAAGAAGATCGCCGGTGGGGCCGGTGAAGCGAGCGTCGAGCCGTCCCACGACGAGTCCTTGATCGCGCAGCAGCTCCTTCTCGAACTCGGGCGCCGACACACGCAGGTCGGCCCTGTCCAGAAAGTCGCGGTCGAGGCCCGTGTACTGGTGCATCTGATCCAGCACTCGTGTCCGCTGCGCCGGATCCACGGCACCACCCGCGAGCAGGGTCGTCGCGTAATCGGTGAGCGCCCACTCTTCGACCTCGGCCATGAACCCCTCGAGGTCGGTCGGCGTGCCTCCGGGCAGCGCGTCCAGATACGCCGCCGTGACCGCGTACGCGGGAACGTTCACGATATAGGGAACCTGGGCGCCCGGCGGGAAGCGGATCGTGTTGAAGTCGAGCACCGCAGACACCAGAACGATACCGTTCAGGTCGATGTTCGCACCCTGAAGGTGCCGTGCGAGCACCGCCGATCTGGTCGTCCCGTAGCTCTCACCGAGCAGGTACCGGGGGGAGTTCCAGCGTTCGTTCTCGCTCAGGAAGCGGCGAATGAACTGCGTCAGCGAGCGCGCGTCCTCGTCCAGCCCCCAGAAGTCCTCCCCCTTCGCCTCCCCCGCCGGGCGGCTGAACCCGGTCCCGACCGGATCGACCATCACGATGTCCGCCACATCGAGGAGCGTGTACTCGTTGTCCTCGAGCGGGTATGGGGGCGGCGCCTGCTGCCCGACGTTCGGTGTCACGACCCGGCGCGGACCCATGATGCCCATGTGCAGCCAGAAGGAAGCGGAGCCGGGCCCTCCGTTGTAGGCGAAGATGAGGGGTCGTCGGGAAGAGTCCGGGATGTCGGTGCGAAAGTACCCGGTATAGAACAGCTCCGCGGTCGCGCTCTCGGTATTGTCACGCAGGATGATGCTCCCGACCACCGCGTCATACTCGATGGTCTGGCCGTCCACGACGATCGAGTGGCGGCTGTCCCAGCGAGACGGGGTCGGATCCGCCGCGGACATCCCCCCTGCGTTCGGCTCGGCGTCCGTCGCCGCCTGTTGTGCGGCGATCTCGGCAGGCCGGACGAGGGCAAGGACGAGGAGCGTGAGAACGATCGACTTTCTCATGGATCCTCCGGAGACCTGAGAAGAGTGGGTCCATTCAGGTGCCAGCCCTGACGCAGAAGCGTCCAACGTCGTGTAACGGTCCAGTGGGATCAAGATGCGACCGCAGGCGGACACAGGTTAGCTTGCCGGGACCTACCGGACGCGACTCGAACCGACGCGTTGCTCCGAGTAGTTCCTGGAGGTGCCGCGTGAGCGACCCAATCAGCTTTCCCGGAGGCGGGGCGTTCCGGCCTCCCAGGCTGTCCACCGTCTTTCTTGCGATTGGCGTGTCCACGTTGCTTGCCGGCTGCGCGGAGGAACCCGCCCGCGCCTGGCGGGGGCCCGGGACGATTCGGATGGCCGAGCGTCTACAACAGATCGCCGTCCAGGTGGAGCCGGAGACGCACCCGTACATGACATCGGCTCGGCTTGATTCGGTGGTGACGACCGAGGCGCCGTCCGACTTCTCCAACCGGCTAAGGTTCAACGCGAGCATCGCGAGGGAGGAGCTCCACGTAGGCCGAACCGAGGAGGCGATCGCCCGCTTCGAAGAACTGGTTGCCGAGGTCGCGTCTCGCAGAGCCGAGGTCCCGTTGCCGTTGGCGGTCGCGATCGTCGAAGCGCTCGGCACCGCTCGTCTAAAGCATTGGGAGCTGGAAAGTTGTGTGACCGATCCGGCCACGCGGCCATGCCTTTTCCCGATCGAAGCGGATGGCAGCCGACTGGATGCGGACATGGCCCGATCGGCCGCCACGGCTCAGGAGTTCGTCTTGCAGGTCCAGCCCGATGACCTGGGCGCGCGCTGGCTCCTGAACCTGTCCTACATGATGCTCGGCGAGTACCCGGACGGTGTGCCGGAGGCGTTCGTGATTCCGCCCGACGCCCTGCGGGCCGAGTACGATGTGGGCCGGTTCCCCGATATCGCGTCCGAGCTTGGGCTGGATGTGACGGGGCACTTGGGGGGGAGCATCATGGATGACCTGGACGGCGATGGTGATCTGGACATCGTGGCCTCCTCCTGGCACCTGGGCGATCAGCTCCGGCTCTTTCGTAACGACGCGGACGGGACGTTCACCGATGTCACGATCGAGGCCGGACTGGAAGGCATCGTCGGGGGCATCAACCTGGTACAGGCCGATTATGACAACGACGGGTTTCTCGACATCTTCGTGTTGCGCGGAGCCTGGACCCCCCACGGCGAGCCCAACTCGCTGCTGCGGAACAATGGCGACGGCACCTTCGAGGACGTGACGGAGCAAGCGGCGCTGCTCTCGACCCATCCCACGCAAACCGCGAGTTGGGGTGACTACGACGGTGACGGCTGGCTCGATCTGTATATCGGCAATGAGTCGGTGAGTGGCCCGCGCATCCCTAACCAGCTCTTCCACAACAATCAGGACGGGACTTTCACGGACGTGGCCTCTGAGGCCGGTGCCGCCGTAATCGGCTTCGTCAAGGCGGTGGTGTGGGGGGATATCGACAACGACGGGATGCTCGACCTGTTCATCTCCCGTCTGCGTGAGCCCAATGTGCTTCTGAGGAACGAAGGCCCCGACGCGGATGGCCGGTGGAGTTTCTCCGACGTGACCGCAACGGCAGGCGTGGCGGAGCCGATCTCCAGCTTTCCGGCCTGGTTCTGGGATTACGACGACGACGGCTGGCTGGACATCTTCGTATCGGACTACAGCGGGACGGCTGGAGACCTGGCCGCTGAATACCTGGGCCTATCGCATGAGGCGGAGCTGCCGCGGCTCTACCGGAATGCCGGCGACGGCACGTTCAGCGATGTCACGGCAGAAGCGCGGCTCGAGAGAGTCTTGCTCACGATGGGCTCGAACTACGGCGACCTGGACAACGATGGCCACGAGGATTTCTACGCGGGGACCGGTGAGGCCGCCTTCAACGCGATCATGCCGAACCGGATGTTCCGAAACTCCGGCGGCGAGTTCTTCCAGGACGTGACCGAGTCGGGCGGCTTCGGCCATATCGGGAAGGGACACGGCGTGAGCTTCGGCGATCTGGATCAGGACGGTGATCAGGACATCTATGCGACGATGGGCGGAGCTCACGAGGGAGACATCGCGCGGAACGTGCTGTTCGAGAACCCGGGGCATGGGAACCACTGGATCACCTTGCGGCTGGAGGGCACTCGCTCCAATCGATCCGCGATCGGCGCCCGGGTCAAAGTCATCGTGCAGACGGAAGCCGGGTCGAGGGAGCTATACCGAACGGTGAGCAGCGGCGGCACGTTCGGCGCGAACAGCCTTCAGCAGGAGATCGGGCTGGGCAACGCCGTAGCCATCGAGTCCGTAGAGATCACCTGGCCGGCCACGGGGGTCACTGACAGCTTCACCCGGGCCGAGCTGGATCAGGTGTATCGAGTGCGAGAAGGGGACAGCTCGCTGACACGCGTCAGGGTCACGCCTTTCCGCCTGACCGGCACAGACGGAGGAGCCGGCCCCTAGCAGGCTTCTGAGGACCCCTTGCGGGTCGCGTTACGGGCGCGACAGCCCCGGCCACCGGGCCGTGACCTCCCGGGCTCCGGGGGGCACGGGGACCCGGCTCGCCGAGCCCCCTGGCCATCGCACACGGATTTCCACGGGCACGGACTCCACGCCAAGCACCTGGACCGCGTAGTCCGTGGACCAATACCCGGATCCCCCGTGCACTTCCCGGGCCGGACCCAACCCCTCCGCATACGCAACCCGGATCACCGCCCCGATCGCGTCCGGGTTCTGCTCAGGTCCGATCAAGCGGACCGTGAGCCCCGGTCGCCCTCCCACGTTCCGGTAGAGCCGCGTTGCCCCTCCGTTCTGCGCCACCGCCAGGTCCAACCGCCCGTCACCGTCGAAGTCTGCCAGGGCGGCTCCCCGCTGGTCACCGTGGATCCTGACGCCGGATCTGGCGGAGGGCACGGCCTGCAATCCCCCTGTACCGTCGCCGCGTAACAGGAGACCCAATCCGGCCGCGTACCGGGGCTCGTCCAGGCGCGTGGGGAAGAAGTTCTGGCTCATGAAGACGTCTTCCCGGCCGTCCCCGTCCACATCGCCGACGGCTACGCCCATGCCCGGAGCGAACTGGGCCTCCACTGGAAGAAGCGTGGCCTCGAAGCGACCACCACGGTTCAGCAGGAGGAGATGCTCGTACTGCCTGGCCACTTTTCGGGCGACGCCCTCAGGGGCGGCACCAAGGATCTCCTCCATGTCCCCCTCGCTGTACGCCTCGAAGGTCGCGAGCCTGGAGCGTACCGATGGCAAGGCTACGCGCAGCCGCTCGTAGCTCTCGAGGGGGCGAAGCTCACCGCCGGGTCTGTTCTGCTGGGCGAAGATGAGATCCCAGGAGCCGTTGCGGTCCAGATCGCCATGGTACAGCACGAGGGGCCGTCCGGGGCGCGGCCGGTGCCGGACGTTGCTGCCCCACCCCGTCACGACCACGTCCATGCGCCCGTCGCCGTCCAGGTCTCCCGCCGTGATGCCGTTCCAGCGTCCCTGGAGCCGATCCAAACCCCAAGCCTCGGTCTCGTCCGTGAGGCGTCCGGCGTCGTTCGTCAGGAGGCGGACCGATCCCCACTCCATCGCCAGGAGCAGGTCCGGATCGCCATCGGCGTCCACGTCGGAGAAGACCGCTCCCGAGACCAACCCGATCTCCCTCAGGACCCCCTCGTTCCGCTCGTCCGATTCGAAATCGCCCCGCTCGTTCAGGAGCAGACGCGATGAGCCCGGAAGCGGGTACAGGGCCGGAATCATCCGCCCGCCCACGAAGAGGTCCAGGTCGGCGTCCCCATCGACGTCCGCCAGTGCGAGAGGTCCGGTGCGGGAGAGCTCCCCAGGAGCGAGGGGTCTCGACGCTCCGGCCCCGGACGCGGGCTCGACCAGCAAGGCGGCCGCGACGCTCCGGGCCTCTTCGGCGGTGGAGACCTCGTAGCTGGACTGGCCCACCACGATCACCCGTTGGCCTCCGCCCCCCGGCACCGCGACCGCCGCGGTGCGGTCGAAAGGTGAGGGTGTCTCCTCCAGCGTCACCCCGGTGAACCGATCCCCGTCGTTCCGCAGGTAGCCCAGGCGGCCACCTCCCCCCGGAGGGACCACGAGGTCCGGATCCCCATCATTATCCACATCGATCCAGCTCACCCCAGGTCCTAGTCGGCTGGGCCGGTAGGGGAGGAGGGGCTGAAGCCTGAAATCCTCGTATTGGGTCTCGGGATGCGTATGACCCAGGAGGTGTGACTCGTCGGAGAAGAGGGGAGCCGAGCTGTCCGGTCCGTCGGCGCTCTCCACACCGCCGGCGCTCTCCACACCGCCGGCGCTTCCCGAATCCTCGCTGGCGGCTCCGGCGACACGGCTCGTCCCATCTTCCCATACTTCGTAGATCCGATCGGGATGCGCCCTTTCGATCACGGTCCGACCGCCACCCGGCCAGTCCACCTCGAGAGTCACCACTTCCGCCTCGCCGGTCGCGAACACCAGGAGAGGCGCCGAGCTGGACAGGTAGAAGCCCCCTGCCGTCATCTCCTTCTCCTGGACCGGGACGGCCCCCCCGATCACACGAACCTTCGCGCCCACGCCCCTGGTGTTGAGGGCCTTCCCCCGAAGCCGCACCGCCACCCGTGGGCGCGCGACATCGTTCCGCAGCAGTCTGGCCGGCGCTCCCAGGCGGTTGATCACCACATCCAGGTCACCGTCTCCGTCCAGGTCGCCCGTGGCCATGCCGTGGGAGATATCCTCTTCGGTGCCGAAGCCCCAGTCCCTTCCCACATCCTGGAAGGTGAGATCTCCCAGATTCTTGAATGCCGCGTTCCGTGTCCTGAGCTCCGGGTAGAGCAGCTTCAGCTCGCGGCTGGTGGCCTGACCCTGGAGCGATGTGATCCTGTCCACCTCGTCCCCATGTTGTGTATGCCGCGAATAGCCGTTTGCCACCAGAAGGTCTTCGAAGCCATCCAGGTCGACGTCGAGGAATATCGATGCCCACGACCATTCGGACGCGTCGACCCCTGCCAGCTCGGCGATTTGGGCGAAGCTGCCATCCCCCCGGTTCAGAAAGAGCGAGTTCCGCCAGACTTGAGGGCGATCACCGATAACGCCGATGGGCTTTCGGAGCGGCCCGTGTAACGGCACCTGGACGAGCTTCCGGCGTGGGTCCCGGGAGAGCATCTCGGCGACGAAAAAGTCCACATGCCCATCCCGATCGATGTCGGCGAAGTCCACCGACATGGACGCATGGCTGTGGGTCCGGAGCGAGAAGCGGGGCGCGGCGCCGAAGGTCCCGTCCCCGCGGTTGATCCAGAAGTGGTCCGGGTCATCGAAGTCGTTGCAGACGTAGAGATCCGGATCCCCATCTCCGTCCACATCGTAGAAACGAGCGGCCAGCCCGAAGTCGTCAGGCTCGCGGTCCAGGGGACGCCCATTCGCGTCCACGAACGCGCCCTCGGTCCAGGAGACGGGCTCGAAATGCCCTGTCCCGTCGTTCAGGTAGAGTCGGTCCGGTTCGGCCTGTTCCACGGCCACTGACCGCCCATCCCGTTCCTCCAGCCGGTAATGGTCCTGAAACTCCGGCGCCACGACGACGGAATCGTCCTGTACCTCGACGATGTCGGACTGGGAGCGCTCCAGCAGACGAAGAACGTCGCTGGCGCTCTCCGCCTTGTACGCCGTCAGGTAGAGGTCGAGATCACCATCCCCGTCCACGTCGGCCAGGGTCACGGTCGTGCTCCCGAGCCCGGGCGCTAGGCCAGCGTTGGCGGATATCTCCGTGAACCGCCCCGTCCCGTCGTTCCGGAAGACGGCGTCGGGTCCTCCGAGTGACGTGACCACGAGGTCCAGGTCGGCGTCGCCATCGACATCGGCCAGGCTCGCTCCGGTCGAGTAGCGGTGGCCTGCGGCAACTCCCGCCGTGCCGGTTACGTCCTCGAACCGCCAGTCGCCGAGGTTGCGGTAGAGGGCGTTCGGTCCCTGGAGGCGATTCAGGTAGATGTCCGTGAGGCCGTCGCCGTCCACGTCACCCAGAGCCACCCCGGAGCCGACGAGCAGGTGCTCGTTGTCCAGGGACCGCTCGACCTCGAGCATATTGGCAAAGTCGATCCCGGTCCGGGAAGGCGACATCCGGGCGAAGCCCGCATCGCCTCGTGTCGGGACTTGCAGCTCGCGCCACCGGTATCCGTCGGCGTCGTGCCACTCGGGTGGAGGCGGCGACGAGCACGAAGCGATCACAACCAGGAGAAGGCTCGGCCCCCATACGTATCGAGTCCTCACCAAACGATGGCCCCGATTACCACTACGTGGCCCGCAATTTGGCGTTCGCTTCCTCGAGCTCCCGAGTGAGCGCTCGGATCTGCCGCTCGGCTTCCTTTTGTGCGGTGAGGTCTGTGATCGAGCCCAGCACGTGAAGCCCCTCGGATGTGTGGATCGGGCTCAGGCCGATCTCGACCGGGACCTCCGATCCATCCTTGCGTCTCGCGTGCAGCTCGCGTCCCTGACCCACAGCCCGAGCGGACGGCTCGTGCACGAATCGGGCGAACTTCGCCCTGTGCGCCTCACGTAAGCGTGATGGAATGAGGAGCTCGATCGGTTGGCCGACCAACTCCTCGACCGAGTACTGAGACAGGCGTTCGGTGGCGTGGTTCGCGAGGACGATCCGGCCTTTCGCGTCGATCATGATCATCGCGGTCGAAGACGATTCGATGGCCAGTCGGAATCGCTCCTGCTCCTGCTTGAGCTCGGTGATGTCCTTGGCCACGGCGTACAGCAACCCCGTCTCCGGTTCCGGGTGGGCGGTCCAGAGCAGGTGCCTGTAGTTGCCGTCGGCGCCTCGGAAGCGATTCTCGAAGGAGATCGTGGGGATCCCTCGCGCCAGCTTGGCGATCTCCCGGTTCGTCGCTCCGATGTCGTCGGGGTGGATGAGGTCGTTGAACGGCTTGCTCAACAGCTCCTCGCTCCCCCAGCCCAGCGTTCGCTCGAAAGCGGGGTTGATCCGCTTGAAGTAGCCGTCCGTCCCGGCGATGCACAGCATTTCCAGCGAAAGGTCGAAGAACCGCTGGAACTCGCGAAGCTCCGATACGTGCTGCTCCAGCTCGTCCGCCATCTCGTTGAACGTGTGCGCGAGCAGACCGATCTCGTCCCGCGCCGCCACCGTAGCCCGGGCGTCCAGCTCACCGTCCCGAATCCGGGTCGCGGCCCCGGCCAGGTCGTGGATCGGTCTGGCGAAGTGAAGACCTAGCAGGGTACCCAGGAGGATCGCGAAGGCAGAGACCGAAAGACCCAGCCGCGTGGAATCACGGCGGAACGCAGCGATCGCACCGCTCTCCTCTTCGGAATCGAACTTCACGACCAACCCCCACCCCGGCTCCGGGAGGAATCGTGTCGCCGCCCAGACCGATTGTCCGCGGTAGTCCGTGATGCCCTCACGGTAAATCTCCTCTTCTCCGCGTAGCGCCAGGTTGGACGGATCCATCGGATCTCCGCTCCGGACCAGCTCGGCACCCTCGGGCACGGAGTGGCGAACGGCGTGCAGCACGCGTGCGGTGCCCTCCCGGTCCCGCAGCACGATCATCGTCTCGCCGGTGTCTCCGAGCCCTCGGTAGTTTCCGGCCAGCTCGAACAGCCGCTGGGCGTTCAGCACGGTCTGAAGCGTCCCGAGCCGCTCCCCTTCCAGTGTCAGGTCCGTGCTGAACCGGACTCGGGGCTCGCCGTCCGCGGAGAATGCGACACCACGATAGACGATCCCGTCCTGTGACCCGCTCGGAGAATCAGATAGCGGAGCGGCGGATCCCATCTGAAGCTCGCGACCTGCCGACGCGACAGGTCGTCCTTCGGGATCGAGGACCCCGATCAGCTCCACGGTCCCGACGGAGGCGACCGCGTCATCGAGGATCCGCTGGATGCGAGCGGACGCTTCGGGGCTCCGTCCGGCGTTGTGGTCGCGCAGGCTGAGCCGAAGTTGGGTCCGGCTCGCGAGCAGGCCGATGTCGTCGCGCCAGCCGGACATGACGCTCTCCAGGCTCTGCTTCTTGGATTCCGCCAGGCTGTCGAGCTGCTCCAGCGTGCCTTCTTCGAGGAGGTTACGTGCGCGGGTATACATGATGCCACCGAGGACGAGCATACTCCCCAGGGCGACGGCGACGAGGGCGAAGACCAGCTTGGTGCGCATGTCCACGGGGTGACGATAGGGATTGGTCCGATCCCCGGCCACTGATCGGCGCGCTCGGCCTCCAGAACAGTCGGCGAGATGTCCTCGGAGAGCACGGTCCCTTCGATCCCGACACCTGCATCAATCAGCGGGGGTCGTGACCTCACGCGGTACCATCTGCCATCGTCTTGCTGTACCGGAGTACCGGGTCGATTATTCCGAATCCCCCAACCTAGGGCGGATCCTCGGCTGAAGGAGGTCACACTCATGGCCATCGAGCTGCACCGGCTCCAAGCCATCGTCTCCGATCGATACGAGTTGGAGCGGGAGGTCGGCCGGGGAGGGATGGCCACCGTCTACCTGGCTCGCGATGTAAAGCATGACCGGCGGGTGGCCATCAAGGTCCTCGAGCCTGATCTCGCCTCCAGCGTGGGGGCCGAGCGCTTCCAGCGGGAGATCGGGATCGCGGCCACGCTGACTCACCCGCGCATTCTCCCACTGCATGATTCCGGGAGCGCGGGTGGCGTGCTCTTCTACGTGATGCCCTTCATCGAGGGCGAGTCGCTCCGACACCTGTTGGACCGGGAAGGACAGCTCCCCACCGAAGACGTGGTCCGGATCATCGGGGAAGTCGCGGAGGCTCTCGAGTACGCGCACGGACAGGGGGTCGTGCACCGCGACGTGAAGCCCGACAACATCCTCCTCACGGCGGGGGGGGCCGTCGTGATGGACTTCGGGATCGCGAGCGCGCTCGAGCACGCGAGTGGAGACAAGCTCACCCAGACGGGACTCGTGGTGGGAACGCCGGGCTATATGGCGCCCGAGCAATCAGGCGAAAAGGCGCCCGACGGGCGGGCGGATCAATACGCCCTGGGGTGCGTCGCGTACGAGATGCTCGGTGGAGACCCGCCGTTTACGGGACCGACGCCGGCCGCCATCCTGGCGCGGCATGCCATAGACCCCGTGCCCAAGCTCCGGACCATCCGGCCAGGGGTGTCGGAAGGCGTCGAGCGAACGATCGAAAAGGCGCTGGCCAAGGTGCCGGCGGATCGATTCAGGAGCGTGGCCGAGTTCGCCGAGGCACTGGTCTCCGCCGGGACTCGCGCGGCCGTAGCGGGGCCGGAACACGCCGCCGTGGAACCCAGGTGGCGGCGCCATCTGAGCTATGCGCTGCCGGTTGCCGGCGTGGTGGTAGGCATCGCGTGGGTGCTGATGCAAGGGCGTGGTGATGTCCCCGCCACAGGTGAAGGGGACGACTACACGATCAGGCGGCTCACGAGCTTCGTGGGCTGGGAATGGGGTCCGAGCTGGTCGCCCGATGGCAGCATGATCACCTACAGCCATATCGCGGGTGGTGACGCGGACGTGGCGACGCTCTCGACCGGAGGGGGCGACCCGCACATCCTCACCGGCGACAGCCCCGCGGACGAGATGAATCCCCGCTGGTCACCGGATGGCTCCAAGATCCTATTCCTCTCCGACCGCGGGGCGGGCACGGACATCTACTGGATATCACCCACGGGGGGAGCGGAGCGGAAGGTCGCGGAGACCCACATCCCGTTCCTCGAGCGCATGGGTGCGTGGGCCAGAACGCTCGGCGATAACCCCTGGTCGCCGGACGCGCGGGAGGTGCTCTTCTCCAGGCTGGAGGAGAGTGGCGATGTCACGCTCTGGAAGGCGAATCTCGCGACGGGAGAGCAGACACGCCTCACCGAGCCTTCCTCCGGAGTCGACGCCGTCAATGGCTCATGGTCGACCGATGGGGAATCGATCCTCTTCCTGCGCATTGAGCGTGGCGTGCAGACCCTGTGGTCGATGCTCGCGGACGGTACCGGCGAGGCCGCGCCGATCCTCGAGGAGCCTGTCTTCGGCCAGCCGGCCTGGTTTCCCGACAGCGAGAGAATCGTCGTCTCCTCTCCGCGAAGCGGCGCCGTCAACCTCTGGGAGGTGACCGTCAGCACCGGGGCCATGAACCGGTTGACCTCGGGAGCCGGCATCGATTGGGCGCCCACGGTCTCCCGCGACGGCTCGATCGCCTACGTGCAGTTCGAGCACCAGGTCGATCTTTACCTGGCCCGGGTGGACGCACCGGAGGATGAGCACCAGCGGTTGAGCACCTACACGGGACAACAATTCGGGGCGCGGGTTTCCCCCGACGGGAGCCAGATCGCGTATTACGCCGATCGTACCGGCAGCTTCGACCTCTGGCTCCGGGATCGCGAGACGGGCCAGCACAGGACGCTCACCGAGGGACCGGGCAACGACAGGCTGCTGGACTGGTCCCCAGATGGCGAACAGATCGTGTTCCTGTCGGATCGGGACGGAGCGATCCGTCTCTGGATCGCGGAGGCGGAGACGGGGGTCGCGCGGCTGCTCACGGATCACGTCCTGCCCTGGTCAACCCACGACGCAGAGGGTCAGGGAGGGCCACGGTGGGCACCCGACGGGAGCGCGATCGGTTACCTCGCGCCCGACGAGGGGGGCGCCATCTGGCTGGTAGAGCCGGACGGCAGCAACCGGAAGGCCTCATCGGTGCGGGGCGCGCTCAGCTTCGACTGGTACCTGGACGGTCGGCGTGTCGTGTACACGCGACGGGCCCCGGACGGCTCCGGCGCGGTGGAGCTGCGCGCCGCCCACCTGGATACGGGCGAGGATGTCCTGCTTCGGTCCGGCGCGATCGCCGAGGTGGACGTGTCCCAGGACGGGAGGGCGCTCACCTTCGTCGAAGCGGTCAGCCACTTCACCATGGAGTTGTACGCCCTGCCGCTGACCTCACCCACGACTCCGGACGGGCTCCCCGGCGCGGCGGGCGAGCCCGAGCGACTCACCTTCGGGGAGGGGGCATGGCACGTCCATTCCGGAGGCTGGACGCCGGATGGCACGGGCGTGATCTACTCCCGCGACGACGATCGCGGCGACATCTACGTCATCGAGACCGGAGGCTAGGAGAGTAGGCCGCCCGCTCCGCCACCTACGGACCCTCGAGCCATCACGTGAGGATCAGTCTTCGCGCAGGGTCGCGAGCGGGTCGACTCGTGACGCGCGTGCGGCCGGGATGAGGGCCGATAGGAGCGCGACCACCGAAATGAACAGGGGCACGAACGCGAAGGTGAACGGATCCCGCACGCTGATGCCGAACAGAAGGCCCGAAAGACTTCGAGCCAGCGCCCAGGCAGCCATCACTCCCCCGGCGAGGCCGAGCGCAGTCATGGTGAGTCCCTCGCCGAGAACGAGCCGTCGCACCTGATCGGGCGTCGCGCCCAGCGCCATGCGGACGCCGAGCTCGCGAGCGCGTCGCGCGACCAGATACGCCGTCACACCGTACACTCCAACGACTACCAGCAGCAGCGCGATCAAAGCGAACAAGCCGAAAACGAGCCCCTGAAAGCGCTCGGGCGCGGTCGCGGCCCGTGTTACCTCGACCATGGTTTGTAGTCCGGAGATAGGCACATCCGCGTCTATGGCGCGCACCTCTTCGCGAACGGCACCTGCGAGCCTCGCCGGTTCTCCGCTAGCGCGGACGGTCAAGCTCAATTGCCGAATCACGAGATCTCCGGTGGTTGACGGGAACTGTGCATGCGGCAGATACATCGCCTCCCTGGGCTCGGTGTTCAGGGCCACCTGGTGCACGTCGCCGACTATTCCCACCACGGTCCGCCACAACGTGTCGATGTTGGTGGTCATGCGAAGTTGGCCTCCCAATGCATTACCGTCGGGCCAGTGTCGCTTCGCCATGCCGTCGCTGATGACCACGACCTGTTGTGAGGCGTCACGATCACGCTGTTCGAAGAAGCGGCCTGCCACCAGCGGAATCCGCATCGCTTCGAAGTATCCGTCTGTCGCGACAATCCAATCCGGCGCCGGACCGCGCTCACCCAGACCATCCGGTCCGCGCCCACGGATCCTCACCCCCCAGTCGCCCACGTTCCCGGTGAGGGGAAGAGCGCGGGTAGCACCGACCTCCTCAACGCCGGGAATCGACTCGATACGCCCAAACAGCTCCTCGTAGAACCGTCGCGCGGCTGGCGCATCTTCGTATTTTGCGGAAGGGAGAGAGAGTTGCAGCGTCAAGACCTGTCCGGGCTGAAACCCGGGATCCACTGCGCGTAGCTCGATGAAAGACCGGGCCAACAGCCCCGCGCCAATGGCCAACATCGTTGCGAGCGCGACCTGAAGGGTTACGAGCCCCCGCCGCGTGCGCATCTGCGATCTGCCCGAGGTCGAGCCTCTCGCACCCCGGAGTGCGTCTCCCGCGTCCTCGCGCGAGGCTCGGAGCGCCGGTAGCAGACCCACCAGGACAGCCGTACCTACTGTGGCCATGAGACTGAACGCCAACACCCGCGCGTCGACCCCGATTCCTTCCAGGCGCGGGAGACCAGGCGGGCTCATTGCGATCAGAGCCCTGGAACCGAGGAGTCCGATCAACAGACCCGCAATACCTCCCAGCGACGCCAGCACGAACGCCTCAGTGCCCAGCTGACGAAGAAGGCGGCTCCGCCCGGCACCCAGCGACACGCGCACGGCCATCTCACGCTGACGGGCATCCCCCCGTGCAAGCAGGAGGTTGGCCACGTTCACGCAAGCGATCAACAGGACGAGCGCGACCGCACTCAGAAGAATCAGCAACGCGGGACGGACGTCCCCCACGATCTCATCGCGCACCGGGACTACTTTCGCCGAGAAAGTCTCCGGGAGGGTTCCCAGACGTTCTTTCAGGCGGCTCGCGGCCGGGGCGAGGGCCGCACTCGCCTGGGCCGGGGTCACGCCGGTGTTCAGGCGCGCCACCGCATGCAGGTAATGCAGGTTTCGCGGGTCCGGCTCGCGGGTTAGCGCGAGTGGCGCGAGAATCGCCGGCGGCGCCCCACCGAAGCCCCCCGGCACTCGGAAACCGTCGGGGAGGATGCCGATTACGGTGCGGGGGCGGGCGTTCAACAGGATCGCGCTACCCACGATCCCGGGGTCGCTGGCATACCGCCGCTCCCACAGACCCCGACTCAGCAGTACGACGAGCTCCGCGCTCTCGGTATCCTCTTCGGGTCCGATGTGTCGGCCGCTGATTGGGGCGACGCCCAGGACGCGAAGGAGCGAAGCGTTCCCGAAGACCGCTGGCACACGCTCGGCGTCGCCCTCGCCCGTGAGGTTGAGGGAGCCGAACGTGTACGCCGCCACGTTCGAGAACACGTCCAGCTCCCGATATTCGAGCAACTCGTTCTCGGAAAGCCCGAGCGTCCCTTCTTCGTACGTGTTCCAAACCTTCACCACACTCTCTTCGTCCGCATACGGGAGAGGTCTCAGGAGGACTCCGTTGACGACGCTGAAGACGGCTGTGCTCGCACCGATACCCAGGGCCAATGTCACGGCGGCCACGACCGTGAACCCCGGATACCGGGCGAACTGCCTGAGCGCGAAACGGAGATCTTGAAATACGGAGGTCATGTGACAGCTCCCGAAAAGGTCCGTCGACGGTGGATGCCAACTCGGATGGACGCGGGGGACCGATCGTTGGAATCACGGGGAGCCGCCGTGGTATCGGCCGGATTCGATTCCGCGAAGGCACATACGCCGCGACGTAGCGTCGAACAGGCACGCAGCGACGCCGTCACCCTTGTCCCTGGGGGGCACAGATGTCCTCGGGGGGGTACAGACTATCGCCAACGCGCCTCCCGCCCCCCATACTTTCCTCCCCGACTCCACCACTGACCCGGAGCAACAGCATGCGCATCGCTCGGCTCGTCGCCATCGCCATTCTGGTCACGTCCCCGGCCCACGCTCAGCAAGTCGAGTCTTCGGTGTTCGACGAACTGAAGTACAGGCACATCGGTCCCGAGGGGAACCGGATCTCGGCCGTCGAGGGCGTGCCGGGGGATCCCAACACCTACTACGCGGGCGCGGCGTCGGGCGGAATCTTCAAGACGACCGATGGCGGCACCTGGTGGGAGCCGATCTTCGATGACCAGGACGCGCTGTCGATCGGCTGGATCACGCTCGCGCCGTCCGATCCCAACGTGGTCTGGGTCGGGACGGGTGAGCCGAACATCCGCAGCCACATCTCGATGGGCAAAGGGGTGTACCGGTCCACGGACGCGGGGAAGAGCTGGAGCTTTCTGGGGCTCGAGAACACGGGTCGGGTGAGCCGCATTCAGGTCGACCCACGCGACCCCGACGTCGCGTATGTGGCGGCGCTCGGTCACGCCTACGGACCCCAACCCGAGCGCGGGATCTTCCGCACTCGCGACGGCGGCCGGACGTGGGAGCACGTGCTGTTCGTGGACGAGAATACCGGCGCATCCGACCTGGTCATGGATCCCAACAACCCGCGCATCCTGTTCGCGGGCATGTGGCAGATCGAGATCCACACGTGGGGCCGGACGAGTGGTGGACCGGGGAGCGGCATCTGGATGTCGCGCGACGGCGGGGATACCTGGACGAGGCTAGAGGGCAGCGGTCTCCCGGAGAAGGACCACGGCAAGGTCGCGCTTGCCATTGCACCGACGAATTCGGAGCGAATCTACGCGCTGATCGAGACGGGTGATGGTGTGCCGCTCCGCGACGGGACCCAGACCGAGAGCGGCGAGTTGTGGCGCTCGGATGATGGCGGAGACACGTGGGCGCTGGTCTCGTACGACCGTAACCTGGCGGGCCGCACGCATTACTACAGCCGGGTCGAGGTGTCTCCGGACGATGACATGGAGGCCTACTTCCTCGCTGCTCCGTTCAGCTCGACCACGAACGGCGGGGAGAGCACGATCGATCACGAGGACCGCGCATCACCCTGGGGCGACAACCACGATATCTGGATCGACCCGGAGAGCCCGAACCGGATGATCGTGGCGAACGACGGAGGTGTCGACATCTCCGTCAACCGTGCGCAGACCTGGCGGCAGATCGCTCTCCCGGTCGCGCAGATGTATCACGTTACGGTCGACACCAGGATCCCGTACTACGTCTACGGCAACCGACAGGACGGGCAATCGATGCGTGGCCCGAGCCGCACCTTCTACGGCGGTTTTCTCGGCTCTGGCGGCAACATCCCGCGCGGCGATTGGCACGACGTGGGCGGCGGCGAGAGCGGCTTCGCGACCCCGGACCCGGTGGATCCCGACATCATCTGGTCGAGCGCTTCGGGATCGGGCGCCGTGGGTGGCATCGTGACCCGGATGGATCTCGAGTCGCGGCAGGTGCACGATGTCGAGGTGTGGCCCAAGAGCACGATCGGCTGGCCGGCGGGGGAGCTCCGGTACCGGTTCGTCTGGGATCCGCCGCTCACGATCTCGCCGCACGATCACGAGAAGGTCTACACCGGGTCGCAGTACGTGCACGTGACGTCGGATGAGGGTCGGAGCTGGGAGGTGATCAGCCCGGATCTGACACGAAACGACACGAGCAAGATGGGGCTCTCGGGCGGTCTCACGCCCGACAACATCGGCGTGGAGTACGCCGGGGTCGTGTTCGCGATCGAGGAATCACCGATCACCCCGGGTCTCATCTGGGCGGGCACGAACGACGGGCTGATTCACCTGACACGGGACGGCGGCGCCACGTGGACGGACGTGACCGGCAACGTGCCGGGCATGCCCGAGTGGGGATCGATCCGGAACATCGAGGCGTCGCGCTACGATCCCGGGACCGCGTACTTCGCGGTCGACGGGCACCAGGCCGACAACCGCGACCCGTGGATCTACCGCACCAAGGACTACGGTCAGTCCTGGGAGCTGATCGTGAACGGGATCCCCCGCAGTCCGTTGAGCTTCACCCGGTCGGTCTTGGAGGATCCCGTGCGTCCCGGATTGCTGTACGCCGGGACCGAGAACGGGCTGTACGTGTCGTTCGATGACGGCGACCTGTGGCAGCCGCTCCAGTCCAACCTCCCGCACGCGCCGGTGTTGTGGATGGTGATACAGGAACACTTCAATGACCTGGTCGTGGGCACGTACGGCCGTGGATTCTGGATCCTGGACGACATCTCCGCGATCCAGCAGCTGACCCCCGAAGTGACCGCGAGCGACGCGCACCTGTTCGCGCCAAGGGCCGAGTATCGGTTCCGGCAAACGGTGCCGCCGTACTCGTCGGGGCAGGATCCCGTTGCGGGGGAGAACCCGCCCTACGGGTCGTCGATCGATTACTGGCTGTCGGCCGACGTGGCCACTGCCGGGGCCGGGGCCCGGTCCGAGAGCGCCGGTACCGGGGCCGTGGAAGCTGAGGTCCCGGGTGCTCGAGCCGCCGGCACGGACAGCGTAGACATCGAGATCACCGACGCCACGGGGGCGACCGTTCGGTCCCTGAAGGGTGGCATGAAGGCCGGAATCAACCGCGTCTGGTGGAACCTCCGCCACGATGAGTCCGATGAGGCGAAGCTCCGCACGAGCCCCCTCCACGCTCCCTGGGTGACCCTGGGCGAGGACGGGACGCGCGACGCTGAGGGGTTGGGCACGATCTCGCTCCTCAGCCTGCCCGGCACCTACACCGTCAAGCTGACCGTAAACGGCCAGGAGTTCACCCAGCCGCTCGAGGTCCGAAAGGACCCCAACTCGAAGGGTACCGAGGCCGAGGTGCGCGAGAACTTCGCCCTCGTGAGCGAGCTGCGGGACGACCTGGATCGCGCGGTCGAGATCATCAACGGGACCGAGCGGGTGCGGGCGCAGCTCCAGGCGCTGCGTAGGCTGCACGACGGGGATGAAGCGGCGGCGGTGGCGCTCCGGGACGATGCGGAGGCGCTCGAGGAGCACTTCACGACCGTCGAGGCCAAGCTCTACCAGCTCTACGCAACGGGCCGGGGGCAGGACGTCATTCGGTGGCCCATGCGCGCGGCGCAGCAGATCGGCAGCCTCGCCGGCAAGGTGGGGAGCTCAGACTTCGCCCCGACCCGGCAGCAGCGCGAAGTACACGACGAGCTCCATGCGGAGCTGGAGGCGGTCGAGGCGGAGTACGACGCGCTGGTAGCCGGTGAGCTGGCCGCGTTCAACGAGAGGCTGGCGAGCGACGGCGTGGCAGGCGTGACCGTGGGCGGCAATTGAGGATGTTCAGGCGGTCTGGAGCGAGGCCGGGAACTTCCATAATCGATCACAGTGAAGCAGGCCTTGGAACCATGACGAAAACCCTAGGAGTACTTTCCGTTTCCGCGCTGTTGAGCGCGGCGTGTGTCTTGGGCTGTGGAGACGCAGGAACGCCGGGCGTCCAGGAGGGCGCCGTGGAATGGCCCCGCGTCGCCGGCAGCGTGACGGTAGATGCAGCGCTCGAAGAACAGGTCGAGTCCCTACTGTCCCGGATGACGCTCGAGCAGAAAGTGGGGCAGATGGTGCAGGCGGAGATCCAGAACGTCACGCCTGCAGACGTAAGGGACCATCACCTCGGGTCGGTCCTCAACGGGGGCGGCTCCTATCCCAATCTCTCCAGAGCCTCGAGCGTCGCGGACTGGGTGGCGCTGGCCGACTCGTTCTACGACGCCTCCATGGACACGTCCGAGGGCGGCCTTGCGATTCCGGTGATCTGGGGCACGGATGCCGTGCACGGCCACAACAACGTGCGCGGTGCCACGCTGTTCCCCCACAACATCGGTCTCGGCGCGGCCGGCGACCCGGATCTGATTCAGAGCATCGGCGAGGTCACGGCCACCGTGGTCGCCGCGACCGGCATCGATTGGGATTTCGCTCCGACCCTCGCCGTCGTGAGAGACGATCGCTGGGGCCGCACGTACGAGGGGTATTCGGAAGATCCGGAGATCGTCAGACTGTACGCCGGCCGGATGATCACGGGCCTCCAGGGAAGTGCTGGATCCGCGGAGTTCCTGGGCCCATCCCATGTCGTCGCGACCGCGAAGCACTTCCTCGGTGACGGAGGCACCGACCAGGGGGTGGACCAGGGTGACAACCTGTCCACCGAGCGGCAACTCCTGGACATTCACGCCCAGGGATATCTGTCGGCCCTGGAGTCCGGCGTCCAGACGGTCATGGCGTCCTTCAACAGCTGGCGAGGGGCGAAGGTACACGGTAGTCGCTACCTGCTCACAGAGGTGCTCAAGGACCGGCTGGGCTTCGACGGCTTCGTCATCGGAGACTGGAACGGACACGCCCAGGTCCCGGGCTGCAGCAACGAGTCATGTCCGCAGGCGATCAACGCCGGCGTGGACATGATCATGGTGCCGGAAGACTGGAAGGCCCTCCTCTCCAATACGATCGCGCAGGTTCGCGCCGGTGAGATCGAAGAGAGCCGGATCGACGATGCCGTGCGCCGGATCCTGCGCGTCAAGGTGCGGGCGGGCCTGTTCACGAAGGGGCGACCCTCATCGAGACCGCTCGCGAGTGACGCCTCGCTGGTGGGAGCCGCGGACCATCGAAGCCTGGCCCGGCGAGCCGTCCGCGAATCGCTCGTGCTTCTCAAGAACGCAGGCGGGCTGCTGCCCCTGTCGCGCGACCTGAGCGTCCTGGTCACCGGGGATGGCGCGGACGACATCGCCAAGCAGTCGGGGGGATGGTCCGTCACCTGGCAGGGCACGGAGACCGCCAACGAGGATTTCCCCGGCGCCACCTCGATCTTCGCCGGCATCCGGGAAACGGTCACCGCGAGTGGCGGCAGCGCGACCCTGAGCGTAGACGGCTCGTTCGAAGCGCGGCCGGATGTCGCCATCGTCGTCTTCGGCGAGAATCCCTACGCAGAATTCGAGGGGGATCTCCCGTCGTTGAGCTTCTCCGCCCGGCACCCCGAGGGCCTCGAGCTGCTCCGGCGCTTGAAGCAGCAAGACATACCGGTGGTTTCAGTGTTCCTGAGCGGACGGCCTCTGTGGGTGAATCCCGAGCTCAACGCATCTGCGGCGTTCGTCGCAGCGTGGCTGCCGGGCACGGAGGGCGGTGGAATCGCCGACGTGCTGTTTCGCGATGCCGAGGGCCAGGTGAACTTCGACTTCAGCGGCAGGCTCTCGTACAGCTGGCCCATGCATCCTTCCCATACGGACCTCAATCGGAACGATGCGGACTACGAGCCCCTGTTCGCGTACGGATTCGGTCTGACGTACGGTGTCGCGGACACGCTGTCCGACGACCTCCCCGAAGTCGACGACTCGGCGTCTGCTACCGATGCCGCAGACTCGGCCGCGGCCTCCGGCCCCGCCGACGCTCCGCAATAGCCCCGATCCCGTCGGCGGCGCAGCTCGTCCGAACCCCGGCACGCCGATCATACGGCGCACTCACGGAGAGGATCTCTTGTCCGGTCGCGAACACGAATGGTGGCACAGCGCCGTCCTGTACGAGATCTATCCGAGGAGCTTCCAGGACACGACGGGAAACGGCGTCGGCGACTTACAGGGGATCAACGAAAGGCTGGACTACCTGGCCGACACGCTCGGTGTCGACGCGCTCTGGATCGGTCCTTTCTATCCTTCGCCGATGGCGGACTTCGGGTACGATGTGTCGGACTATCGCGACGTGCACCCGATGTTCGGCGACCTCGAGACGTTCGATCGGCTCCTGGGGCGCGCCCACGACGCCGGCCTAAAGGTGATCGTCGATTTCGTGCCGAACCACACGTCCGATCAGCACCCCTGGTTCATCGAGTCACGGAGCTCACCCGACGACCCGCGCCGCGACTGGTACGTGTGGCGGAACCCGAAGCCGGACGGCTCGCCGCCCAATAACTGGCTCAGCGGGTTCGGTGGGCCAGCCTGGGAGCTGGACGATCGGACGGGTCAGTACTACCTGCATTCCTTCGTGAAGGAGCAGGCCGATCTTAACTGGCGTAACCCGGCAGTGAGAGAAGCGATGTTGGACAACATGCGCTTCTGGCTGGATCGCGGTGTGGACGGATTCCGGGTCGATGCGGTGCTGTTCTGCATGAAAGACCCGGCCGAGCGCGACAACCCGCCGAACACCGACGGCTTACAGCAAATACACAAGCCGCTGGGTGCGTACGGGGCGCAGCTGCACCTGCACGACCAGGGGCATCCGGACATCCACGAGGTGTTTCGCGAGATGCGGGCGGTCCTGGAGGAGTACGAGCCCCGACGCATGGCGTTGGCCGAGCTGCACGTATTCGACCCGCCCCGGCTGGCGGCGTACTACGGCGAGAACCTCGACGAGCTGAGCATGCCGACCAACTTCGGGCTCTTGAAGGCGCCCTGGAGCGCAGCCGGGATCCGCGGAGTCGTGGACGGTCTCGAAGCGGCGATCCCACGGGGCGCGGCACTCAACTGGGTCATGGGCACCCACGATGACCAACGCCTGGCCACGCGGCTCGGTGAGCAGCGCAGCCGCCAGGCCGCGGTTCTGCTCCTGACGCTGCGTGGATCGCCGACGCTCTACTACGGGGACGAGCTCGGAATGCGAGAAGCCGAGATCTCGCCCGAAAGGCAGCAGGACCCCTGGGGCATCGCGGAACCGGGCCTGGGTCGAGATGGCTGTCGCACGCCGATGCAGTGGTCGGCCGATCCCGCCGCCGGGTTCACGTCGGCCCCGGAACCCTGGCTTCCGGTCGGGAGTGATTACATCGAACGGAACGTAGAGTCTCAGCTCGCCGATCCGGATTCGCACCTCGATCTGTATCGCAGACTATTGCGGGTGAGGCGTGGCTCGGCGGCTCTACGAACTGGGTCGTATCGGCCCGTGGACCCGGCTCCCCCCGATTGCTACGCCTTCGAACGCTCCGAGGGAGCCGAGCGCGTCTTCGTCGCCATCAATTTCTCGTCCGAGCCGCTCTCCATCGAGGCGGAGGGCATCGCCGGCCGGATTGCCGTATCCACGCACCGCGCGAGCGAGGGGGTCGAGGTGACGGGCGCGCTCCACCTCCTACCGCACGAGGCCGTCGTGGTCGTGTGATTCGCGGTATCCTGTGACCCGTGAGGTGCGCGCTCCGAGGCCACCACTTTCCGAGGCGTCGGATCACAGACCGATCCCCGCGAGATCCTCGTCCGAGATCACCGGCATGGCGCCCTTCTTCGCCGCGACCAGGGCCGCGTAGCGATTCGCGGCGTGCAGGGTCTCGTGCGGCGTCGCGTCCCGGGCGAGCTGGTGAGCCAGGGCAGCGGTGAATGCATCGCCGGCGCCCACTGCGTCACCCGCCGACGTATCGATCTCGACGGCGGGAGCGGAAGCCGTTCCGCGTGGCGTGGTGATCGAGGCCCCGTCTCTTCCCCGGGTCACGCACACGACCTGCACCCCCATTTCCTCGAGAAGCCACGCGGTGAGCGAGGGTCTGTCGAGCAGGGTGGATATTCGAGCCACTTCCGACTCGTTCATTCTCACGACGTCGGCAGCGCGAAACGTCACATCGAGGACGCCTGGATCGACGAATGGAGGACGGAGGTTCACATCGAAGATGACCAGCGCGTGGCCCCGCGCGTCTGACAGCAGTTGGTGGATAGCGGCGTGGCTGGGCTCGCGTCGCTGCGCGAGCGAGCCGATGCAGACGGCGTTTGCCGTGCGCGCGAGCGCGCGAGCACCATCCTCCGCCGCGATGTAATCCCACGCCACGTCTTCGGTAATCGCGTACCGGGGATCGGCATCTTCGATGGTCACGGAGACGGTGCCCGTCGGCCGGGCGTCATCCTCCTGGACGTAGTCGGTGACGACGCCTCGTTCCCCCAGAAACGCGGTCAGCTCGGCCCCGGCCGTGTCGTCTCCCACGCGGGTGATGATCACGCCTCGATCACCGAGACGCGCGGCATGGAAGGCGACGTTACACGGTGCGCCACCCGGCCTTCGCCAGTCTGGAAACACGTCCCAGAGCGCCTCGCCGATAGCGACGATCGTCTTGGGCTCCGCCGCTATACGCCGCACGCTTTCACGCTTCCCCGTCTACTCATCCGACTTCACGGGCCACCTACCACCACGAGATCACGATGATCGCGATGAGCGCCAGCAGGGCCGCGGACTGGTACCGGTAGTTCTTGTACCACGGGAGGCGAGCGAGCTCCGGCGCTTCATCCGCGAGAAGGGCAGGAGTCCAGGTCAGCGCCCGCACGACCTCTTCATCGGGCTTCGCCGTGGCGAGACTCACGACCACCAGGGCCATCGACGAGATCACGAGGAGAATCGGCGCCAGATAGAGGAAGTGGATGATCGGCGCTCCGGCCGCAGCCATCTGGAGCTCCTCCGGTGTCAGAGCGTGCGTCTGAATGATCACCGACCCCGATAGCGCGAGCCCGAATATGACGGCCGCCGCCAGGTGGCCGACGACGAGTGCCGCAAACGCACCATGCCCGTTCGCGCGCTTCCAGAACACGCCGGCGAAGAAGCACGTGACGATCGGCGGAGCCAGGTACGCCAGCATCTGCTGTAGGTACGTCCAGATGTTCGGGAACTTGATGATCTGCGGCGCCCACAGGATCGCGAGCGACATGAATGCGAACGTCACGATGCGACCGGCGATGACCAGCCTGTGATTCGGCACCTTGGGCTTGAGCTTCTTGATGAAGTCCATGGTGACGAGCGTGGAGGCCGAGTTGAGGGTCGAGTCGACACTCGACATGATCGCCGCCACCAAAGCCGCGATGATCAGCCCGCGGACCCCGACCGGCAGCAGGTCGAACATGAGCGTCGGGAAGATGAGATCGGGATTCTCGGCCAGGGCCGGGTACTCCGCCGCGGGATACATCAGACGACCGAAGATGCCTGGCAGCACCATGATGAAGATGATGGGGAGCTTGAGGAAACCCGCGAAGAGCGCGCCCCAGCGTCCGTGATTGAGATCCTTCGCCGCGAGCGTGCGTTGGACCATGAACTGGTTCGTACCCCAGAAATAGAAGCCCAGGAGGAAAACACCGGTGACGACTCCCGGCCACGGCAGAACCGGGTCGGATATCGGTCGAATGATCGACAGGTCATCGGCCGGCACGGCGGCGGTCACCGCCGACCAGGAGCCGCCGATCGCGTTGAAGGACAGGGCCGCGACCAGGAACGCACCGATGAGCAGCAGGACGGCCTGCACCGCGTCGGTGTAGACGACCGCCTTCAATCCACCGGCGATCGTGTAGATGCCGGCGAGGACACCGAGCACGACCACCGACTGCCACAGCGGGATGTCCGGATAGATGATCTGGATGACCAGCGCACCCGCATACAGCGCGGCAGCCGTGTCGATCACGATGTTCATCAACACCAGCAGCGCCGCGAAATAGTAGCGCGAGCGTTGATCGAAGCGTCGCTCCAGGAATTCCGGCATCGTGTACACGCGGGTCTTCAGATAGAACGGGAGGAAGAAGACCAGAAACACGACCAGGACGAACGCCGCCATCCATTCATAGTTGTAGACGGAGATGCCCGAGCCGAAGGCGCTGGAGGACAAACCGACCAGGGTGGTGGATGAGACGTTGGACGCGAAGAGCGAGAACCCGATGAGCCACCAGGTCAGCGAGCGGCCGGCCAGAAAGTAGTCGTCGGTGGTCTTCGTTCGCCTCGCGAAATAGAAGCCGAGTCCGACGATGAAGATGACGTAGAGCAGGACCATGACGAGGTCCGGCACCGCAAGCTGGAATTCGGGCATACCTACCTCTTGGAGCCGATTGGACGAAGAGAGCCGGTCATCTACGCATCGGCATGCGAATCATGCGCGTCGAGCCAGGCGAGCAGCTCCGGGAGTCGGCCCGTGGCGAGCGCGATGCTCGTGTCGGCGGCTCCGTAGTAGATGCGTATCTCGTCCTCGACCAGGGTCCAACCGCATGGGAATACGACGTTTCCTACGTCGCCGGACTGCTCGTAGGGCTCGGTGGGAGACAGGAGCCATTCACTCGACCGCTTCAGCACGCAACGTGGGTCTTCGAGATCGAGCAGCGCGAGCCCCAAACGATAGATGGATCCGGACGCCGTCGTCCGAACACTATGATACAGGATGAGCCATCCCTGATCCGTCTCGAGCGGCTGGGTTGAGAGCCCGACCTTGCCCGCGTCCCACCAGCCCCCGGCTCGGGCTTCGATGAGAAGCTGGTGGTGCCCCCAGTGCCTAAGGTCCGGCGAAAACGAGATCCACATGTTGGCGCCGAAGCCCCCACTCACGGGGCGATGCACCAGCGCCCAGCCTTCATCGAACTTGACCGGGAAAAGCGCGGCATCCTTGTTCTCGGGAGGCAGGATCGCGCCGAGTCGCTCGAACGTCCCGAAGTCCTCTGTGGAGGCCAGCGATACGAGCGGACCGCCCCTCGAGTAGGCCGTGTAGGCGACGATCCACCGCTGTTCTTCCTCGAGGTAGGTGACTCGTGGATCCTCGATTCCCCAAATCTCCTCGGGGTGTCGGTCCGGATCGGCGACGAAGGTCGGGGATGCGTCGATCCGCCATCCGTCCACACCGTCCGAGCTGCGTGCCACCGTGAGGTGAGACAGCCCGCGCCGGTCCTCGACACGCATGAGCAGAATCGTCTCACCGTCGCAGACGGTCGCGCCCGGGTTGAACACGGTGTTGGCGGGATAGGACAGATCCGCGGACGTGATGATCGGATTGCCCGGGTGGCGCGTGAGCAGCTCCGGGTGTGAGGCGATTGTCATTCCAGTATTCCTCGTTGCGATCAGGCGTGGGATGCCGGCGCTGGCCCCGGGTCGTCTGTGCGGGGATCGTGGCGGCGCAGAAGCGATGACCCGTCGGCTCCGAAAAAGTGCAACCGGCGACGGTCGATAGACAGACTGATGGCGTCTCCCTCCACTCCCGACGACTCGCTCGGGACCGCGGCGATCAGTCGCCGGTCACCCACCTCGACATGCAGGTGTGTCGTGGCTCCCAGAACCTCGGCAAGGGCAAGGTGCCCCGTGATCGTGCCCGGTCCCGGCATGTCGGCACAGGCCAGATCCTCGGGGCGAACGCCGAGTGTTACCTCCTGGCCCGAATGGGCCGTCGTGTCGAGACGTTGCTCGGCGGACAACGAAAGCCTCAAGGAGTCGGAGACGAAAGCCAGGCCATCACGCTCGCGCTCCAGGCCCCCCTCCAGGAAGTTCATGGGCGGCGTGCCGATGAAGCCGGCCACGAACAGGTTCGTGGGCGCCCGGTAGACGTCGACCGGGGCACCCACCTGCTGGATACGCCCTCCCTCGAGCACTACCAGCCGATCGCCCAACGTCATGGCCTCCACCTGATCGTGGGTCACGTACAGGGTGGTTGTCCCCACGCGTCGCTGCATGCGGGCGATCTCGTGACGCATCTGCCCACGCAGGTGGGCGTCGAGGTTGGACAACGGCTCATCGAACAGGAACACTGCCGGCTCCCGGACCATGGCCCGCCCCATCGCGATGCGCTGTCGCTGACCACCGGACATCTGCTTCGGCTTGCGATCGAGAAACGGTTCGAGCTCGAGGATCCCTGCCGCCCAGCTCACACGGCGGGCGATCTCCGGCTTCGGGACCTTCCGCAGGCGCAAACCGAGTGAGATGTTCTGGCGGGCCGTCAGGTGTGGGTAGAGCGCGTAGTCCTGGAACACCATGGCCACATCGCGCTCCCGGGGCGGCAGGTGCGTGACATCCCGCTCGCCGATGCGGACCGTCCCGCTCGTGACGCTCTCCAGGCCCGCGAGCATCCGCAGGATCGTCGACTTTCCGCACCCGGATCCGCCCACCAGGACCACCAATTCACCGTCGGATACCTGGAGATTGAAGTCTTGAACCACCGTCGTGGTCCCGAAGTCCTTTCGGACGTGCTCGAAGGTGACGTTGGCCACGTTTACCCCTTGGTCCCGGTGCTCGCCATGCTTTCGATGAAGTAGCGCTGGAGGAACGCGAATGCCGCCACCACGGGCACCACGAGCACCATCGCCGCCGCGAGCTTCGTGGCGAGCGCGCGTGGTCCGGCACCGCCACCCAGCGAAAATACGGTCAGGAGCTGAGGCAGAGTCATGAGCTGCTCATCGCGCACGACCAGCAGCGGCCACAGCACCTCGTTCCAGGCTCCCATGAAGGTGAGGATGCCGACCGTCGCCAGCGGCGCCTTCGCCAGGGGCCAGAAGACCGTGTACAGAATTCGTAACTCTCCCATCCCGTCCAGCCGCGCCGAGTCCATGAGAGAGCGGGGCACCTGCAAAAAGAACTGGCGCAGGATGAGGATCGCCGTCGCGTTGAAGACGTAGGGCGCGATCAACGCCGCGTAGCTGTCCACCCAGCCGAGCTGCACGATCAGGGTGTAGGTCGGGATCAGCGTGAGCTGTGCGGGCACGAGCAGCACCGCGATCGTGACGGCGTTGAGGAAGCCTCGACCCGGAAAGCTGAGTCGCGCCAGGGCGTAGGCTGCGGCCGACCCGAACACGAGTACGGAGAAGGTGATGCTCGTCGCGACGAACAGGCTGTTGAACAGAGCGCGTCCAAACGGCGCGCGAGCCCACATGAGCCGATAGTTCTCGAGGGTCGGCTGATCGGGAAGTAGCGAGAGGCTTCCCGCCTCGGCCGGTCCCTTGAGCGAGGTGGCAGCCATCCACAGGAAGGGGTACAGGAACGTGACTGCCGCCAGGGCCAGCAGGACGTAGAAGACCGCGCGCCTCATGCCTCTTCCGCCTTCCCGATGACCCGGCGCTGGACCACGAGCACGACCGCGATGATCAGCGCCAGCGCCAACCCCAGCGTCGCCGCGTAGCCCATCTTCTGGTAGGAAAAGGCGTTCCTGTACATGTAGAGGACGATCGACAGCGTCCGCCGCAGTGGACCTCCTCCGGTCAGGATGTAGGGCTCGATGAAGAGCTGGAACCCACCGATGGTCGATAGCGTCACCACGACCAGGGTCTGGGGCTTGAGCAGCGGGAGCGTGACGTGCCGGAAGCTCTGCCAGGCCGTCGCTCCCTCCAGCTCGATCGCCTCGTGACAGCTCCGCGGAACACTCTGGAGACCCGCGAGATAGATGACGACGTAGAACCCCACGTTCTTCCAGGTCGCCATGACGGCAATCGCCGGCATCGCGATGGCCGGGTGCGTCAGCCAGGGGACCGGGTCGAGATCGAGCCGAGCGAGCAGACCGTTGATGAGGCCCACGTCGGTGGCGTACAGCGCACTCCACAGGATGGTCACCGCCGCCCCCGAGACGACCACGGGGAGGAAGAAGGCTGCGCGCCAGAACGAGCGGAAGATCAGCGGCCGGTTGAGGACCCAGGCCAGGGCCAGCGCGACGATGATCTGGAGCGGCAGATGGATCGCGAGGAACACGAAGGTGTTGACGACGGCCTGCCAGAAGCGGGCATCGGCGAGCAGATACTGAACGTTGTCGAGGCCCGTGAAGCTCGGCGGGGTGACGAGATCCCACTCCAGCAGCACCAGGACGACGGAGAAGCCGATCGGGAAAAGGGCGAAGAGCAGCAGAAACCCCGCGTACGGCGCCGACAGGAGCAACCCGGAGCGAGCCTCAGCGCGCAAGTGGCACCGTCTTGGCCTCAGCGCGCACGCAGCACCTCCCTCACCTCACCTGCAGCTTCCCGAATCGCCTGTTCCGGAGACATGGTCCCGTAGATGGCCGCGGCCTCGTAGGCGTGCGCGGCGTAGGCCACGAGCGTGGGCCAGCGGGTGAGCGCCAAGGAGAAGCGCCCGTCCGACGCCAGCTCGCGGCGATACGGGAGCTGCGCCGCCTCCTCGATCAGCAGTCTGTCCGCCTCGGGCGACGTCAGGTAGGCCACGAACCGGGCGGCTGCCACCGGGTGCCGCGTCGTCGAAAAGACGGCGATGCTCTTGAGGTCCGCGAAGACGTAGGCCGCATCCGGATCATCGCCATCCGGCACCGGCACGGGGGTCACGTCGTACCGAAGCCCCGGGATCTTGAGCTCCTCCAGTTCCTTCACGAACCAAGGGCCCACGACTTTCATGGCCACGGTCCCATCCATGAACGGATCGCGTCCCTCGAAATTGGAGCGTGGCAGGAGCTCCTCGGCGAAGGCCTGACGCAGAACCTCAATGGCCTCGACCGCCGCTTCGTTCTCGAACGACACCTCTCCTCGCGAGACGAGCGTGCGCCCCCCCGAGGCGGCCAGGTAGAGCGGGTAGAAGTCGTAGAAACGCTCGAACCAGGTGGTCTTGAGCCGCGCCCAGAATCCCCAACGGTCCAGGCGTCCGTCGCCATCGGTGTCACGCACCAAGCGGCGGAGCGCCGAGATCAGCTCGCCATACGTGCGGGGAGGCGGCACATCTGCCTCGGCGAGCTGATCCACGTTGTACATGAGCATCATCGGATTGGTCTTCCATGGGACGGCGTAGATCCCGCCATCGGGAAGCCTGAGTGGTCCGAGCATCGGCTCGTTAGCCCGCTCGTCGAGGCGAGCGGCGGTGGCGGCCAGGTTGTCCAGGCGATGGACCGCGCCCGCCCTCACGAGCCGCGCCAGCAGCCCCGAGGAGACGTTGGAGCAGATGTCCGGCGTCGCGTTTCCGACGACGGCCGCCAGCAGCACTTCCTCGGAAGACCGGCCCGCGGGGATGGGTTGGACGCGCACCTGCACGTCGGGGTGGCGGTCGTTCCACTCGGCGGCCAGTCGCCGCGCGAGATCGACTTCGAAGGGATTCGCCGCCGGCCAGTACGTCAGCTCGATCGGGTCCTCGCCGAATCGCTCGTGTACCGTGAACGTCGCTCCCCGCCGCGACACCGTCACACGGGCACCTTCTGGCCCAAGAAACTCACGATCGTCAGGCGCATCCGAAGGAGATGGGACGATGGGATCGAGGGGGCGATAGCCCACGTAGGCGGCGGCCTCCGGATGAGTCGCCACTGCGGCGAGCGCCAGCAACGCCTCGATGGTCGACTCGGCGCCCGAGTTTCGGTTCAGCTGTTCCGCCGAACGACCTCGCAGACCATCGAAGGTCCGGCCGGTGGCTGTGTCGTACATCGTGACCCCGGCGCCGTTTGCGCCCAGAAGCCAACCGGCCGTCAAGCCGGCCAGGACGTCGTAGCGAGGCTCTCCGGTGGCCTCCGCGAGGGCGAGGTAGCCCTCGACCACAGGTGAAACGCCGTACGCGATCTGAGGGAAGGACTCCGCCTGTCCGTCGGTGGAGACCGTCGCTGGGACCTCGCCCGCGAGCAGGAAGCGCACCCAGAGATGGTCGGCCTCGCGCTGTGCGGCGACGACGAGATCGGACCGAGCGAGCACCCGTCCCGCCAGCGACAGGGCCTGCACCGCGCGCGCTCCCCAAGCATGCCAGACGCCCTCCGCGGGATCGACGTGCGCCCCCCAGGGGGGGTTGCCGGCATCTCCGCGCG
>JBDHHV010000012.1:0-44889 GCA_039589195.1 Gemmatimonadota bacterium | reverse complement strand
TCTCCTGGAGCAGCTCGAGAAGCGAGAACGCCGTCGAGGCCTGCAGGCACGCATGATCGCAGTCGTACACCGCGTACGCGTCGCCGCGGAGCGGGAGGAGCCGGGCGGGGAACGCCACCGCCCCCGCGGAGTCCGGCTCGGCGAACACCTCGCGCGCGGAGTCCGGAAGCACCTCGATCAGGGTATCCGCGCGCACCGTGTCGGGAGGTACCGGCTCCTGAGCCCTCAGGGGAGAGAACGTCAGGATCGGGGCGAGAGCGAGTGTCGCCGACAGGCGCCTCACCCACGTACGGAGCGCGCGCCACACCCCGTGGGGCGGTGCGCCGCTCGTCAGGCCGCGTCCCGTAGCCACTCCAGCACGAGCCTCACCCCCACGCCCGTCGCTCCCTTCGGCTGATAGCCGCTCGCCTCCTCGGCCCATGCGGTTCCGGCGATGTCCAGGTGGGCCCACTCGGTCTCACCCACGAAGGCCTGCAAGAAGCTACCAGCGGTGATGGCGGCGGCCGGCCGGCCCCCCGCATTCTTGAGATCCGCGAGGTCCGAGTCGAGCTGACGCCTGTAGGCGGGCCACAGCGGAAGCCGCCACACGCGCTCGCCGGTCCGCACACCGGCGGAGTACAGGCTCGCCGACAGAGCGTCGCTGGTAGACATGAGCCCGATCGCCTGGTGACCCAGGGCCACCACGCAGGCGCCGGTCAGGGTCGCCAGATCAATGACCGCTCGCGGGCCGAGCCGCTGCGAGTAGCTCAGTGCGTCCGAGAGGATCAGTCTTCCCTCGGCATCGGTATTCACCACCTCGATCGATTTGCCCGATTCCCCCCGTATGACGTCGCCCGGCTTCAGCGCCGTTCCGGATGGGAGATTCTCCGTCGCCGGGATCAGCCCAATGAGGCGTTCGGGGACGCGGAGTCGCGCGGCGGCCTCGAGGATCCCGAGCACGGCGGCCGCGCCAGCCATGTCGTACTTCATGTCCTCCATGCCGCTCGCGGGCTTGAGCGAGATCCCCCCGGCGTCGAAGGTGACACCCTTCCCCACCACCACGTAGGGGTCCCCACCCTCGCCCGTGTGCTCGAGGATGATGAACTGAGGCTCCTGCTCGGATCCCCGAGCGACCGCGAGCAGTCCGCCGAACCCGGCCTCGCGTAGCTTGTCCTCTCCCCACACCTGCGCGCGCAGCTCTACCTCTTCGGCGAGGGTGCACGCTCTTTCGGCCAGAAAACGGGGCGTGACGATGTTACCGGGCTGAGCTACGAGCTCACGAGCGCCGTTCTGGGCGGTCGCCAGGATCTGCCCGCGTCGGACCGCCGCGTCCTGCTCGGCCACATCGGAGTCGTCCGCGGCCGTCCGCCATAATGCCCGCAGGTCGAGAGGTGGAGAGATTCCGCGGGCGCGGGCATCCCGCAACTCGTCGTAGCTCCAGTCGCCCAGCAGAAGACCTTCGGCCGCTCCCTGCCACGCGTCCGCCCCCATGTCCTCGAGGAGAGGACGAAACGCAAGCGACCGCGCGCCGCGCTCACGCGCGACCCTGACCGCGGTTCCAGCCGCGCGGCGAAGCCAGTCCGACCCGCCCAGGTCATCGCTCCTTCCATGGACGAGCAGCACATCCGGACGGCCCGACTGGCCAACTGCGGCCCATGACGCGCGGACGGGCCCCGGTGACGGTTCCCGGTCCAGGACGCGCCCGATCGCGCGGCCCCACCACGCATCGCCGAGCTCGCCTGTCTCCGCGCCAGAGCTTCTCGAGAGCGGAATGGCGACCACATCGACACCCAGCTCCTCGATCGCGCCTGCCCGGACCTGAAGTTCGCTCATCCTCGATTCGCGCCTCTCCTCGCACCCACGGCCGTCAGCGGGGCGAAGTTAGCCAGTCCGCCACACAAAAAGAAAGCGGGCCGATCGACCCGCTTCCCTACCCTTTGCGCACACGCGAAACACGCCGGCCCGCAGCGGGCCGTCGAACGTCTCCGGCGGCCGGCTAGCGCTGATCGATCGGAACGAACTCGCGATCCTTCGTCCCGACGTATTCGGCTCGAGGCCGGATCAGGCGGTTGTCGGCGTGTTGCTCCATGACGTGCGCGGACCAGCCACCGATGCGCCCCATCGCGAACAGCGGTGTGTACAGGTCCGTCGGCAGTCCCAGCGCGTAGTAGACCGTCGCGCAGTAGAAGTCCACGTTCGGGTTCAGTCCCTTCCGGTCCCTCAAACGATCTTCCAGCTCTCGCGAGATCTCGTACCACTTCGGGTCGCCCAACTCCTCGCTCAGCGTCTTGGACATCTCGCGCAGATGGGTGGCGCGGGGATCCTCCGTCTTGTAGACGCGATGGCCGAAGCCCATGATCTTCCGCTTCTCCTCGAAAGCTCGTTCCAAGTAGGGAACGACGTTCTCCACCTCACCGATGTCGAGAAGCATGTCCATCGCTTTCGCGTTGGCGCCTCCGTGCAGCGACCCCTTCAGGGCGCCGACGCCACCGGTAACGGCGGAGTGCATGTCCCCGAGCGTCGCCGCGATCACGCGGCAGGTGAATGTCGACGCGTTGAACCCGTGATCCAGGTACAGGAGCAGAGTCCGGTCCAGCGCGCGGGCGGCCTTCTCCGGCGGCGTCTCGCCGTCGCACATGTAGAGGAAGTTGGCCGAGTGGTCGAGGTCCGGATCGGGCGCGATGGGCTCGGCGCCCGTCCGGGTGCGGCGGAACGCGGCGATCATGGTCGGCATCTGCGCGACCAGGCGCTTCGACTTGCGCAGGTTCGCCTCCGGCGAGTTGTCCTCCCCGTCCGGGTCCAGGGTCCCCTCGGTGGACACCGCTGTCCGGAGGGCCGCCATCGGTGTCGTGTCCCGCGGCAGCGAGCGGAGGACCTCCAGCGTCCCCCCGTTCACGTTCCTGAGGCTGGCGAGCTCCGCATCGAAGGCGGCGAGTTGGTCGCGCGTCGGCAGGTGATCGTTCCACAGCAGATAGACGCTCTCGGTGAACGACGCCTCGGGCGCCAGATCGTGAATGCTGAATCCGCGGTAGAGAAGGATCCCCTGCTCGCCGTCTATGAAGCTGAGCGAGGTCTGCGAAGCGACAACGCCTTCGAGCCCCCTCGCCATTGTCGATCCGGTCATTCCAGTTCCCTTTGAGATGTCTAATGCGTGCAGGGGGGGCGCGGAAATCCCGCGCCCCCAGGGAAGCGCTTCTAACGGATGGCAGGATCTATCGGTGCTGCCAGGAAGCGATCTCTCAAATCATCGGTGCTCAGCTCCTCGAAGGAGCCGGAGGGTAGCCGCGCCCGTCGTTGCGGCTGATGAGGGTCGGAAAAGCATACAAAAACAACGGCCTCCGAATCCGGGTCCGGGTTTGTTTCCTCGGGATCGGGCCAAAAGACTTCACGTGTCGCCAACCACGCCTTCCAGCGGCGTCCCTGCTCGTCCCGGAAAGTTTTCGTCATGACTACCTTCGCTTTAGGTCTGGGCCGGAGAAACTGCTCCAACGAAGGGATACAAATTAGGTCCTGGAGGGGGGATTTGGAAGGCAGCGGGTCCGGCTGGCGCGCATCGGCGGGATGCGAGGGGCCGGTGGACATCGCGCGCCGGGCAGGAGCCGACGGCGAGTCGACCCGTCACCTCGACGCTCGGACCCGTGGAGTCAGGAGCCTTCGCTCTCCTCCTCACGGTCATCGAGCTCCGGCAGACGTCCCCCCAGAGCGAACCCTGCGCCGAAGAGCCCGGCGATCAACACGCCGATCAGAATCGTCAGCAACACGTAATACATGGCCGGAAGGATGCGGGGGAGGCGGCCCGGTGTCCAGGGTGGGCTGGATCGATCCCGGCGGGTCGCCCAAAACCCCTGCTCGGGCCGGGGAAACGTTCAGACTCCCCGTCCCCGCAGGCGGCGAATCACCCGGCGCTGGAACCGGAGTCGGTCCATCACCTTGTCGACCACTTTCTGGGCCTCCTCTTTCGACCGAGCCCCTCCGACGAATTCCGAGTAGTCGAGGGGTTTCCCGATGTACACGTACACCCGTTTCCCGATTCTGGGGAGACTTCGTCCGATCGGTAGCACCTCATCCATTCCCTCGATCGTGACCGGGAGCACCGTCGGACGGTTCCCCAGGATCACGAGTCCCGCACCGGGACGCCCCTTCCCGATGGAGCCGTCGCGGCTCCGCGTACCCTCCGGAAACAGGATCAGCGTCCCGTCGCTGAGGGCGCGCATGGACCGGTACACGGCCCTGAGATCCCGCCGCCCCGGCCGAACCGGAATGCACTTGAGCTGATCGAAGAACCAGGCGAACAGGCGGTTCCGGAAGAAGTTCTCCTCAGCGGCCGGGTGCCACGGGATGAGGTAGGGCCGTCGAAAGTGGCGAATGAAGAACGCCCCCATCCCGATCACGAAGCTGTCGATCATCGACTGGTGGTTCGACAGCAGGAGAGTGTTGCGCTCGAGCGGAACGCGGTGCCGGCCGATGACCCGGGTGCGGTTGAGAACCCAAAAGATCAGGACGAACACGGGCAGCGTCAGGTTCACGACCAGAAAACTGGTCACCGGCCACAAGAGATCGGCGACTCTTCCCCTATGCTCTCCGCTGTTGTGTTTCCCCATCCCGACTCGGCTGCTGACGCCGACGGCTGGCTGATCGGCCGGTCGGCCGACACGTGGCTCGCCAACCTACCGGACCACACTAGGATTGTCGAAGCCGCGATCCTAGAATAGTCACAGGCAGGTCGTGGAGGAACTCGTGTGCGGCGCGCGTATAGTTCTCGTATGACCGACAGGGAGGAACTGCCCTTCCTCGGCAACCTGCTCGCTAGAGGTGCTCGGGTGCGCGAGCGAACATCACGCTACCCCCACGGAGGAGTCGACGGATGTCGTGCTCGATACGAAGAACGATAGCGAGCCTTTCCCTCGCATACATGATCGCCGCGGGTGCGGGCCCCGGTCCGCTTTCCGCATCGGTGCTCGTGGCCGCTCAGCAGGCAAATCCGCCACCTCAGGAGGAGGCCGCCCGGCTCGGGCTCGAGCCATCCGCCGAGGCGCTTCGCGTCTCGGAGAGCGCCACTCTGACGGGCGTCGAGACCGGCACGATGTGGACGTTCGAGAATCCGCCGCTCGAGTACTGGGAATCGACGTACGGATTCCAGCCTACCCCGGAATGGCTGGAGCACGTTCGGCTCTCGTCCGTCCGCTTCGGACAGAGTTGCTCGGCCTCGTTCGTGTCACCGGACGGATTGGTGATGACAAACCACCACTGCGCGCGGAGTTGTGCGGAGGCGGTGTCGACGGCCGCGAACGACCATGTGGAGACGGGTTTTTACGCCGGCTCTCGCGAGCAGGAGCTCCTGTGCCCAGGCCTGTATCTCGATCAGCTCGTGAGGATCTCGAGCGTGACCGACCGCATTCGGGCGGCGGCGCCCGCCGGCAGCTCCAGCACCGAGATCGCCGAAGCCCAGTCTGCGGAGGGTGACCGCATCGAAGAGGAGTGCGAGAGCGACTCCGAGCTGGAGTGCCAGGTCGTATCGCTCTACCACGGGGGTCAATACCAGCTGTACGAGTACAAGCGGCTCAGCCCGGTGAAGCTGGTCTTCATCCCCGAGCTTCAGGCGGGTTTCTTCGGCGGGGACCCCGACAATTTCACCTATCCCCGTTTCGTGCTGGATGTCGCGTTCGTGCGCGCGTACGAGCCCGACAGCGTGCAGGCGGCGAGCACGCCACACTATTTCGAGTGGGATTCCGAGGGTGCTGACGAGGGTGAGTTGGTGCTCGTCACCGGGAACCCCGGTTCCACCGACCGCCAGGCGACAGTCTCACAGCTCCTGTACGAGCAGGTGTACCGGCACCCGTTCATCGTCCAGATCCTCGAGGGTCAGCGCGCGATCCTGAATCACATCGCGTCGTTCGGCCCGGAGGCCGAGCGGAGCGTTCGCGACCAGCTGTTCGGCGTCGAGAACAGTCTGAAGGCGTATGGCGGGCAGCTGGGCGGCTTGCGGGACACGACGCTGATGGGCCAGAAGATCCGTTGGGAGGCAGAGTTCCGTGGCAGAATCGCGGCGGATCCCGAGCTGAACGAGACGTACGGGGACACCTGGAACCGATTGACAGATCTGCAGGTCCAGAAGCTCCACACGAGCCCGCGTCTGAACGCCAACGACCCCGGGTTCGGCGGCAACCCCCTCACGCAGGTAGCCGGTGACCTCGTGCGATACGTGCGAGAGATGGACAAGCCCGAGATGGGGCGGAGTGAAGAATACCAGGGCGAGGCGCTCGCCGAGGCCGAGGCGGCGCTCGCTGCCCCGCTCCAGGTCAGCCCCGACATCGCGACCCGCCTGCTCGGGCTGCGACTGGCCATTGCGGATCGCTGGTTGGAGCCCGATGATCCGTTCCGGTCTCTCGCGTTCCAGCCTGGCGAGTCTCCGGGGGACGCAGCAGCCCGTATCGCAGGATCCACACGCGTCGGCGATCCGGCCTTCCATCAGACCGTCATGGAGGGAGGCATCAGCGCGCTCGAAACGACGGAGGACCCGCTCCTCCGACTCGCGGCGGCCATGATGGAGACCTATGAGGAGCTCGCGCCGGCATGGGAGGAGATCCAGGCCACGGAGACCGTCGAGGAGGAGCGCCTCGCGAAGGCGCTGTTCGCGGCGTTTGGGACCGACCTCCCGCCCGATGCGACGTTTACGCTTCGAATCAGCGATGGGGTCGTGAGCCGGTATCCGTACAACGGGACGTTCGCCCCACCCCAGACGTCGTTCTACGGCCTGTACGAGCGGGCGGCGAACTTCCGGAACGAGATGCCGTGGGCGCTGCCCGAAAGCTTCGCGGAGAACCGCGACCAGGTAGACCTCGATACGCCGCTCAACTTCGTCACGACCAACGACATCACCGGCGGGAACAGCGGGAGTCCCATGATCGACCAGGAGGCTCGTGTCGTGGGTCTCGCGTTCGATGGCAACATCGAGCAGCTGCCGAACGAGTTCCTGTTCCGCTTGCCGGTCGGACGAACGATAGGAGTCCACGCCGCGGGCATCACCGAAGCGCTACGAAGCGTGTACGAAGCGGATGCGCTCCTGGCCGAGCTGCTCGGCGAGAGCCGCTGACGACCAGGGCCGCTGCGACCAGGCGCCACGAAACCGCACCGGCGATCGTGACCACATGAGACCGCACGATCTCGCGATCGTCGGTGCGGGCCCCATCGGGCTGGAGGCCGCGGCGGCGGCCACGGCGGGTGGGCTCAAAGTTGTGGTTCTGGAGCGTGGAGAGCCCGCACAATACGTGGCCGATTGGGGCCACGTGCGTCTGTTCACGCCCTTCGCGATGAACGCGGGACCCGCAGGGCTTGCCCTCCTGGCCTCCGAGGGCCCGGACCTACCCGACCCGCAACAACTTCTGACCGGTCGAGAGCTTCGAGAGCGCTACCTGCTTCCACTCGCCCACTGCGTTTCGCGACGGGGCGAGCTCCTGGAGCGGCATCGTGTGCTTTCCATCAGCCGCGGGAATCTCCTGAAGGGCGAGCTCGTCGGCCAACCCACCCGCCAGGAAGCGCCATTCCGTCTTCTGTGCCAGACCCCCGGCGACGAGGTGGAGATCATGGCGCAGCGTGTATTCGACTGCAGCGGAACGTACGGTCGGCCCAATTGGGCAGGCCCTGGTGGCACGCCCGCCCAGGGTGAGCGGTCGCTTCGGGCCTCGATCGAGTACGGGCTTCCGGATGTCCTCGGACGGGATCGCTCGCGGTACGACGGCGTCCGCACCCTCGTCCTGGGGGGCGGGCACTCCGCCGCGACAACCGTGCTCTCGCTCGCCGCGCTCGCCCGCGGTCGTGGCAAGACTCGCTTCACATGGGCGACCCGGCACTCGGAGCCTCCACCGGTTGGGGTGATTGCCGACGATTCGCTACCCGAGCGACGCTCGCTCGCGGAGGCGGCCAACTCGCTGGCGAAAGGTCCTCCGGAAGGGTGTAAATGGCTCGGGGGTACCCAGCTCGCCCGGGTCTCGGGGCGGGATGATGCGTACCTCGTAGAGCTATCCGGGCGAAGCGGCGAGACCGCCGAACGCTACGAGAGGATCGTCGCGAACGTCGGTTACGAGCCCGACGATGAGATCTATCGGCAATTGCAGATTCACGAATGTTACGCGTCCCGTGGGCCCATGAAGCTCTCGGCAGCCTTGCTCGCTTCGGCGAGTGAGGGGCCGGTGGACTGCCTCGAGTTGGGAGGGTTCGGAGCGGAAGCGCTCGAGAATCCCGAGCCGGGGTTCTTCATCCTGGGCGCGAAGAGCTATGGGAAGAACCCCGCGTTTCTGATGCAGACCGGTTACGAGCAGGTTCGCGACGCGCTCCGGCTCTCGCTGGCGACGGCCTGACCCCAGGGTTCTTCAGCAGCCTCCTACATGCGTTTATAGGAGGGACCGCTTCCACCTTCGCGCGGCAACCAGCGCGGGCCGACGACGTCGGTCGCCTTGCAATCCACACAGTTCGGCGGGTTGACCACGAGCTCATCCCCCTGCCACTCGTATACGCCCGCCGGGCACAGGTGCTCGTAGAACTCCGCCATCTCGACGGACACATCGTCCCCCACCACGAGATGAGACGGGATGTCGTCCCGCGTCGCGTTTCCGGCGCGAAACACCGAATCCACCTTGTCGAAGGTTCGCACGCCATCGGCCACATAGGAGTGGGCGAGGCGCTTGGTCCGCGCGACCTTCACATCGGACTCGGCCCTGATCCGCCCGCCCGGGAACCTGCCTCCGGTCAACTGCATCACGAGCGCTCGCGCGCCACCGCGGAACAGACCCGACTTGAACGCCAGGCGCATGTTGCGGTTCCGGTACAGCGGATCGGCGGCCAGGCGCGCCCTGAGGCGCTGGTCGAACACGGCCAGGCGCGCCCCCGACGGGTCGTCGGCAGCGAGGGCCTCGTAGATGGCGTGCGCGGCCAGTATTCCGGAGCGCATCGCGTAGTGGATCCCCTTCAAGGTGGCCACGTCGACCAGGCCGGCAGCATCCCCGACTATGAGAAGTCCATCACCATGTAGACGGTCCGGGATCGCGTGGTACCCCCCCTCCGGAATTGTCTTCGCTCCCCATTCGACCAGCTCTCCATCACTCAGAACGGCATCGAGCAGAGGATGCCGCTTCAACGACTGCAGAAGGGCGTGCACATCCAGATCCCGATACGGGTGGTCGAGCCCCACCACGAGACCCAGGGACACGAGGTCGTCCGCCATCGGGTACAGCCAGCTCCCCCCGAACGCGTCGTGTGGCAGCGGCCAACCTATCGTGTGGATCACCGCATCGAGGGGACGCTTGACCTGCCACAGCTCCTTCACTCCCAGCGCGTAGATTTGGGGGTTCGACGTACGCACACCTTCACGCGCCAGATACGCCTGGGTGAGGGGGCCCCGAGTACCCTCGGCGAGGACCGTGACCCGCGCGCTGATGTCGGTGGGCGGCATGAAGCCGCTTCCCGCGTTCCCGTCTCGGTCCAGACCGGCGGGCGTCGTCCTCGCACCCACCACCCGCCCGTCCTGCATGAGCAGGGACTCGGCGGGGAACCCGGTGAACAGATTGACGCCCATCTCTTCCGCGCGCTCTCCCAACCAGCGCACGATCTCGCACACGGACGCGACGTAATGTCCATGGTTGCGCATGGTGGGAGGCGTCGGGAGCCGCAGACGCCGCGTCTCGGTGAGCAGGTAGACCCGATCCGTGCTCACCCGACCGCGCAACGGGAACTGGGCATCGGACAGGTCCGGGAACAGCTCCCGAAACGGCTCCGGGTTCACGACCGCACCCGACAGGCAATGATCGCCCAACCCCTCGGCTTTCTCCAGCACCGCGATCTCCAGCTCGCCGATCGGCCCGCCGTTCTCCCTATCAGCGGCTACCAGCCGGGCGAGCTCGATCGCGCCGGCAAGTCCCGCAGGACCACCACCCACGAACAGCACATCGACCGGTACCGCCTCCTCGCCGGGCGACTCGGCCACAAGCAGGCGTTCGCTCGGCAGGTCCGGCTGCACCGCGTCCGGGCGCAGAACGGCGGCCGGCGAGAGCGGGCGGGCCGCAACGGGCTCCTTCGTAAGTGTGTCCTCTTCCACGGTCACCTCGGCTGGCTCAATGCATGCCGGCACCGCGTCGTCGATCGTACCGACGCCACAGATCCGGGTGGAGGAGCAGGAGTATCGTGAAGATCTCGAGCCGGCCCGCCAGCATCAGGACGATGAGCACGGCGTGTGACGCGGACCCCATCCACCCGTAGTTGTCGATCGCCCCCACCTCTCCGAGCCCCGGTCCGATGTTCCCGATGCTGGCCGCGCTCGCGCCGATCGACGTCGTCAGGTCATGACCGAGCAGCGTGAGAGCAAAGGCCCCTGCGCCGAACAGCGCAAAGAAAAAGAGCGCGAACGCGAGGATACGGAGAAAGACCCGATCGTGGACCGGTCGTGAACCGAGGTGCGCGACGACGACGGCTCGAGGGTGAATGCTCCGCTTCAGCTCGGTGAGTCCGTGACGAAGCAGCAGGTAGACCCGCATCGCCTTCATCCCACCTCCCGTCGACCCGGCCATCCCGCCCATGAACATGAGCCCGAGGAGCAGGAACTGCCCTCCTATGGGCCATAGCTCGAAGTCGTGGGTCACGAACCCCGTCGTCGTACCGATGGAGACCGTCTGGAACAGGGCATCGCGGAACGTCCGCTCGACGCCCCCGAGGGATCCCCGTGAGAAAGTCAGGAGGAAGATGAGGAGCATGCACCCCAGCAAAGCACCGCTGAAGAATCGCCACTCCGCATCCCTCCAGTACGCGAAGCGCCCGTTCAGGGCACGGAAGTGCAGCGTGAAGTTCAGCGCGGCCAGGTACATGAAAAAGATCGTGACGTACTGGATATAGGGTGACTCGAACGCCGCCATCGACGCGTTCCGAGTGGAGAAGCCTCCCGTCGATAGCGTGGTGAAGGCGTGGTTGATCGCGTCGAACGGGGTCAAGCCGCCGAACAGGAACAGCACGATCTGCGCGGCCGTAAGTCCGCCGTACACGACCCATAAGAGGCTCGCGGTGTTCCGGATGCGCGGGGCGAGGAGCTCGGGCGTGGGTCCCGGAACTTCGGCACGGAACAGCTGCATCCCACCCACACCCAGGAACGGGAGGATCGCGATCCCGAGAACCACGATCCCCATGCCCCCGAGCCATTGGGTCACGGAGCGCCAGAACAGGATGCCCCGAGGGAGGCTCTCGATGTCCGAAAAGACGGTCGCGCCCGTCGTGGTGAATCCGGACACCGATTCGAAGAACGCCGCGACCGGGGAGGTGATGACGCCTGCCAAAAGGTACGGGACGGCACCGGCGAGACCCACGGTGATCCAGGAGAGCGCGACGACCGCGTATCCCTCGCGAACCGTCAGATCGCGCTCCATCCGGGTGCGGGCGAACGCCGTGTACCCGCTCAGCGCGGCAATTGCGGCGGCACCCCCGAACGCGATCGCGTCCCCTTCCCCGTAATAGAGCGACACGAGTCCGGTGAGGGCGAGCGCCACGCTGAGTGCCATGAGCGTGATGCCGACGACGTGAACGAGGTGCTTGTACTTCACGCGAACAGCCGCTCCAACTTGGGCATCGTGTGCGGTAGCGCGAAGAGCACCACATGGTCTCCCGCCCGCACCGCATCATCTCCGCGCGGGGTGATCACCTTGCGGCCGCGGATGATCGCGCCCACTACCCCCCCCTCCGGTATGTCCAAGCTGCGGAAGGGCCGCCCCAGGGCTGTCGCGTCGCTCCCGATTCTGACCTCGATCGCCTCCGCATCGATCCCCCTGAGAGCCACGACGCCCAACACGTTCGCCCGGTGCAGATAGCGCAGGATGGAGTTCGCAGCCGAAAGGCGCGGGGAGACCGCGGCGTCGATTCCAACCTTGTTGGCCAACGGGATGTACTGACGTCGATGAAGCAGGCTGACCACCTTGCGAGCGCCGGAGGCCTTCGCGAGCAGACTGGACAGCATATTGGTCTCATCCTGTCCGGTGTACGCGACAAACCCATCCACGCCCGCTATCCCCTCCATGTCGAGCAGCTCCGCATCCGTCGCATCGCCCTGCAGCACGAGCGCCTCGGGCAGCATCGACGACAGCTCCACGCAGCGGGCTCGGTCGATGTCCAGAATCGAATACGCGATGTCATGCTCGGTGAGGGTGCGGGCGAGATAGACGGCCTCCTGGCTCCCACCGGCGATCATGACGCGCCGCAGCCGGTAGGGCTCGTAACCGGCGAGCGCCGGGAGCCCGGCCATCTGGTGTGCGGGGCTGACGAGAAAGATCAGGTCGTCCGCTTCGATCCGGCTCGATCCGTTCGGTATCTCCGTCTCGCCATCGCGATTGATGGCGACCGTCGTGTATGCGCGGGGGTGCAGCTCCTCATCGAGTTGCGCGATCGACTTGCCTACCACCGGCGCATCGGGCAGCACACGCATCCCGATGAGAAACACCTTGCCTTTCGCAAAGCTCACCAGCTCGGTCGCTGCTTCGGTGCTGAGCAGCTCGAAAGTCTCGCGCGCGCTTTCGCGTTCCGGGTTGATCATCAGGTCGATCCCCAGATGCTCATGCGACAGGACGCTGCCTTCCACGTAGAATTCCGGGCTGCTGATGCGGGCCACCTTCTGTTCGACCCCGAGCCGGTGCGCGGCCAGACAGCCGATGATGTTGACCTCGTCCTTGTTCGTCACCGCCAGGAAGAGCTTGGCGTCGGCGACGCCGGCCGTTTCCAGCACCCGGATGGATGCCCCGTTCCCGGCCACCGAGAGGACATCCAGACGATCGCCGATGTGCTCCGCCCGCTCGGGGTTGGAATCGATGACGACGACGCCCTGGTCCTCTTGAGAGCGCGTCTCCGCAAGGTGGTATCCTACCTGGCCGGCACCAACGATGATGATCTTCATGTCGCGGCTCGGGGTCGGTGGTTCACCGCTCTGGCGAGTCGGCGGGCTCCGGTGCGGCCCCCGCCTTACGCAAAAGCTGTAGGGTCGGAGCGAGCGGCAAGGCCTCCCAACGACGTCCCCGGTGCCCGGTCACGGTCGTCGCCCTGAAGAGGGAATTTATCACCGCTTCCTCTGTCGCCTCCACCGTCGCTTCGAAGAGACTGGAAAGAAGCTGCGAATCGCGCGATGCGGCAGCCCCGGAAGTGGTGAAGGCAATCGCGTAGTCCCCGGACCCGTGGGACATGTGTGACCCGGCACGGGCGATACCGAGGAACGCGCGGGTCGCGACGCGCTCGAGCTCCCGGTGGGCGAGTGGGGCGTCGGTGGCCACCACGATCATGACCGAGCCGTCCTGGTCCGAGCGCCTCTCGACGGGCCCCTGCCCTGTCAGACCGCGCGCTCGCAGGCTGTCCCCCACCGGGACGCCATCGATGCGAAGGCTCCCGCCGAAGTTCGTCTGTACGAGCACGCCGACCGTCACCGGTCCGGACTCGGTATCGAGCCGGCGTGACGCCGTTCCGATCCCGCCCTTCCACCCGAGTGCCCGCGTGCCGGTCCCCGCTCCTACGCTCCCCTCGTCGACCGGCCCATCGGTGGCCCTCCGGAGCGCGGAGCGTACGTGCTCCGGCTGGATGGGCCGGGCCCGAATGTCGCTCAGGTATCCGTCGTTGGTTTCGCCGACCACGGGATTGATCGAGCGCACATCGGCATTGTCCGGGTGGGCCAGTAGCGTGTCGATCAGCGCGTCCGCCGCTCGGAACACACTCAGGGTACCGGTTAGCAGGATCGGCGTCTCGATCTCGCCGAGCTCGTTGACCTGGCTGAGCCCGACCAGCTTGCCGAACCCGTTTCCGACCGCGATAGCTGCCCGCACACGATCGCGATAAAGGTTCCCCGCGTGCGGAAGGATCGCCGTCACGCCGGTACGGATCGAATCGCCGATCGACACGGTCTCATGTCCGACGCGAATCCCGCGGACATCGGTGATCGCGTTCCAGGTCCCGGTCGGCAATCGCCCGATGACGACACCGGAGTCCCGTGCCCTTGGCCGTGACTGGGCGCTCAGCTCGAGGTTCCAACCGAGCGCGGTCCAGATCCCGACAACCGACACGACGAGGAGGCGCTTCAATGGCCTGTGCATGCGAACGAGGTCTCCACGAGCATCGAATCCAAACGGCGAACACAGGTAGCGTGTGCGCAGGGTGCAGAGGTCCGCAAGTGCCTGCCATCCAAGCCGCTGTGAGCTCGGCCATCGACGCGCCGCAACCTCGACACGACGTGGGAGATTCACTCGTGTTATTGATCGACGGCCGCTACAACCTCGGGCTCACGGATCCCGGAGCCGGCGGGGAGGATCCCTCCGTGAAGGGCCGGGCCTTTTCGATTATGGCCCGGGCGGGCATCAAGGTGAACTGACCGTCGACGGCGGTGAACCCGGGGACTTGACGGACTCGATGAACGGGCGGCCTTCAGGCCGCCCGTTTTCTTGCGCTATCCTTTTTTTGGTTCAGCTCCGGCCCAGTCGCTGGAGGATGCGCTCCTTCCTCTGCTCCCGACGTTCTTCCAGGTTTTCCTTGTCGTTGGGTGCCGGGGTGTGAGAACGGAGTCGTCCGAACCGCGTCGAGGCGTCGATCGTGTCGGTGGCGGGTGCTTCCGCAGGCAACTCGACGCGGAACGATGATCCGATCCCCGGTTCGCTCTCGACGCTGATGGTCCCGCCGTGTGCTTCGACGATCTCCCGCGCGATGGCCAGGCCGAGACCCGCACCGACCTTCCCGGCGTGCTGCCCGGCCTGATAGTACTTCTCGAAGATGTAAGGCAGTTCCGCGGGTGGGATTCCCTGACCGGTGTCCCGGATCTGGAAGACGATCCAGCCCGGCTCCCCCCACGCCTTGAGGTCGATCGCCCCGCCGCGTGGCGTGAACTTGAATGCGTTGGAGAGCAGGTTCCCGAGGAGCTCGTCCCGCACCCTGCGCCGATCGAGTAGCACCGTGACGGGCGCGGTGCGCTCGGCGATCGTTCGGAATACGACGCGCTTCTGGGCGGCGAGACCCGCGAAGTTGCGACGGATCTCCTCGAGCAACTCCTCGAGCGACACGGTGGTCAGCTCCACATCGAGTCCCTGGGCCTCGAGCCGACTCATCGCAAGCAGCTGATCGACCCGCTCCCGCAGGACGTCGGTCTGCTCGCGCACGTAACCCAGCACCTCCGCCTGCTTCTGGTCCACCTCTCCGTAGGACCCATCCTCGATCATCTCGACGTAACCACGGATCACGTTCACCGGCGTCTTCAGCTCGTGGCTGGCAATGCTCACGAACTCCGCTTTCAGCCGGTCTAATTCCGCCAGTCGCTCGGCCATCGAGCGAAACGAGCGAGTCAGGTCCCCGATCTCATCCGTGCGGCCGTAAGGCAGGTCCCTGGGCGGCACGAAACGTCCACCCGCCACGGAGGCCATGGCTGCGCGCAATCGCCCCAACGGCCCGGTCACGGCCCCCACGCTGAGCAAGGCCAGCAACACTGCCAGTCCGCCGGCCAGGCCCGTAGCCAGGGCCGCCGTACCTGCCGCACGCTGGCTGATCTCCTGCGCGCGGATGGCGGCCGCCGTGCTCCGGCCATCGATGGTCTCCGCGAGCAGGGTCAGAGACTCGCTGGCTCGCTCGAACACCGGACGGATCTCGGCGTAGCTCGCGCTGGCCGCGGATACCCGGCGACGGGTCATCAGCGTGTCGATCCGCGCGGTCGTAGCTTCCAGCGTGTCGAGACGCAGCGATTCGGTTTGCGCGGCCTCCACGTACCCGCTCTCGCCCAGCCGTGTCACATACAGGCGCGCCAGATCGATCGACTCATACATGGCGGAGCGATTCTGGGACGTCGCCGACGTGACGAAATTCCGTTGCTCTCGGTTGAGCTCCGAGAGGGTCGCCTCGATTCGGCCGACGGCCAGGAGCGCCGCAGCGTGCCGGCTCTGGAGATCGAACGCGATGTCCCGTAGCTCGGCCAGCTGACGAAGGCTGTAGTACGCCGGTGAGAGGAGGAGGAGGATGAGGACTGCGGCGCCCAAGTAGAGGCGGGACCGGAGACTGAGGCTGATTAGCGGGGCAGGCATCAGACCGTGCGAACGCTCTGGGTTTGCAGCAGGGCCTGTACGACCGTCGGATCGAATCGCTGGCCCGCCAGACGCTCGATCTCCACCAATGGGTCGTCGTGGCCCGAAGGTGAGGAGTTGCCGTGCGTTAGTCTGTCGAAGTGGTCTGCGACGGATACGATCCGCGCGATAAGCGGGATCGCCGGACCTCGTAGCCCACTGGTTCCGCTGCCATCCCATGACTCCGCAAGCCCTGAGAGCATCTCACGCGCCCTTTCCAAGACCGGTAGCGCGCTGCCCTCGAGGACGCGCTGCCCCGACTCGAGATCGTGCAACAGGGCCGCACGTCTGATCAACTCGACCTCGTGACTCGGCAACTCGAGTGTCTCGGCGAGGCGCCCGCTCACCCAGCTCACGCGCTTCGCGTGGTCGCTTTCACTCGGCTGTGCCTGATCGATCGAAGCCGCCCAACGCTCCAACAGTTGCAGCTCGGTGTCGACCTCCTGCTCACCGCCGCCGGATCGAGCTCGCGTTCCGCGCACCTGCGCCAGGCTGGCGCACTTCAGGTACAGAAAACGGGTCTCGAGGAGGTTGTCGACACGGAGTCGCAGCTCGGTCGGGCTCATCGGCTTGATGAGAAAGTCCTTGGCGCCGCCTCCCAGAGCCCGTCGGCGGGATTCGCTGCTGATGTCGGATGTCAGGACCAGGATGGGCAGGTAGGCTTCGTCGGGCTGCAACCCGCGAATGGCCTCCATCACATCGAAGCCGTCCAGCTCCGGCATGAGCAGGTCCAGGATCACGAGGTCCGGATCCACGTCCTGAAACCGCTGGGCCGCCTCCAGCGGGTCGGTGACGCCCTCCACATGCTCGTATCCGGCCCAGTTCAGAACGTCAGTGATGTACCGGACGTTCTGAGGCTCGTCGTCGATGACGAGAATGCGCGCCTCTTTCTGTCGATCGTCCTGCAAGGCCAGCCCCCCCGGTTCCCGAGCAGTTCCGCTATTCCGAGACGGCGTTGCAAGATACGCGCGCATGTGGGGGGTGGTCCGCCCCACTTCGGCACTGGCTCGGAGGCACTGCCCGCACGGGGTGTCAGGTCCCCGATTGTCCGCTCGGCACGCGCTCCGTCAGGGTACGGCGGTCAGATGCGAGGGCGGCGTGGAGATCCTCGTGTCGGCCCGGAACCAGGGGCGGAGGTCTCCGGCCACCATTCAAGCGTTGCGCACACGCAACACAATAGGGGGGGGACGCAACGTCCCCGACGAGGCGGTGCGTCCCGGAACGGCCCTGGGGCCAGTATCGGGACGCACCGTTAGGGGGAGGAGCTCAGTCGTCCTCGCCGTCGACGAGCCGAGCCTCGATGATGTAGTCCAACTCGGGGTAGTCGGCTTCCAGGTAGGCGTTCCCCTCGAACTGGATTCGGCCCTGGTCTGGCCCGGTGCCGCGTGGAGCCCCTTCCCCGTACCCGCTGTAGAGACGGTCGACGACCTCCATCCCCTCGACCACCTCGCCGAGCGGGGAGAAGCCCTGCTGATCCAGGGTCGAGTTGTTGCCATAGTTGATGAAGAGCTGACTGGTGCGCGTGTTCGGCCCACCCATCGCGTACGTGACCCGACCCCGCGTGTTGCTCTCGACGACCGGATCGTCCGGAATCTGCGCACCACGCCAGACCGCGGACACCTGTGGGTCACCGTTGATTCCGAACTGGGCCATGAACCCGTCCAGGACGCGGAAGAAGCGGGCCCCGTCGTAGAATCCGGCCCTGACCAGGTTGTACAATCGATCGGCGCCGTTCGGCGCCCAATCGCGATGAACGACCACGTTGAAGTCACCGGCGGAGGTGGAGAACCGGATCGTGAACTCGCCCGGCGCGGTCCGATTGTTCTCCGGACTGCTCGGGCCCAGCAGCGGCGAGTCACTCATCTCGTTGCCCCCTTCGCTCGTGGCACTGGGTGACGGTGCTTCGGTCCCGGGGACATCGCCCTCGGATGCCGAGTCGGAATCGGAGTCGGACCCGCACCCGAAAACCGTCAGGCTGCATAACAAGAACGCCGTGCACTCGACGGCTCCCCGAATGGACCTCATCCGTTCACTCCTTCTGTGTGGTGATGTACCGGCATTCGCGCCCTCGACCGGGCGCCCCCATACCTATCAGGCTCGCTCGCCGGGGGCAAAGATCGGCGCGGCGTCGTGCACCGCGAGCGCGACCATCTCGAGGGACGGCTGGCGGCCGGGAGTCCCGAGAGCGGGGGTTCCGAGAGGGGCTAGCCTTCCCCTCCGGGGTCCATCGGGGGCGGACTCTCACGCGCGTCACCTACCTCACCCTCGCCCGAGCCGCCGATGCGAGTGGCCGCTCCCCGCAGCGCGGCTTCGATGTCGATCCCGAGGCTGGACGAAAGGCCTTCGATGGTGCCGAGCGCGCCGCGAATCTTCTGGTTCACGACGTTGGTCACGCCGGTTCCCTCGCCCCCGTCCAGCACGACCAGGCGATCGATATCCACGTCCTTGATCGCTTCGACCGAGATCCGGAGCAGCTCGGGCAGCTTCTCCGCCAGAAACGCCGCGAACGCCTGGTCCCCACCCTGTTGCAGCTTCTCGTACAGCAGCTCGAGCACGCGGACGTTCGCCTTGCCTCGCTCAAGGATCGGAGCCGCCTGCGCCTCCGCGAGCGCCTGAGCGGCTTCCCTTTCGGCCTGCGCGGGGGCGATCACGTCGGCGCGCAGTCGCTCGGTCTCCCGCTCGACCCGCCTCATCTCGAGCTGCTTGAGGGCCTCGATCTCGGCTTCATCGGCGTGCACGTGCGCGATCTTTTCCGCCGTGAGCCCTTCGCGGTCCAACTCCGCCCGGCGCACACGCAGCAGGTTCTTCGCTTCGGCTATCGCGATGTCGGCCTCGGCTTCCCGCACCTCCGCGAGCTGCCGTGCGTCGGCCTGCCGCTGCCGGGTCGACGAATCGGCATCCGCTTCCGCGATCTCCGCGTCCCGGACCGCCTCGGCGGCACGCTTGCGGCCGATCGCTTCCAGATAACCGCGCTCGTCGGCTACGTTCTGGATCTTCAGCACGTCCAGATGGAACCCGAGCGCCGCGAGATCCTCGCCGGCGTCCTCTGCCAGCGCCCGCGCGAAGCCCAATCGGTCTTCGTTCACCTCTTCGGGCGTGAGCGTGGCCAGCACGCCTCTCAGATTCCCCATCAGCGTGTCACGGGCCAACTCCCGGACTTCCTCCATCGGCTTTCCGAGCAGGCGTTCCACCGCGTTGTTGAACACCGTCTCGGGCTGTGAGGCGAGCTTGACGTTGGCGATCGCTTCGATGTTGAGCGGGATATTCCCCTTCGAGAACGCGTTCGTCACCGAGATCTCGATGGGGATCGTCTCGAGCGTGACGTATTCCACCTCTTCGATGATCGGGATCCGCAGCGTGCGACCCCCGATCACGTTTCGGTACCCGACCCGCTCCCCACTCGAGAGCATACGGTTTCGCCCGGTGATCACGGCCGCTTCGTTCGGGGGGACGATGATGATGAGTCGGCGAATCGCCATCAGCGCGAGCATGATGACGACGAGGATCACACCTCCAGTCAGAAGAGCCCCTGAGATCGGATCCATGGATTCCTCCCTGCTATGTGATCCGCCGCGCCGCAGTCGGCGCGGTGCGACGGTCTGATTCACTCATGGGAGAAGATCGATGTCCTCTCCCCGCAGTGGCCCCACGTAGGCCACCCCTTTCTCCATCTCGATGACCACCACCTTCTCCCACGTCGAGGGATCGGACCCCTCCACCTCACCCGGGTACGGGAGGGCACGGATGGAATGCTCGCGGTCCCCCTTTTTAACGAGGATGTGACCGGCCGATTCGGCACCGATCGGCAGCGTCACCCTCGCCGGCAGTCCGACGAAGCTGGTCTCGGTGAGCTGAGCCCCTGAGTCGGAGCGCTTCAGGTAGGACAGGAACGCACCGACCGCCGCGCCCACGGCCAAACCCGCCAACACAGCGAGCAGGACCGTGAGTAACCCGCCGGGGGTGGCGCCGAACAGCGTGAGGAGCGACCCGGTCGCGCCGAACCCGAACATCGAGAAGATGAGCGAGCGGAGGGAGAATATGGCCGCCACGTGCCCGGGATCGGCCGCCCCGACGACGTCGGGCAGGTGCGCGTCCGCATCAAGGTCGAGATCCAGGTCGAAGTCGGCGTCGACATCCATATCGACATCCGCGTCCGCGTCGAGGAAATCGCCGAACGCGGAGAGGAGGGCGAAACCACCGCCGACCACCAGGCAGAGCAGGTACACGGACAGCATAGTGACAGGATATCTCGGCAGTAGGGCCGCCGCTACGGATCAGGGCACGGCTTCCGTAGACCCGGCATGAGTATCGGTCACCACCTCGGTGACCGCCCGCTCAGGCGCCTCGCGCCACGATCCACCGGTACGCGACCGGGATCGCGACCAGCACGAAGATCGTGCTCGAGATCAGCCCGCCGATCGTCGCAAGGGCGAGCGCGTTCCAGATGTTGCTGTCCTGCCCACCGGCGAACACTACGAGCGGGAGGAGCCCGAAGACGGTCGTGAGCGTGGTCATGAAGATCGGCCGCACGCGCTCCAGCGTCCCCTGAAGGATAGCGGCCCGGATCTCCATGTGGCGGCGGAGCTCGCCGATGTGGTAGACGATCAGGATCGCGTTGTTCACCACGATCCCCGCCATCATGATTGTCCCGATGTACGCCGTGCGGGTGAAGGTGGCATCGGCGAGGAAGAAGATCAGGAAGACCCCGATGAGCGCGAGCGGCAGTGTCAGGAGGACCACGAACGGCGCGGCCAGGGATTCGAACAGTCCCGCGGTGACCATGTAGATGAGCAGGATGGCGAAGCCGAGGACGAGGTACACCTGGACCCGTTCTTCCTCGGACCAACGCCAGCTCTCATCCTCCTCGACCCGGTACCCTGGAGGAAGCTCCATCGCATCGACGACCGCATCGCGCACGAGGTCCCCCAGCTTGATCGGCCCACGGAACTCCCACGCCACGGTGCGCTCGTACTGCTGGTCCTCCCGCCGGATGTTCGCCAGGACATCGCGCTGTTCAACGCTCGCGACGTCGATGAGCCGGAGGTCCGCGCCCGACTCGACGGGGATTCGCAGCTCACGCAGGTTCTGTAGATCGAAGTCCCGATACCCGGCCACCTTCACCGCATACGGCACCTCGTCCCCCCCGATCCGGAGCTGATTCCCACTGAACTCCGTCCGAACATTCGCCGACACGAAGGAGAGCAGCTGTTCGACGGAGAGGTCGTGCGACTCCAGCGCCGATCGGTTCGGTGCGATGGTGAACTCGAACTCCTTGTCCCGCTCGAACCACGAGCCGCTCGCGTTCGGATCCACGTCCTGGATGCGCCCGAAGCGCTCCAATCGGCCCGCGATCTCGCCTGCTATATCTCGCACGGTTAAATAGTTATATCCAAGCACCTTGAGTCGGTAGTTAGGTGGGCTGCCTCCTCCCCCGTAGAAGCTGGGGCCGTATCCGTACACGCGAACCTCGACCCCGGAGAACCCGTAGCTGTACGCGACCATCTGCTCCTTGATCGCGGGTGGGACCGGGGAATCTTCGAGCTCCTCGGGGAAAGTCACCTCGATTCGTGCGTACTGATCCTGGACCACGGTCACGTAGCGCTCGGGCTCCGGGAGCGTCGCCAGCTTGGCCTCGAACGCCCGAGCCAACTCGTCCGTTCGATCGATGCCGGCCCCGCGCGGAAACTGGATCGTGATCAGGATATAGGTGCGCTGCCCCCAGAAGCTGGTCCACGGGACACCACGCGTGACGTTCTTGTCGAACAGAAGGAAGCTCCCCGCCAGGCACCCACCGCACACCAGTCCGACCATGACCGGGTGCCTCAGGGCCCAGCCGAGCGCGGTGCGGTAGCCCTGGATGTAGAACGGCTCGTGCAGGTGCTGGGACGCGGTGTCGACGACCGGCGGTCTCACCCGCCCGCCCAAACGGGCCGCGAGCGACGGCACGAAGGTAAAGGCCACGAACAGACTGGCCAGGATCGAGAACCCGACCGCGAATGCCAACGGCAGGTAGTACGCGCGGAGATCGCCCTGAAGGAAAAGGAACGGGACGAGCACGATCGCCGTGGTGAGTGTCGACGCGACCACCGGTAGCGCGACCTGACGCGCACCGCGTAGGGCCGCATCGCGTGTCGAGGCTCCCTGACCATGGTGCCTGTCCACGTTCTCGAACACGACGATCCCGTTGTCGACGACCAGACCGAAGCCCCAAGCGAGACCCGCGAGGCTCAGGACGTTGAGCGAGAACCCGCCCAGGTACAGGAGGTTCACCGCGAACAACACGCTGAAGCCGATAGTCGCGAATACGACGGCCACGGCGGATAGCGAGCGCAAGAAGAGCATCAGCACCAGGAAGATCACGATCGCAGCCGCGATCGCGCGCAGTCTCAGATCACTGAGCTGCGTGCGGATGTCTTCGCTCTGGTCATCCAGCAGCTCGAGCTCCACCCCTGGAGGAAGCTCCGCCGCGCGTTCAGAAAGATGCCCTTTCAGCCGGTCGGCGAGCCGGACGGCATTGGTGCCCGTCTGCCGCCGTATGACGAGCTGCACCGTCGGGAGCCCATCGATTCGGACCATGAGCCTGGGGTCGGCCGTTTGATCTCGAACGCGCCCCAGGTCCCGCACGCGTATCGCTCCTTCAGGACGGGCTAGGACGACAATGTCGCCCAACTCCGCCACCGCGAACGCCCGCGTACGAACGGCCAGGGCAACCGTCCGGCCATCGAGCGTGACCGAGCCCGGGGCACGGGGGGCCGACACCTCCTCGATCCGAGCCCGTACGTCTTCGGGTCGCAGGTTCAGCGCCTCGAGGCGCTCCCGATCCAGCTCGATCGCGATCTCTCGCTGCTCGCCACCGTAGACCTGGGCGTCCGCAACACCATCGATCGCTCGGAGTGTGGGGACAATCTCCTCGTCACCCAGACGTCCCAGCTCACCGAACGTGTACGGACCCGTGAGTCGATAGCTGAGGAACGGCTGATCTTCCTCCTCGAACTCGGGCGGGACGAATGGCTCTACGCTCGGGTAGACGCCCGGTGGAAGCTCGTCCGAGAGCGCCGCGATCCGCTCCCCCATGTCCAGCCTGGCGAACTCCATCCGCGTGTCGCGCTCGAACTCGATCTCGATCGAGGCATTCGAGCCCATGCCGCGCTGATCGACGCGCGACGTCGAGATCACCTTGCGCACGCCGCGCACCTGCTGGATGGCGGACTCGATGGGCGCGGTGACAAACGCCTCGAGCGCCTCGGGGGAGGCTCCCGCCCAGGAAGCGCTGACGGTCAGCTTCGGGTAAGCGACCTCTGGAAGGAGCTCCACCGGGATGAGCCGGAAGCTGAACGCGCCCAAGGCAAACAGACCGATGTATATCGCGGCGGTCGCGACGGGCCGTCGGATCGAGAGGTCGATCATGCGCTCGTCCCGGGCACCGGCTCACCCATGGCCGCGCGCGTGGAAACGGGCTCAGGCACCGCCACGGACACCCGCGGCTCCACGAGGAGCGAGTAGATCACCGGAACGACGAGAAGCGTCAGGAACGTCGCCGAGATGAGTCCGCCGATCACGACGATGGCGAGCGGGGCTCGTAGATCCGCACCCGCTCCCCAACCGAGAGCCAGCGGGAGCAGGCCCACGACCGTGGTCACGGTCGTCATCACGATCGGCCGGAGCCGCAGCCGGCCCGCCTCCAGGATCGCCGCTCGCTTGGGCACACCCGCATCGCGGCGCTGATTGATGAAATCGATCTTGATGATCGCGTCGTTGACCACGATACCGATGAGGATCACCAGCCCGATGCCGCTCATCACGTTGATCCCCGAACCCGTGATGGCGAGAGCGGCGACGGTTCCGATGGCGGCGAGGGGCACCGCGGTCAGAACGACGAGCGGCTGGATGAGCGACTCGAACTGAGCCGCCATGATCAGGAACACGAGAAACAGGGCCAGGAGGAACGCGAACCCGAGCGAGCGAAAGCTCTCGCGCATCTCCTCGTTCTGCCCCCCGACGCGGACGCTGACGAGCGCTGGCCTCGGCACCTGTGCGAGATCCTCTTCGACGGCGCCTACCGCGGCGGCGAGGCCGCCGCTACGCACATCGGCGAGCACCTGCACCGTCCGGTTCTGATCCTCTCGGCGCACCTCCAACGGCCCGTACCCCGGCCGTGCCTGAACGAGCTCGCCGAGCGGTACCCCTTCGATCCGGACTGCCATCACCTCGGCCAAGTCCTGACGCGCCGCCTCGGGTAGGGCGACGCGAATGTCGATCTTGTCCGAGAACTCCGCGAAGCTCCGGTCGGTGACCGACCCGCGCAGTAGCGATTCGATCCCATCTGCAACCTCGCGTACCGTAAGTCCATGGAGCGCAGCCGCGTCTTGATCGACACGCACCTCCAACACCGGCTGCGTCATCTGGACGTCGACGCGCACGTCGGCCAGCTGCTCGAGCGCCCGCATGCGGACCGCTACGGCCTCCGCGACCGGCAGGAGCTCGTCCAGCTCCGCCCCCTGCACCTTGACGGCCAGATCGGACTCCCCGACATCGAGCGCCCGTCCGAGCGAGGTCGAGCGCCCGGTCTCCACCGAGACGTACGTGGGGTCGACACCTATGTCGGACACGGCCCCACGAAGCTCCTCCACGACGGCACCCGTACCCGGACCTCGCGAGAGCAGCCGGACTTCGATGGCGGCGCTGTTGAGGCCGGTGAGCTCACGCGTCGCAAGCTCGGCGTCGCGGGCGCGACCGACTCGCGTGAAGACACCGTCGACCCCTTCCCTCTCGAGCAGCCACGCCTCGATTCGCTCCGCGGTCTCCGACGTGGTCTGCAGCGGCGTTCCCACCGGCAGCTCGATCTCCACCCGGAACAGCCGTTCATCCACACGAGGCATCAGGCCGCGTGGCAACGAGGCACCGATGAGCCAGGCGACCGCGAGCGCGCCCGCCGCGATCCCGAGAACCGCACCGCGGTTGGCCAGCGACCACTCGAGCGTCCTCTCGTAACGCCCCGCAAATCGCTGAAACGATCGATCGAAGCCATCCAGGAGTGGGCGGAAGACCCGGTCCAATCCACGGCCGGTGACCCGTCCGACATCTCCTACGGTAAGACCTATGGAGCGGCCGACGTACGCCAGGAGCCTGAAGGGCGCTGCCGCGATCCGTGACGCTCGTGCCCGGATGCGATTGAGCCGTCGCCAACGATCGGCGCCGTCCGCCGGGTCCACGGGCGGGGCACGGCCCGCGGCGCCGTCGCCCGACTCCGCGCGGCCGGTGGCGGGGCCACGCTTCGTGCGCGCCGCCATGACCGGCAGCAACGTGAGCGCAACCAGCAGCGACGCGAGCAGCGAGAACGTCACGGCCAACGAGAGATCTCCGAACAGCGCGCCCGCTACGCCCTCGACATAGAGCACGGGGCCGAAGACCGCGATCGTCGTGAGCGTCGAGGCCGTGATCGCCCCGGCGACCTCACGTGCGCCGATCGAGGCCGGTCTGGCCTGGATCTCTCGGACATCGGACGCGGGGGCGCGATCACCCGACGCCCCGGCATGATCACGCGGTTCCCCGGCACGAGCGTGCCCGCTCTCCCGGTGCCGGAAGATGTTCTCCAGCACGACGATCGAGTTGTCGACGAGCAGCCCCACGCCGAGCGCCAGCCCCCCGAGCGACATGATGTTGACGCTCACATCGAACACGTACAGGAGGGCGAACGCCGCCATGACCGAGATCGGAATCGCCAGGCTGATCGCGACCGGATAGCGAGGGTCACGCAGGAACAGGAAGAGAACGAGGAACGCCAGCAGTCCGCCCAGCAGCAGGGCCTGAACCACGTTGGAGATCGCGTTTCGCACGAAGGTCGCCTGGCTCGACGCGAGCTCCATATCCACACGCGGGTACTCGGTCCGAAGCTGATCCAGGGTCCGCCTGACCCGGTCTGCCACACGCACCGTGTTGGACCCCGATTCCTTGTAAATCTGGAGCCCGATCGCGGGTTCACCGTTGTAGCGCGCGATCGTCTCCAGCTCCGCGATCGTGTCCTTGACCGTCGCGACATCGGAAAGCTGCACGACGTTCCCGCCCGCCGGGCGAGCGACCACCACCTCGGTGAACTGCTCCAGGGCGGAGAACTGACCCAACGTCCGGAGGCTGTAGCGGAACCTGCCGCGGCGGATTGCCCCGCCGGGCGCGTTGTAGTTGGCGGCGTCCAAGGCCCCCGCGATCTCGTCCAGGGTCACGTCGTGCACCGCGAGCCGGTCCGGATCCACCTCGACGAGGATCTCCCGCTTCGGCCCCCCCGTGACGGCGGCGAGGGCGATCCCGTCCAGCTGTTCGAGCCGTCGCTTGAACACGGCTTCCGCCAGCTGGCGCAGCTCGCGCAGATCCGCGCCGCTGATGGCGATGTTCATGATCGGATCGCTCTGCGGGTCGGAGCGAAGGATCACGGGGCGCTCCGACGTGGTCGGTAGCGTCTCGCGAAGGTTGTCGAGCCGCTCCCTCGTGTTCAGGGTCGCGAACTCCATGTCCGTTCCCCAACCGAACTCGAGCCGGACGAGCGACTGACCCTCACGCGAGCGCGAAGTCACCTCCCGCACCCCCGGCACACGCCACAGAGCGCCTTCGATGGGCTCGGTCACGAAGCGTTCGATCTCCTCCGGGCCCGCATCCGGGTAGGTGGTCCATACCGAGAGCGTGGGGAAGGAGACGTCCGGCAGGAGGTCGATGGGCAACCGCAGGAAAGAGACGATCCCGAGCACGGCCACGGCGACGAACAGCATCGATGTCGCCACCGGGCGACGGAGCGAGAGGTCGGGGAGCGCCATTCGCTCAGCTCGTCCCGCAACCCGTCGAGCCGCGCGCAGCCCGCCGCCCCCGGTGACGCCGCACGCTCAGAGGAGCCCCCCAACTTGCGCCTCGAGCCGCGCCCAGGCCTTCACATACTCGTAGCGTTCGTCGATGACGTCGCGCTCTGCGCCTGTGAGCTGCTCGGTGGCCTGCAGGAGCTCCGTGTACTCGACAGTCCCCAGGCGATACCGCTCGCGAATCATGTCGAGCCGCTGGCGGGCGAGATCACGGTTTCGCTCCTGGAGCTCGAGGCGGCGGGCGCGGGTCTGGATCTCCCGGACCGCGTTACGCACGTCCCGATCGACCGTGATCCGCTCCAGCGCAAGATTCGACTCGGCGGCACGCAGGCTCGAACGAGCCTGCGCTGTCTGCTGCTCACGGCTGAACCCGTCGAACAGGTTCCACGAGGCGCTGACCGAGAACCCTTGACCGGTGTTCGCCGGGTCGAACTTGAAGAACGGAGCGTCGGCGCCACCCTGCTCGGATCGGCTCAGGCCGTAGCTCAAGCTGATGGTGGGCAGGTAGCGGCTTCGCGCGCCCCAAAGCCCCGCTGAGGCCGCCGCGACATCCGCCTCCAACGCCCGAATACGTGGTTTGGTCGCGAGCGCCAGCCCGGCGAGGCCCGCTTCGTCCAGCGAGGTGGCGTCAGGTGGCTCCCAAACGTCTTCCAGCGTGAAGCGGGGTCCATCTGCGGTGAGTCCAATGCTGAACCGCAGTTCGCGCTGCGCCGCTGCCTCGGCATCCTGAGCCTCGACCAGCAAGAGCTCCGCCCGGCCCACCTCGATCTCGGCTCCCAACACGTCGGTGCGATTGACCGCCGCGATCTCGTACCGGCGGCGGGCCACCTCCAGGTCCCGGCGCCGTCCTTCGAGCTGTAGCCGGGCGACAGCGACCAGGCCGCCCTGCTTTAACGTCTCGTAGTACGCGACCCGAACGTTGGCGGCTACGTCGCGCTCGCGCTGGGAGAGCTGGCTGTTTGCCGAACGGGTTGCGGCGCGCGTCCGTCGTAGGTCCGTGAACCGCTGGCCGCCCCGAAGCAAATCCCAGCTGAAGCTGAGATTCTGCGAGGCACCCTTACTCACATCCGTGAGTGGTTCGTCCAGACGCTGTGAGGGTCCTTGCGGGCTAGCGAACGTCACGGTCGTGAACTCGGATCGGCTCAACGATAGGCTCGCGCTGGCGTTCGGGAGGAACGCGCCCCACCCGGCCCGCTGCTCGGCCGCTGCGGCATCCAGCGACGCGCGTGCGCTGGCGATATCCGGGTGTCGGCCCAGCGCCGTTCGGATTGCGTCCTCGATACTCAGCGTGTCGGGCACCTGCCCGGCCCCTGATGGAACGGAGCTGGCCAGCAGGAGAACGGCACCGGCGAGGGCACCGCCCGCGCGGTTGGAGAATCTCACCGGGCAGTCTCCAGCTCGGCGTGGTTCTCGATCTGGACGCGGGCGTCGTGGATCAGGGTGGCGTGTCCCTCCACCAGCACGATCTGGCCCGGCTCGAATCGGTCCTGCTCGGTCTCGGGTACCACCTCGATAAACCCACCGCTCTCGACCCCGGTGGTGACGTACTTCCACTTCGCGCTTCCGCGGTCGGATCCGGGCTCGCCGGGATCGAACACGAAGATCACTTCGCGTCTTCTGCCCGATCCGCTGCGCTCCACGATCGCGTCCCTCGGCACGAACATCCGGTCGGCCAGCAGCCGGCCGGCGATCTCGAGCTTGCCGAACATGCCGGGCACGATCCTGGCTCCGGGGTTCGAGAGTCGCACCGTGACGCGGGCGGTGTTCGACTCGGTGTCCACGAGCGGGTTGATCGTGATCACCCGCCCCGTGAAGGTCTCGTCGGGGATGGCCGGGAAGCTGACCCGAACCTCCCTTCCCAGCTGTATGTAGGGCAGCTCCGTCTCGAGCACATCGGCTTCGACGTCGATACGGGAAAGGTCGATGACCGTCGCGACCGAGTCTCCCGTCCGCAACCGGCTCCCCTGCGCGATGGCGAGGTTCGCCAGCCGACCCGCAAACGGTGCCAGGATCTCCGTCTTCGCGAGCTCGTACTCCGCCTCTTCGAGGTCCGCTTCAGCGGTCGACAACCCGCTTCTGATGCGGGCCTGCCGCTCACGCCCTTGCCGCACCTCGGGGTCTTCGATCTCCTCGTCGAACAGCGTGAGGTTCTCGAACTCGGCCTGAGCCCTGTCCACCTCCGATTGCGCGCGGCGCACTTTCAACTCGTACGGGACGGGATCGATGCGTGCCAACAGCTCGCCGGGCCCGACCCTCTGGCCTTCGCGTACCGGCACCTCGAGGACCGGCCCTTCCACCTCCGCGTAGAGCGGTGCGCTCCGGAGGGCGGCCGCTCGACCTTCTGCGTCTATCCATACGACGAACGTGTCGCGTCGGATGACCGCGCCCTGAACGGGGACGGCGATCTCGGACGCGAAGGCTGTCTGGGCTGCGGTCGATTGCACGGCAGCCCGCACCGAATCAGCGGCCGAGTCACCCGCGCCGGCCGGGTTCTCCTCCTCGTCGCCCGCACGCAGACGCAACATGATCCCTGTGAGGAGGGCCCCGGCGATAAAGACGACCACCAGCGTGACCCAGTGGCGGGGTTTCATTCGGTAGCCTCCGTACGAGATGTTCCGAGGGCCGGACTCGTGCCGGCCTTCGCTATCCGTAGTAACGCGGGTTCTCAAGCGTCTGGCAACCGGGAATCCACGCGGTTGGACCTACGGGCGCAGCCAGAGGTTGCCAAAGGCCGCTGGCGGCCCGTGGCACCCGACCGGCCTGCGGCTCATCGCCTCCCCAGGTAAGATGCCACGGCCGGGCAAAACCTTACACCGGAGGAGGATCGTGATTCGACTCGAGGACCGCGAGGGCATCACCGTCCTCAGGCTGGAGCACGGAAAGGCCAACGCACTGGACGTGGAGCTCTGCGAGGCCCTGGCCGTGTCGCTGAGCCGGCTCGGGTCCGAGGATGCGAGTGGCGCCACCGTCGTCACCGGTACCGGCAACATCTTCTCGGCCGGCGTGGATCTCTTCCGACTGCTGGAGGGGGGCGAGGCGTACGTGGCTGGCTTCCTCCGTGCACTCGTGGATCTGATCGACGCTCTGCGGTCGTTTCCGAAACCTCTGATCGCGGCCATCAACGGACACGCGATCGCCGGAGGAGCGGTGATCGCCTGCGCGTGCGATTACCGGATCATGGCGGCCGGCGATGGAACGATCGGCGTGCCCGAGCTCCGGGTCGGCGTTCCGTTTCCGAGCAGCGCTCTCGAGATCGTGCGGGCCGCGGTGCCGCGGGCCTACCTCGGGGATGTCGTGTTGCGTGGGAGCCTGTCGGGCTCACGCGAAGCACTCGCGCACGGACTCGTGCACGAGGTGGTCGACCATGATGCGGTAATCGATCGGGCGGTCGAAGTCGGGCGAGAGATGAGCCGGATCCCTCCCGCGACGTTCGCGCTCACCAGGCGGCGGCTCGCCGCCTCCGGGGCCGCGGTGGATGACGCATACGACGCGGAGGTGGAGGCGCTTTGGAAGGACCCGGAGATTCACGCTCACATACGCGGATACCTGGAGCGCACCATCGGGAAGAGCTCGCGATAGAGCGGCGGGGGTCCTACTCCGCGAGGTGCGCCCCCGACAACCGCTCGTAAACGATCTCACCCCCGACGATCGTGAGCACGATGCTACCCCTCAGGATCCTCTCGTACGAATCGGGCGGTGTCGCTAGAGGATCGACGCTCAGCACCGTGATATCGGCCCAGCGGCCCGGCGCCAGGACACCCGTCCGGGTCTCCAGGTGCGCCGCGTAGGCCGCCCCGCTCGTGTACCCGCGCACCGCCTCCTCCGGGGTCAGCCGCTGCTCCGGATACCAGCCGCCGGACGGCTCCAGGGCCGTGTCGCGCCGCGTGACCGCCGCGTGCAGACCGTAGAAGATGTCGTGGTCCGAGCCGGGCAGGTCGGAGCTGAAGGCGAGCGGCACTCCGGTCTCCCGGAACGTCCGCCACGCGTACGCGCCCCGGATCCGCTCCGGCCCCAGTCGCTGTTCCGCCCAGGTCTTGTCCTCCGCCATGTGTGGCGGCTGCATCGAGGCGATCACCCCCAGGTCCGCGAAACGCCGGAAGTCGTCGGGGTGCACGATCTGCGCGTGCTCGATGCGGGGACGCAGCGCGTGGAGGGCCGCGGTGTCCTCGAACAGAGCCGCCATGAAGTCGAGGGTCTCGCGGTTCCCGGCGTCCCCGATGGCGTGGATGGCGGGTTGGAACCCGACCCGGGCGAGCTCCGCGATCCGATCGTGGTCGTAGCCGTAGCCGTGCGAGCCGATCCCCGTCTGACCGGGGAGATCGCTGTAGTCGTCGAGCATCAGCGCCCCGCGCGAGCCGAGCGCACCGTCGTAGTGCCCCTTCACCGACCGCGTGATCAGACGCTCGGCGGGCCCTTCCCCACCGGGCGCATCGGGTCCTCGCTCACGCCAGGCCTCCAGAAGCGCCGTGTCACGCCCGGACAGCATGGCGTACACGCGGACCGGCAGTCCGCCATCGCGCTCGAGGGTCTCCAGCGCCGTCATGAGGGCGGCATCGGCACCCGCCTCGTGCACCATCACGAAGCCGTCCTCGGCCATCGCGCGGAGCCCCGACACGACCTGCCTTTCGAGCCGTTCCGGCGTCGCCTCCGGCAGAACCGCGTCGAACAGCGTCGTGGCCCGGTTCAGGAACAGGCCCGTAGGCCGCCCCTCGGGATCCCGCCGAATCTCTCCCCCGGCCGGGGCAGGCGTACCCGCGTCGATCCCCGCGCGCTCGAGGGCCGGGCGGTTCGCCCATAGCGCGAACCCGTGCAAACCACGCAGCAGGGCGGGGTGATCGGGGATCGCGGCCGTCAGGCGCTCGTGGGTGGGGTATCGGTCCGCCCAGGCACCTTCGTCCCACCCCCACCCCAGGATCCACTCACCCGGCGCGTACCGCGCGATGCGCTCCACCACGCGAGCAATCGCCTCTTCCTCCGTCTCTGAGCCAACCAGATCCACCTGCTCGAGACGAGCGCCCAGTGAAGCGATGTGAACGTGCGCGTCCACCAGCCCTGGGAGAACCGTGGCTCCGCCCACATCGACCACCCTCGCCGCATTTGCGCGATAGGCTTCGGCTTCCGCGTCCGAGCCGACGAACACCAGCGCGCCATCCCGGATCGCGACGGCCTCCGCATCGGGGCGCCAGCCGTCGGCCCCGTAGGGTGCCTCAGACGACGGGGTTCCATCCGTCGCCGGTGCGGGCCAGGTCAGGGTATAGACGCGGCCATTGGTGAGGAGCAGATCGACCGGCGCACTCTCGGAGCCCGCACCGGGCCCGCCGTCACACGCGGACAGCCCGATGCACGACAGCGAGACGGCGGCGAGTACCCACCGGCGGGTGGCGATGGGTGCCTGCCCGCCTGCGGGGGTGAGCGCCCGCCTACCAGCGGCGGCGAGTACCCGCCCGCCGGTGAAGCGTGGGATCATACCCAGCCGCGACCGCGGAAGCCGCGCAGCGTCTCGGCGAAGCGCTCCATCTCCTCGGGCAGACCGAACGAGAGGCGATTGTACTCGAGCATCGGCGGGAACGGCCGTCCCACGCGGATCCCGGCCTCCGACATCCGCTCGATGTAGGTCCTGAGCTCACCCTGGATTCGGTGCATGAGGAAGTTCGTGTGCGTGGGCAGGTACTCGAGCCCCAAATCGTCCAGACACTCGTGCGTGATCGCTTTCGCGCGGCTGTTCATGCCCACGCTCCGCCCTACGAGCTCGGAGTCCCCGAGCGAGGCAGCGGCGGCGACGGCAGCCATGTGATTCGGGTTGTTTCTCGTCAGGAAGGGCCGCATCCGGCGGACCGTCTTGGGGTGCGCGATCCCGTACCCGAGCCGCATCCCCGCCATCGCGTAGATCTTCGAGAACGTCCGTACGATGATCACGTTCGTCCGCTCGGCGGTCCAGCGCTCGGCGGACCAGTACTTCGGGTCGTTCGCATACTCCAGATAGGCCTCGTCGACGAGGAACAACGTCTGATCGGAACCCTCACCGATCCACTCGTCCACTTCGGCGGACGAGGTCAGGGTGCCCGTGGGGTTGTTCGGGTTGCAGATGTAGACGATCGCCGGGTTCGAGGAGCCATCGACGATCTCCCGCATCCGTCCGATGTCGTGCGCGTGGTCCGCCGTGAGCGGAACGGCGTCGACCTGGTAGGGGAACGGTCGCGCGTAGCCGGGGACATCTTCGAACGTGGGGGACGCGAGCACGAGGTGCGCGTTGGGCGTGCTCCACGCCTGAACCGCGACGCGCAGGATTTCGGTGGACCCCGCCCCGAAGAAGAGCCGCTCCGGCGGCACATCCAGATACGGAGCGAGGACCTCGATGAGCGCCCGGCGCGATGCCCCCGGGTACCGGTTCGCGTCCTCGCGACCCCCGAGCACCGCCTCGCGGGCGACGGGTGCGAGCCCCAGGGGGTTTTCGTTGGAGCTCAGCCGCATGACACCGTCTTGAGCGTGCCGGGGGTCGAATAGCCATGACATGCCGTGGAGCGGGACGGGGGTGACGCTCGCGACACCGGCGGCCAGGCCGGTCCGTAGGAAGGCTCTTCGTTCCATCACGGTCTCCTCATGGCGGGCGCGGGCTCCGCGCCGGGTGAGGGTCAACGCTCGTGACCCCTTCCACCTATCGGGACCCGGCGGGTCAACGGTCGCAGATGTGTCTATTTACAGGGCGGCACCGTGGCACGCACAAGCCGCCGCTTACACCCGTATCGAAGTCCATGAGGACCGTATGGACGGCAACATGAATGGCGGCGCCCGCCCGAGACAAGGGCGCAGTCGGGCCGGGTGCTCCTGCCGGGAGTCCCGGCCGGGCTCAGTTCGGTGGGTCGCGCTGGGGCCGATCGGGGCGGATCTGCTCGCGGCCTTCCTCCGGCGGTATCGGCGGTGGCCGACTGAAGCGAGGCACCACGACCTTCACCGACGAGAAGAGGGTCTCGAAGATGGAATCCAAATTGACGTCCGCCTGACCGACTCCCTCTATCTGAACCTGAGCTTCCGCCAGCATCTCCTCGAGCTTCTCCAACCCCTGCTCGTCCATGTTCCGCTCCTGGAACACGTTTCGGAGTCCCGGGAGCATGCGCTGGACCTCGCGCAGCGCCATCGTCCGATAGCGCAGTGCATCATCGACCGAGACATGGTCCTCATCGGTGCTGAGCGCCATGAGTGCCAGCATGTTGGTCGAGTCCAGCTCCACCGAGCGCGCGAGCTTCACGCGCGCCTCCTCATGCTGCCCCTGGCGCTCGAGCCGCAGCCCCTCGTACAGGGCTCTGGCCGCTTCGGGGTCGCGTGTCGCGACCCTCGCCAACGGTGCGGGCGGCCTCTGCGCCGGGGGAGCACCCGAGAGGCGCCGCGCCAGCCGGGCCGACAGGGTGTCCACGAGATCGAACACGTCCTCGCCCCGCACCCGCTCCGCAGCCACGACCGTACCCGTCTCCAGGTCGATGAGCTGTGCGTCGATCGCCAGCTCAGCCTCCGAGCCGACCACGCTCCCGCGTACCATCGAGTGTGCACCCGATCGTTCCGCGATGGTGGACGCCAGGCTCGCGGGGATCTCATCGGTCTCATCGCGACCCGCCTCGCGCAGCAAATCGAACAGGCGTTGGCGACCGACGACTCGGAGCTCCGGCAACTGTGCGAAGTTCGTGGTCAGCATGTCCGCGAGCCCCGAGCCGAGCCATTCCAGCTCGGGATCGGACACGTTGTTCTCGAACGGGAACACGGCTACCGACGCGGCACCCAGATCGATGGTCTCCCCGGAAGCCGCGCTGGGCAGAGAGGCCTCCCCGACGGCGCCACCGGGAGCCGCGGCCGACTCGCTCGGGGTCGCGCGCGGGGGCTCCTCGGCGGTCGTGATCCGGTACGTCCCGATCGCCGCCATCACGCCCAGGGTGAGGAGCAGCCACACTTCCGCACGCGCCACGTTCTGGCGGCCCTTCGCGCCGTGATTCCAACCGATCACCAGCATGGCTGGGAATCCCAGCACGGCCAGCATGACGGCGGTATCCAGGACCTTGCGCGACAGCTCGTAGTTGTCGACCAGAAACCCGACGATCTCCACGAAGAACCACGCCACGCCCAGATACACGACGATGATCTGAAACAGGTGGCGCTTCCGCAGCTCACTGAATCCGCTCACAAGTCCGTTCACGCTATTCCCTGATGTCGGATTGTATAGCACGCTTGGAATCGGCCGGCATCACGCCCCGGCCAACGCTGTCGCTCACCCTGAAAGACACTTCTCCCGGCCCGGGAGTTGGCCAACATACAGGTCGTCGCTGGACGACCGGAAGACCGGCAAGGCGGAGGGGCGGACGACTAGAGGGTCGGACGGGCCCCGCTGCGCGCGGGACCCGACCGGCTACAGAGCGCAAATCCTGTTGGAGCCGAGATAGCGGCTATGCGGAGGTCGGGCTCATTCCGGCCGCCGGAAACGACGCGCACCCGCGGGCATCCGTCGCCGCGTACCCGATCTCGCACCAGCACGACCGGACCGTCCGAATCGCCCGTCGACCCACCCCTCCATACGCCCTCGCTGTTCGGCCGTGAGCAGCCCCCGTGCACGAGCCGACGCGGTCACCGCGGCCAGGCCTGCCTGCTGCTGCGCGTCCATGATCGCACGGGTGTGACGCTCGACGGCCTGAACGTCCACCGTCTCGGCGCTCCAGGCCTCCCGCAGAGCGTCCGCGTGTTCCCGGATGGTCGCCGGGAGAGCCTCACGGGCGCTGCGTGTCTCCGCGGCGAGCGCTTCGAGCTGGGTCACCTGCTCATCCGACAGGTTCAGTGCCTCCCGGCGTTGGACGAGTAGCCGCGGGTTGAACGCCATCCCCTGCCGACCCATCTGGGCGGGGGCGCCGCGGTTGCCGAGTGCCATGCGCGGTCCGACCGCTTGCCGACGTGGGCCCACCGGCCCGCGTTGGGCGCTCAAGACCGCCGGGACGACCATGGTCAGTCCCATCCCTATGAGGATTCCCCTTCGCATCGCCTTAGCTCCTGGTGATTGGTGTTCTCACCCTCCGATCACCCTAGGGGACAGGTCGAGACGTCCGGGTGTTAATGAGGTCTCAGTCCGAGTCGCCCTCGTCCCAGAAACCGAAGCCATCCTTCCGTGCCACTTCGACCTGGGTCGTGTACGTCTCGTCACCGATCGTGACGGCGACCGTGTAGGTGCCCGGTGCGGCAAGCGATCCACCGCCACCACCGAAACCGCGGAAGCCGCCAACGTTGGCCCCTCGGGCCCGCATCCCCGATCGAATGTCCAGGAACATGTCGCGCATCTCGCCCGGATCGAAGCCGCCTGCGCCGCCAGGACCACCCGCACCGCGCGGGCTAGCCGCACGACCGACCGCCGCACCGGCTGCCGCAGCCTCCGGATAGCTCTCACCCGGGCGCTCGCGCCAACCCGCACCCGCTCCCGCTCCACGCCCGCTACCGCCGCCACCGAACATGCGACGCAGCGCCTGTGGATCCCCACCCGTCGCCAGCTCGATCACCCGGTCGACAAGCGCTCGGTCCGCCCCCTCGTGCGTCACCAACGAGTCTCCGACCTCCCCGTACAGACGGATATTCCGAAGGCTGTCGGCCCGCTCCGAGGGTGACTGCTCCTCCGGCTCGGATCGCTTCTGCAGGTTCCAGTGCACGCGGTTCAGGCCCGCACCTGTCGGCCCGGTGAGGGTCTGGACCGTATCGCCGGCCGCGTCCAGGATCGCGATCTGCGCGCGCGGTCCCGGCTGTCGCCCTCCCCTCCCCTGTGCCGTGGGTGCCCCCGCGGCCTGGCGACCAGCTTCGGGTTGACCTTCGCCCGGCTCGGCCTCCTCCTCACCCTGCTCACGCTCCGCAGCCATCCGCTCGCGTGCCTCCTCCGCCAGCTCGTCGGCCACGCTCTCCGGCACCCAGTAGGTGATCTCCGCGCCATACTCCGCGCTCTCGCCCTGGAAGAACCTCTGTGCGATGAACTCGCCGCCGCTCGGGACGTCGCCGAATTGGATCGCGGTCTTCATGGCGAACACGGTCGGTGAGGCCGGCAGCGTGCCGTCGGCCAGCTGTTGGAGCGGTGCGATGTCGGCAACCCAGATCGAGCGGCCATGCGTCCCTGCGATCAGCTCGTGCTCGCGCGGGTGGATCTTGAGGTCGTGCACCGGAACCGTCGGGAGCCCGTTCATGAACCTGGTCCACGACCCACCGCGATCGGTCGATACGTAGACGCCAACATCCGTCCCCACGAACAGGAGATCGGGGTTTTCGGGATCTTCGCGGATCACGTGCACGAAGTCGGGGGCTCCCGTCGGCAGATTCGACGCGATCGACCGGAAGCTCTCGCCGCCGTCGTCCGTGACGTACACGTACGGCGTGTAGTCGTCCTGCCGGTGGCCGTCGAAGGTCACGTAGAACCGGCGGGCGTTGTGGCTCGAAGGCTCGATCCGGCTCACATAGGTGTTGGGCGGAACGCCTTCGAAACGGTCGGTCAGCTCGATCCATTCGCCGCCGCCGGGGCCGCGCCATACGCGCCCGTCATCCGTCCCGGCGTACAGCTCGCCCTCCGTGATCGGAGACTCGGCCAGCGCGACGATCGTCGCGTAGTTCTCGGCGCCGGTCACATCCCGGGTGATTCCTCCGGTGGTCCCGTACGCGACTTCGATCTTCTCCGGGTCCGCGTACGTGAGATCTCCCGACAACGGCTCCATCTCGTCGGAGTCGTAGGTCCACTTGAGGACCTTGTTCGATCCGATGTACAGCGTCTGCGGGTCGTGCGGAGAGAGCTGGAGGGGCGTGTTCCAGTTGAAGCGAAGATCGTACTGGGCGGAGTCGGCCCGCACGCGTTGCCGGGACTGATCGATGCGCGCCTGAACATCCGCCGAGACGTTCTCCGGGTCGTCTCCCTCGAGGACCGCGATCGAGTCCCGGAGGGCCTTTGTCTTCTCGCGCCAGTTTGGAGCCTGCAGAGAATGCCGCTCCCCGGTTGCGGTGTTTCTCCAGTAGATCCGCCCCTGCTGGGACTCTCCGAACACGATGTCCGGGTTGGTCGGATCCTGTGGGGCGTAGAAACCGTCGCCACCCCCGATCGAGTACCACATGTGATTGTCGATCTCGCCGTCGGCTCGGCGGCTAGGACCGCACCAGGTGTAGTTGTCCTGGAGACCACCGCACACCCGGTACGGCACGTCCATGTTGTAGCTGACGGCATAGAACTGCCCCATGGGGATCGTGTTCACGAAGTCGTAGTTGCCGCCCCTGTCCCACGAGATCGCGATCCCCCCGTCGTTACCGACGATGATGTGATCGGGATCGGACGAGTCCCACCACATGGCGTGGTGGTCGACATGGACACCGACCGCGGCGTTGCCCACTGTCGCCCCGCCATCCCTCGAGAAGTTGAAGGAGGACCAGAACACGCGGTCCGGATCGGACGGGTCCACTCTCACCTGCGAGTAATAGAACGGACGCGTGTTGCTCGAGTTCATGAACGTCCACGTCTCGCCGCCGTCCTCGGAACGGTACAGACCGGAGCCGTGCAGATCGGAGCAAAGGTCGGCATCCGTCTCGGCCTCGCCCTCCGCCTCCTCGGCCTCGTCCCCTTCCGCTTCGGCTTCCGCCGACTCCGCCTCCGGGCACTCAGGATCCTCGGCCTCGACCAGCGCGTAGACGATGTCGGGGTCGCTGGGCGCGATGGCGATTCCGATGCGGCCCTTCTCGCTCTCCGGCAAGCCTCCGCCGGTGACCTCGGTCCAGGTGTCACCGCCGTCGGTCGACTTCCACAGCGCGCTCCCGGGTCCTCCGCTCTCCAGGAACCAGGGGCCGCGGACGCGCTCCCAGCTCGTCGCGAGCAGGATGTCCGGATCGTCGGGGTGCATCGCGATATCGACGAACCCGGCCTTCTCGCTCACGTAGTGGACGCGCTCCCAGGTCTCGCCACCGTCCTTCGTCCGGTACAGGCCTCGCTCCTCGTTGTGCCCCCACGGGTGGCCGAGGGCAGCGACGTACACGCGGTTGCGGTCTCTGGGATCGATCACGATCCGGCCGATGGCCTGTGTATCCTCGAGACCCATCAGCTCCCACGTCATCCCGCCGTCGGTGGACTTGTAGACGCCTCCGCCCGGCGATATCGAGTTGCGGGAATCCTCCTCCCCGGTGCCGGCCCACACGGTCTCCGGATCGCTGGGCGCGATCGCCAGGTCACCCATCGAGATGACCCGCTGATCATCGAACACGGGGCGGAACGTCGTCCCGTTGTTGATGGTCTTCCAGATCCCGCTCGTCGCTCCGGCGACATAGAACGTCTTGGTGCCCGGAATCCCCTCGATGTCGGTGACTCTGCCGGACATGTTGGCCGGTCCGATGGACCGCCACTTCATGCCGGCCATGAACGCGGAATCTCCGACCGCGGGGGTCTGGGCGAACAGCACGGGGGGGGCCGCGACGAGCATGGCGACGACCCCGAGGACGAGGCGTGTGGACATCCTCTCAACTCCTCTTTTGGCATTACTTAATGGCAAGGACCGAATCGAAGCGTCGTGGCGACGCTCACATCCTCACAGAACACTTGAGTGCCGCCCGGCGCTCAAGGCAATACCGGCCGCCCGGTTCGAGGGTCTTGCACGCGGGCGGGGCTCGCGCTCCTCTTTCGCGTACGTCGCACCCTGGTGCCCGCTTCAACCTGGAGACAGTCATGACGTCCCGTGCGAGTAAACACGTGATCGTTCGGAGCGGGCTCTTGTGCCTGTGTGCGGCGGTTCTCGCGTGCGGGCGGAGCGATCTGATTCCGCTGCGAGTCGAGCTGGGAGCCAGATCCGTGAGCAAGCTCCCGTTCGTGATCGCGGCGGATCGGGGCCTGTACCAAAAGTACGGCCTGGACGTGGAGCTCTGGATGCCCGCTCCCGACTTCGAGGGTGGAATCAATGTCGGATTCCCCAGACCGACGCGCGCGGACATCAGCGTGGATGGCGCGACTCCGCACATGGTCGCTATGGCCACCAATGCGCGTGCGCGGCCCCTGATCGTTATCGCGTCGACCGACTGCGTCGTCCGTGCGCACATCGTGGGGCGCCCGGGAATCGAGCGTCTGGAAGACCTCGAGGGGAAGCGTCTGGGCATTTCCTCGGGCACGCACACGACCACCGGGTTCGTCGCCCTGCTGCTCGCGGAGCGAATGGGTTGGGACCCCGTGCACGACATTTCCATCATGACGAACGGTCGCGACGTCGAGGCGCTGCGAGAGGGCCGAGTGGACGCCATCGTCGCAAGCGAGCGCAGGCTCGCGGAGGCGCGCCAGGAGGGTTATCCGATCCTGACGGACACCCGCGCGTGGAACGTTCCGGTCGCAGGCAACAGCGTACGGGTCGAGCCTGCCTGGCTCGAGGACGAAGCGAATCGCGACGCGGCTCGCCGCTTCCTCCAGGCCACGGTCGAGGGGATCGCGCTCTTCCACCGGGACCGCGAGCTAGCCCTCCAGGTGCTCGAGAAGTGGCACGGCATCACCGATCGCGCGTACGCCGAGACGGTGTACGAGGGCGGGGCGGCCATCCCCCGAAAGCCGTATCCGTGCTACGACGGAATCAGGCTGACGATGGAGGTCTACGACTCGCACGAGATGCGGACGCGCACGGCCGAGGACTTCTACGACGACAGCCTGCTGCGCGAGCTGGACGAGAGTGGGTTCATCGACAGCGTGTATGCGGCCGCCCCCTGAGCGCCCCGATACGAAGCAGACTCAAGCGCCGAACTGCCGCAGGTGGTGGTCGAAGTGTTTGTAGCTGAAGGCCGCCCAGGCCCGCTGGTTCATTCGTCCGAAGTGCGGATGGTCCGGCCAGTCTCGATCCGGATCGAGACCCAGGAATTGGTCGACCAGCTCGGCGAGGGTGGCCAGATCCTCGGCCCACGCGACAGGGTCGGCCTGGAACGCCTCCGGCGGTCCCACGATACGGCTCTTCGGCCACGGCAGGACGTAGAGGAAGAGCTCACGAAGGACCGGGTAGTTAGCGGGGCTCGGTATGGGCGCGCACGACTCGTGGCGGAGCATCATCCGCATCTGATCGCAAAGGTGCGAGAGCATACGCGGCGCCGTCAGCCGCCCCCACCGTGGCGGGTGGCCGGGATCCAGGCCCGCGAGGCGATCGAAAAGATCAGCACGGTGCGAAGGATTGTTGAGCGTGCGGAGTAGGTATGTCACTGGGCTCCTCGCATGACTCGATCGTGGGCCATTCTGTTTACCGGTCCCGGCACTCGACGTGACCCCAGATGGCCGTACCTGACCCTCAGTTTGTCACCGAGTTGTCCCCGACGGAAGGAACGCAACGAACGGATCGCACCCCGAGGAGGTCCTACGATTCCTGCGTGAGACGGGAGTCGGCACGGGCAGTGCCTGACGAGTCGCTCAGGGGGCGGGATTCTAAACGCTGCGTGGTTGAGGGATGCCGGAGGAGGAGCTCGTGGTGCGAGCGCAGCGGGCTTCTGCCCAATGAAGCTCCGGAACTGCGCAACGTGCTCGGGTTACGCATTCGGTGTGGGGAGGGCAGCCGTGGAGTCACAGCGAGATGTGTTGTGCACGCTCTCTGCCTGCGCGCCGGGAGCGACGTAGGCGCTCGGATGCCTCAGGCGCTCCAAGATGTGACGTTTTTCGGCAGGCTGTGCAGAAATGGGTGGTCAAGCGGTATCGGCCGGGGGTCATAGGGGAATCACGAACGTGATCAGAAAGCATCTGGGGCCGATGGCCGTCGGGCTCTCGCTGCTTTCGTCCTGCCAAGCGGGCGAGCCCCTCGCCCCCGACGACGGGATCACGGAACCCGACGGGATCACACAACCTGGGGTCCTCGCGTCCGGGTATGGGATTCCTGACGGGATCGCGGTCATCGGCGAGGAGGAGTTCCTCTTCGCCGAGCGAAGTGGGACGCTCCATCACTACGTGGGCGGCGAAGTGACCGAGGTCGGTGGCATCCCGGCCTCCAGGACCGTCGACGCGGGCCGGTTCGGTGGCCTGCTGGACGTCAGCCTTCATCCCGGTTTCGAGGACAACCGGCTGGTCTACATCGCGTACAACGACGCGGCATTTGGCCTGGCGGTCGCGCGCTTCGAGCTCCGCGACGACCGGGCCCGGAACCTGGAAGTGATCTACGAATCGGACGACTTCTCGATCGGCTCGAGAATCGCCTGGGAGGACGCGTCCCACTTCTTCCTGTCTTTCGGCGTGGGAGGCAGTCCCTACCCTGTCCCGGGCCCCCAGGATCTCGGCTCCGACATGGGAAAGATCCACCGACTCACCGCCGATGGGCGGATCCCGCCGGACAATCCGCTGCTCCCGGGGGCATCCGAACCCTCGACCATCTGGTCGTACGGTCATCGAAACCCCCAGGGGCTCCACTACGATGCCGTGCAGCAGACGCTGTACGAGAGTGAGCACGGTCCCATGGGCGGCGACGAACTGAACATCATCACCGCGGGAGGCAACTACGGATGGCCGCTGTTCTCCTACGGGCTCAACTACGACGGAACGCCCGTATCGGACATGACGGAAGAGGAAGCCGCCGCCGTGTCGATCCTTCCGGCCAAGTTCTGGGGTCCGGACTTCCGCGTCGCACCGTCGGGACTGCTCCTCGTCGAGGGCAGCCAGGTCCCGTCCTGGACCGGTTCGTTCTTGTTGGGCGCCCTCAATCCTCAGCACCTGCTCCGCTACGACCCGGCCACCGACGAGACGGAGATCGTGCTCAGGAATGTCGGGCGGGTCCGTGATGTCGCGCAGCTTCCGAGCGGCAAGCTGTTGATCTCGGTGGATGCCGGGAGCCCGAATCCGTCCGATTCGGGGCGGATCATCCAGCTGTTGCCCGGGGGAGACCTTCCCTGAGTGAACCCCGGAGATCGGTCACGATCTCCTCGTCGCCGTGGTCGGCGCATCTGCTTCCCTACCATGCTCGGTGTGGCCTGGAACCTCACGGTTCGTCTTCGATCCAGAGTTCCTGCGGGTGATTGAGCCAATCCCAGCCTGGACGGAATCCGCGGATTCGTCGGTGGGCCACGTACCGATACACGCCAGGGAAGAGGATCATGACCGGTGCGTCACGGCGGAGGATCTCGTTGAATCGAGCGTAGAGCGTGTCCCGCCCGGCGGGATCCGGCGTCGCAAGGATGACCTCGAGGAGAGACGCGGCCTCCGCATCGTGATATCCGAAGCGAACCGGCTCATTCCCCGTCCGGTCGCCCGGGTCGGCGGGTCCGCCGAACCACGTCCAGAGTATCGTGTGGGGATCCTGGTCTTCCCAGATGATCCCCGCCTCGAACTCGCCCGAGCGGAGGGCTTCCCGGACGACCGTCATCTCCATCTGCCGAATCTCGACCGCCACTCCCACGCGCCGCAGCTGATCCTGGAGGAAGACGCCCTGCGCCACGGCGGCAAGGGATCCTCCCTGCGGAGCCAGAAGCGTGAAACGCGCTTCCCGCCCGTCCCTCTCGCGAACCCCGTCGCCATCGCAGTCCGCCCACCCCGCCTGATCCAGGAGCCGTTCCGCCCTCTCGGGATCGTAGGTCGGAAACCGATCCCACCCTCGACGGCGATACGGATCTTCGCCGCCGTCATTCCCGAGCCCACCCACCAGCGGGACTTCCTCAGGAAGGTTCAGCAGCCGCGATAGCTCTCCTCGGTCGACCGCGTGGCCGAGCGCCCGTCGGACCCTGGCATCGTCGAACAGAGGATGGCGATGGTTCAAATAGACCAGATACACTTCGCTCCAGTCGTTTTGGTAGTAGACCCTGAACCGGGGATCGGCGTCGAGCTTCCGCAAGTCGGCCGGCCGAAGGTCGGAGGCGACATCGGCGGCCCCGCTCGTGAGCTCGATCACGGGATTCGCGCTGCTCAACTTCGCCACCACCTTCTTGATCGGCGGCTCTCCGGCGAAGAAGTCGGGGTTCGCCTCGAACTCGAGCATCGTCTGCGGTACGTGTCGCACGAGGCGGTACGGGCCGTTCCCGACCGGATGCCTCCAGAAATCCCATTCATAGAAATCCGCGGGGTCGAGGTCGTGGAGCAGATGCTCTGGAAAGTAGACGGTCCAACCGAGCAGGGGCGGAGAGCCGATGGGCTCGGGCATGAAGAACACGATCGTGTGGTCATCCAGCACCCGCGTTGAATCGACCGAGCCTGCCCCGGGGAGGAGCACATCGGGATGACGAAACAACTCGAGGCTGAAGGCCACATCGTGTGCCGTTACCGGTACTCCGTCGTGCCACCGCACGTCGTCGCGCAAGTGAATCGTCCAGGTGCGGTAGTCGGGGGAGCGCTCCCACGATTCAGCGAGACGGGGGGTCATCTCGAGTCCCATCGTATACCCCAGCGGGAGAAAGAGCAGGTACTTCAGGGCGTAGAGGCGCATCAGGGCGGGGCCTTTGCCATCCACCAGGACGGTCATCGTCGAGCTCCGGCCTGGATCCCCAGATGCGCCGCCGCACCCAAGGACGAGGGCAACGAAGAGAAGGAGGGTCACGCTACGAAAACCACCACGCCGCATCAGGGAGCCTCTCGCCGGACGAACCCGAGCCGGAGCATGACGATCGAGGCTCGTGGTGTTCACGTCAACTTCAAGTCTTCAAGGACCGTTTGGGAGTCCGTTGCCGGCGGGCGGTGGCTCGCGCTCACGCAGGCGCTTCGGCACCGAGAATCGATAGACCCGCGTGGATCGCTTTTCGGAGGCCTATGCCGGAGGAGGGACTTGAACCCTCAAGGGGATTGCTCCCCACCGGATTTTGAGTTTTCTCGGGGGAATCTGCGCAGGTCTGCGCCTGACTGGGATTCTCCGGCATGGAGCGGCTTTTCTCCTCTTCGCTTCTGCAGGAGGCTGCACCAATCTGCACCTGTCTGCGGCGTTTCGTTACCCACCGTTACCATCACGCCGACTGCAGCGCCTCAAGGTCGTCGCGCACCAGGTGTGTATATGCCTCGGTGGTCTGTG
>JBDHHV010000011.1:0-54466 GCA_039589195.1 Gemmatimonadota bacterium | reverse complement strand
GAGGTAGGATACGTCGATGAGGTGTACGACCGGACGGCGGCAGCACGGCTGGGACTCGATGTGGGAACGGTTACCGTGTTCATCCACTCGGGCTCGCGGGGTCTCGGTCACCAGGTGTGCACGGACTTCCTCGACGTGATGCTGGACGCGAGCCACGCTTACGGGATCGACTTGCCAGACAAGCAACTCGCATGCGCCCCTCTCGACTCCCCGGAGGCCGAGCGCTATCTGGGGGCCATGGCGGCGGCGGCCAACTTCGCGTTCGCCAATCGGCAGCTGATGGCGCACCGCGTGCGCACGGCATTCGAGCGTGTCCTCGGCAGCTCGTGGACGGAACTGGGCATGCGCCTCGTGTACGATGTCGCGCACAACAACGCGAAGTGGGAAACGCACGAAGTGGACGGGAAGGAAAGGCGGTTGTGCGTGCACCGTAAAGGCGCCACGCGCGCCTACCCCCCGGGTCACCCGGAGCTTCCCGCCGTCTACCGAGATGTCGGTCAGCCCGTCCTGATCCCCGGGGACATGGGGAGGTATTCCTTCGTTCTGGTGGGGACGAAGGGCGCCTATCGAGAGACTTTCGGGTCGACGTGCCATGGTGCCGGTAGACGCATGAGCCGCCGACAGGCGAAGAAGTCGGTTCGCGGGCGTGACCTGAGACGCGAGTTTCGGGACCGAGGGATCGAAGTGCGCGCGGCATCATTCGCGACGATCGCCGAGGAGGTCCCGGAAGCCTACAAGGACGTGGCGGACGTCGTGAACGTCGTCGATCGGGCCGGCATCGGCGCAAAGGTAGTCCGCCTGCACCCCATCGGGGTGCTGAAGGGGTAAGCGCGCCCGCTCGCCCGGCTGAACCGATGCCGGTGCGCGGGCCAGAACGCTACGGAGGGCCAGGCATGTTCGAGAAGATCCTCGTCCCGGTGGACCTGTCGGACGGGAACCTCCGGGCGATCGAAACGTCGCGCGATCTGGCGCTCGAGACGGGTGGGGAGGTGACCCTGATCCATGTGATCGAGATGCTCGATCTGCCATTCGAGGAGCTGGCCGCTTTCTACGACCGGCTGGAGAAGAAGGCGGTCAAAGCCATGCGGGAGCTCGTCGAGCCGGTACGTGCGGCCGGCGTACAGGTCCATCAACAAATCGAATATGGAAAGCGTGCGGAAACGATCGTAGAGTTCGCGGAAGAGAAAGACGTGGATCTCATCATCCTCAACTCGCACCGGGTGCGGCTCGACGATCCGGCTTCGGGGTGGGCTACGCTCAGCTACAAGATCGCCATCCTGGCGCAGTGCCCGGTGCTGTTGGTGAAGGGTACCGACTAGGTCTGTTCCGGGGGCGGTCTGGCCGCCTCGAGACGCCGCCGCTTGACCCGGAGCGCCTCATCTTCGGACAGGTCGGCGTCCCCAATCAGCGACCGCTCCCATGACCCGTACATGGGGTTCGGGAGGACAATCCAGCGGGTGCCCCAATTCGCGCGATACGTCCCAACCAGGTCGCTTCGCTCTGCCACCGACGCGCGATCGGCCGCGACGAAATCGTTCAGGTCATCGCCGACGAGCAAGACGATCCGAAAGCTCTGGGCTACGTACGCGCGGCGCGTTGACTTGTCGGAGCCCCACTCCGGGCGCTCGCCACGCGTGAGGATGACGTCGGTATCCTGGGCCAATGGAAAGCCCAGGCGATGCAGGTTGGCTCGCGTGGCATCTTCGAGCGCCGAATCGCGATTCGTTACGTAGAAGACCGTGACACCCGTCCCAGCTGCCGTACGCGTGAACTCGAGCGCCCCGGGGATGGCTGGAGCCTGCGCCTCCGCAACCCAGGCGCCCCAGGACACGGGACCGTACAGCTCGCCGTCCTCGAGCAATCGCGCCTGGTACGGGGTGTTGTCGAGGACCGTCTCGTCCACGTCCAGAATCACGGCGGGCGGCAGCCGCCGGTAATCACCTTCCTGCTCAGTAGCAGCCGTCCATGAGGAGTCGGCCCGACCCAGCTCCAACACCCGGGTCGCCACCGCATAGATGCCGACCGCGGCGGCCTCGTATTCCGCGGAGCTCTGCACCCACAGCACGGCGTTCAGAGTCGTGTCGGGGCTCCTGGCGGCCCCGCACCCGAACGCCAGCAGGAGGCTGCCGAGTGCGGTGGGACGGGCAGTTCGACGCGAGGGACGCAGTCCGATCATGGGCCTGTCGCTGAAGTAGGTGAGCCGAGCGCCAACCTGTCGGATTCGCGACGGCCGCGAAAGAAGGTGTCAGAGGCACACCGGCTCGTCGACCGAAACGTGGGAAGCGACATGCCCCGACCGGGACGGAATGTCCGGGTGGCCGGACCCCAGCTGGGGCGCATCGGCGCAGCCGGGGCAGGCTCGACGTGGCAATGCGGCTTCCGGACGGGCGGGTTTCTTCATGGAGTGCAACGATGCATCGATCCCATCTGACCGCGTCCGACCGCGGGGTACGTGGATTGCCCCTGGCTGTGGCTGCAACCTGTTACGGCAAATGCCTTGCGCCCTCGCGAGGAGGTGATGTCATGGAAGCCTCTCGATCCTCGGTTTGGGTTGACGGGCTGTTCACGGGCGTGCTCGGGTACGTGGCCGTCGTGATCTTTGTCGGCCTGGTCGATCTGGCGCTCGGTCGCTCGCTGTTCTACACCCCCGCCGCGTTCGGAGACGGGTTGATCTCGACGGACGCCGACCGCTTCGTGTCCGCCGCGCCAGTGCTCGCGTACAACGGTCTGCATTTGCTCGTATTCCTCGTGGTAGGTGTGCTGGTGTCATGGCTGGCGTATGAAGTGGAGCTGCACCCGGCGGTGTGGTACGTGGCGTTCTTCGCCTGCGTCAGCATCTTCTTCCTCAGCGTGTTCTTTATCACCGCTTTTGGTGATCCACTCGGCGAGGTGCTCCCCTGGTGGGCGATCTTCGGCGCCAATATCGTCGCCGCAGGGGTAATGGGAACCTACCTGGTGAAGCGCCATCCGCAGCTGTGGCGCAAGATCGAGTCGAGCGGCGCGGCTCTCTGACCGTTTCGACGCTCGCCGAAGGAATACGTGGCCGCGTGACTCAGTGACCCGCCTAGAAGAACGCGGCTAGGGCTACGTACGCGAACCCGGGCACGGGCCCGTACTCCGAGCCCGGCAGACCGCCGGCGCCGGTCTCATCGCCAAACCCCAGGAAGATCCCGGCGCGCGCCGCCGCTTCGTCGCTCACGGAGTAGCTGACCCCCGGGCCGACGAGCAGGCTGGGGTCGCCCAGGTTGGAAAGGAGCAGGAGATCCGCTGTCCACAACGGGTCGGGCTGGTAGCTGGCCCGCAGGGCAGCCGTATGACGTCCCACGACCTGAAGCTCGCCGCGCTCGAAAGGACCGCTCGCCAGCACCCTCGGCAGCTCCGTCGGTGAAGCCGCTCCGAGACCGTCACGCTGGTACTCGGCCGCGAGATACAGGTCCCGCCCGGCGACCGCGATGCTTCGATCCAGGCCGACTGTGAATCTGAGCACCGTAGACCCGCTCTCTCGTCGGACTACCCCCTCGGCGCGAGCCGCGGCGCCCCCGAAGGTCCCGGTCAGCCCGAGGGCCGCCGCGCCATGGTCGTGAAGCAGTCCCGCCCAGGTCGATAGCTCCCAGCCGGACACCAACGTGTGGAGCCTGCCCAACGCCGTCACGGTGGTGCCGGCTGCCGTGTCCGTGGGGCGCACGACGACATCGATGTCGGAGAACGGGCCCAGGAACGCGCGGGCACGGAATGCGTCCACGCCGGCCCGGTAGTCTCGGAACGGCTCCTCCGGCGTGAACGGTGCGAACGGGTCGGCCGGGGTGAGCAACAGGGTCGTGCCCCAGGAGATCGTCTGACGCCCCAGCGAAAGCTCGATGTCCGACCCCGGTGAGTAGCTGAGCGCCAACCGATCGATACGGTGGCGCCACTCCACCGAGCCGGACTCGGCCAGGGTCCCCTGCAAGTCCGCCCATTCACCTCCGCCCGACACGCCGAGCGCGGCTCCGACCCCGCCCGGATCGGCAGCGGTAGACGCACTCAAGGTGTGCTCGTAGGCGAGCTCCAGTCGGATGGGACCAAGGGTCGGATCGAACATCCCACGCACGCGCTTGAGGTCGGCCACGTTGGAGGAGGAGAACGGCCCGGAGTCGGCCGCCGAGACGACGTGCAGGTAGTACCCGTGGAGCTCGGGCGCTTGCCCTCGGAGACACCCGCCCGCAGGGTGAACCGCGGGCCCGAGCGCGAACTGCGTGGCACCCAACCCCGCGAGGGTGGCGACACGGCGAGCGCGCATGGTTCAGTCGGAGTCGGCCGACCCGGTCGAGGACGCGCGCGCCGACGATGACGGTCCAGCTGGCGATGATGGTCCGGCCGGGGACATCGGTGACGCTCCGGTCGTCGACGGTCGCTTCTCATCCTCTGCCACGACCCCGTCCACGAGCCGGATCAGACGGCGGGCGCGCCTCATAAGCCGCGTATCGTGCGTCGCGAACACGAAGGTCGTCCCGTGGTCACGGTTGAGTTGTGCCATCAGATCGATGAGGGCTTCGCTGGTGGCCGTATCGAGGTTGGCCGTCGGCTCGTCGGCCAGAACGAGGGCCGGCTCTCCGGCCACCGCACGGGCCACCGCGACGCGCTGCTGCTGCCCACCCGAGAGCTTTCCGGGTCGCCGGCTTTCGAGACCCGAGATTCCGAGCTCCACGAACAAGGCCTCGACAGTTCTCCGACGCTCCCCCTCCGGCAGGCCGCGGAGCAAGAGCGTGAACTCGGCGTTCTCGAGCGCCGTGAGGACCGGGAGCAGGTTATAGGCCTGGAAGACAAACCCGACGCGCTCCAGCCGGAGCGTCGCCAGCTCACGCTCGGAGAGTCGCGAGATGTCTCTGCCATCGATCCAGCTCCGACCGCGGGTCGGTCGTGTGAGGCCCCCGATCAGGTTGAGCAGCGTCGTCTTGCCCGATCCCGAGGGCCCCGCGAGCACGACGAATTCTCCGCGCTCGATCTCGATCGACACGCCTCGTACCGCTTCGACCGCGATCCCGTCGTGCTCGAACACCTTCCACACCTCGTCGGTGCGGACCGCCGGTGCCTCGCTCATGCTGCTCGCCTCCGCTTCATTCCTCGAACTTCATGGCGTCTGCAATCTCGATCTTCGTCGCCCGATACGCCGGATACAGCGAAGCGAGCACGCCGACCGCGAACACGAACGTGAAGCTCTGCAGGAGCACGCGTGGGGTGAACTGCGGATAGAAGACCGGCTTCAGCATCACCCCGGCCCCGCGGATCCCATCACCCATCATACCCGAGAAATCCAGCCCGTCGCGCCAGAATAGCCAGGTCACCGCAAACCCGACGATGATCCCGATCACACCGCTGACGGCGGACAGCACGAGTCCCTCGATCATGACCTGGGTCCCGGTGTCGCCCGGCGTGAGCCCGAGGGCTCGCACGACGCCGAATTCACGGGTCCGGTGCAGCACCGACATCAAGATCGTGTTGACGATCGCCAACGCGACGATCACGAGTGTCACGACGTGAAACACGTAGTCGCCGAAGTCATCCATCTTGACCGCCGCCTCGAGGGCTGGCATCGCCTCCTGCCAGGTGAGGACCCGGATCTGGTCCCGGTGGCTTGCCAGGCGCTCCAGGAGGGCTCTCTGCACCCCTCGAACCCGATGACTGGAGTGCAGCAGCACGGCGACCGAGGTCGCCGCTCCCTGTGTCCCGACCCACTCGCGTGCGGTTTCGAGCGGGACCTGTACGAACCGCTCATCCATCTCCGGTAGACCGGTGCGGAAGATACCCGCGACGCGAACCAGTTGGGCGGCGATCTCGCCCGAAGCATCCTGGGCGGTCAGAACGAGCCGAGAGCCGAGCTCCAGGTCGAGGCGCTCCGCGAGCTTCACACCGATGTATGCGTGCAGACGATCACCGGGCTCCAGATACCGACCCTGCTCGAGCGCCGTGTCGAGCTCCGCGAACCGCCGCTCGACGTCGGGCTCCACCCCGTTCACCATCACCGGCACCGCGGCGGCCGCACTGCTCGCGAGCCCCTGCAACTCGAGGCGCACGGCCACTTCGAGCGCGTCATCCGCCAGCGTGGGGTCGCGTAACGCGGCCAGAACCGCGCGCACCTCGTCCGGGCCGAGACGGTGCTCGATCGTGCGACGCGCATAGAACCGGGGGGCTTGGAGCGCGATGTGCCCGGTGCCGATGCGGACGCCCGACTCGATCCAGTCCTCGTGGCCGCCCTCGGCGAAGGCTCTGGACATGGCGAGAAGCCCCACACCGACGACCATGGCCGCCCCGGTGAGCAGGCTGCGTCGAAGGCTCTTGCGCAGGTTCCGTACGGCGAGCCGGGCCAGGATCGGGAACCGCGAGCTCATCGTCCCGCCAGCGTGTCGGCCGGGGGCGTGTGCGCCGAGCGTAATGCGGGGTAGATAGCGGCCAGGACAGCGGTGACGAACAGCGCGACGGCGGCCATCCAGAGCATCTCCGGCGGGTACTCCACCCTGAGCACCGGACGGACGAGCCCCCCCGCCATCGTGTATCCCCCGTACAGCCAGCTCATGTCGGGCGGAGCTTCGTGCCACCAGAACATCAACGGGGCGGTGATGAGCGCCCCTGCCCCCAGGCTCACCACACCGAGGGCGATCGCTTCCGCTAGCACGGAGCGCAGGATCAACCCCGGCCCCGCTCCCAGGGCCAGGAGGAGGGCGAACTCACGCCGGCGCTCGAAGGTGCCCGTGAGCATCGTGTTCGCCACCCCGAAGACCGCCATCGCGAAGATGATCACCAACAGGATCCACTCCATCGACTCGAACAGGCCCGCGTAAAACACCATCTCGGGTTGTAGCTCGGTCCACGCGGTCGCCTTCGCTTCCACGAGGTCGGAGATGAGCCACGAGTTGGCTCGCTCCGCGGCGTCGGGGGCTGCCCACGGATCCGCGACGCGCGCCGCGATCTCGTGGATACGCTCGACGGGCAGCGCGATGAGTTCCTGGAGGGCATCGACCGGCAGCAACGCCACCGCCCCGTCGAGCTCGGTGAGACCGGTGGAGAACATACCAGACACGCGAAACAGGTCGTTCCCGAGCGACCCATCCGCGGCCGGCGCGACCAGGACTACCTCGTCCCCCGGTCCGACATCGAGCCGGATCGCCATTTCGCGCCCGATCAACAGCTGGTTGGATCCCTCCGTGAGCTGAGTTCCCTCGTATACCGTCCCAAGGATGGAGGAAACCTCGGGCTCGCGCCGAGGATCGATACCGATCAGGCTGGCCGCGACCGTCGCATCGCCCGAGCTGACCAGACCTCCCCCGTAGACACGAGCAGCGGCGGCCGCGATCGATGGGTCTCCAGCCACGCGGTCGACGAGGGCAGCTACGTCGGTGCCCTCTTTCCCGCCGAGCGTTTCGTATACGCTCCGCTCGGGTAGGTATTCGAGGCCGTGAATCTGGAGCTGGCCGGACAGAATCCCGGTCCCGTTACCGACCATCTCGGCGACCATCCCGCGACCGAGTCCGCTCATGACGACGACGGTGCAGTATCCGATGGCCAGACCGCTCGCGGTGAACAGGGTGCGGCGCCGGTTGCGACCCAGGTTCCGCCACCCGACCCGCCACCAGGGTCGCCGGAACAAGCCGGATATGCCGTGCCCCGGAGCACGCGGGGTCATCGGTCGCGCGACCGCAGCGTGCGTAGCGAGAAGAACGCCGGCTCGAGGTCCAGGTCGAACTCCAGCTCGACGTATTGCACGGCCGTTCTTTCGTTCGGCTTGTCCGCCGGCTCGATGGTCACGAGGGTCGGCACGAGACGCCCACCCATCGTCCTGTACTCGGACCACGTGATGGTGCGGATGAGATCGTCCCGCTCGTCGTAGAACCTCGCCCACACGGGCATCAGATCCGCGACCCGGACGAGGTAGACGATCCGGTCCCAGATGACCGCGGCCTCGGCCTTCGGGGTCAGATCGAACTCCCACACCTCGACCCCGTTTCGCACCCCATCGAACGCGATCTCGACGTCATAGTCCTCGATCAGTTGGTGCTCCTTGACGAGATCGTCATTGGTGAAGTGGGAGCCCATCCACGCGGCCCCCATCAGGGAGGTGGGGACCTTGATCGTGCGGTCGACGCGCGGCAGGTAGTTCCAGATCTCGTTCCCCGCCTTGAGCGTCGAGAGACCCGCTTCCTTCTGGGGAGAGAGGATGCGGATGAGCGCGTGGTCCGTGCCCAGCGACCAGATCCTCATCTCCATGCTCCGGGTCCAGTGCTCGGTGACGATCCGCATCGCCACCAAACCTCGGCTGGACTCTCCACGCAGCAACCGGTCGACCCGATCCACGATCTCGGCGGGACCCTCCTGCGCGTAAACTGGGGGCGTCTGCGGCACGTCGAGCTGGGGAACGGCCACGAGGACAAGAAGCCGGGCGCCCCTGGCCGTTCGAAGGAGCCCGCCCGGGCGTCCGCCCTGCGGGAATTCGCGACCTGCTCGCATCCTCGACCCGCCTCTCTTCCAGACCCGGCAACTTTCGCCCGGATCAGTGGACGGGACTGAGCTCCAGGATCCGAGCCGCGCTTCGGGCGATCGCGCGCTCTTCATCGGTCTCGAACACGTACACAGGACGGCTACCCCGGGCCGAGATCAACCCCTCCGGTCCTGCCTCGTTCCGGTCCCCGTCCAGCCGCACGTTCCAGGTGGCCAGGCCCTCGGCCACCCGCCGCCGGACCTCGGCGGAGCCCGCTCCGATGCCCCCGCCGAACACCAGAGCGCCCCGGCCGTCCAGAACGGTGAAGAACGCCCCGGCCGTCATGACGATCCTGCGGACGAATATCCGCAAAGACAGCGCCGCCCGCTCCTCGCCATTGGCCTCGCGCTCGAGGAGCTCGGGCACGGACTCACACCCCGCAAGACCCAGGAGCCCGGCGCGCCGTGTGAGCCGCTCCTCGATCCACTCGTGTGGATACCCTTGCGAGCAAAGGTGGATCAACACGCCCGGACCGAGCGAGCCACAGCCCGTCGTCGTCACCAGTCCCTCGAGGGGTGAGAATCCGTTCGATGTCTCCACCGAACGACCGTTCTGGACCGCGCACGCCGAACACACGGCGCCCAGCTGAAGGGTCAGGGCCGAGATGCCCTCGCGTGCTTCCCCGGAGACCCGGGCGACGGACTCGACAAGCGCTTCGTGGGCGATGCCCTGAAAACCGTACCGGTACAACGCCAGCGCGTCCGTCAGCTCGCGGGGGAGTGCGTAGTACAGGGATTCGAGCGGCCGACAGGCGTGAAACGCGGTATCGAAAACGGCAACGTGAGGGACCGAGGGGTACATGCGGCGGGCTACACTCACCCCGGCCAGCGCGGCCGCATTCAGGAGGTGGGCCAGCGGCGCCGTGTTTCTGAGCGCGTCCTCCAACATCGAATCGAGGACGATCGGCGCCGTGTATCGTGTTCCGCCGTGAACGATGCGGTGGCTCGCCGCATCGAGGTCGTTTGGTCCCACTCCAAGCCGATCCAGAGCCTCGCTGGCCGCCTGATCCGGCTCGCGGGTGCCGATCTCGACGCGGTGGCGCGCAACGACATCGAGTCCGTTCAGGTCAATATCGACAAGCGCCGTCTTCACGCTCGCCGTGCCCACGTTCAGGACCGCAATCCGCACCTGTCCCCCTTCGGGTTTCTTCCGGCCACGAGTCTTCGCGGTCGATGACCCGAGTGTGGCCGCTCTGCTTCCGTCAGGTGTGCACGGTTCGAACCTCGCGGTGCCGGCCCCCGGGCAACGCGTAAATCGCGACTGGCGGTGCGGACTTGTGGGTTCTCCGACCCGCTCTGCGCCTGGGATCGGTGGGACATTCTGTCGGAATCGGGGTGGGTGTGGAGGGGCGTTCTGGTCGGTTCGGAGGCCAGCACCGCAGTTCGCCGGGGATGCTCCCGGAGGGGGGCGGAGGCGGAGCAGAGGTGGACCAGAGGTCGGCGGTCAGCCACCCAGCCCGTGTTGAGCGACGGCTTTCACGATGTCCGTCGTGGTCACGACTCCGAGGAGCTCCTGGTCGTCCATGACCAGGAGCCGATGCACGCCTGCGCGAAGCATGGACTCCGCGGCCTCTCTCACCGGCGTCGTGGATGGCAGCGCGCAAACGCTGCGCGTCATCAACTCCTCCGCCGTGTGCTCCTCCAGCACGTTCCACTCGGGGGCATCGGTCACTTCGAGACGCGCCCTGACATCGGCTCCGGCGTTCGCCCACAGGTCGGCGTAGAAGGAGGCAGGCGCGTCTTCGCTCTCATGCCAGTCCTCGCCATCCTCCCACGCGTCGCCCGCACGAGAGTCCTTACGCGTGGGAACACCGCGGGATTCCGCGTCGAAGCCGAGAAGATCCGACGCCGACAGTACGCCGACGACCTGGTCGCCGCAGACGACGGGAGCACCGCTGATGTGATAGCCGGCAAACAGCTCGGCGACTTCGCGCAGGGTGGTTTGCGGGGTCACCGTCTGGACTTCGAGGGACATGATATCGTGTAGAGTGACCATGATCGCGCATCCTGATTCGGCCCGTGCGACACCATGGATGCTAACCGCGGCCGCGCGCTCCAGCCAGATCCGCGAGGAGGCGCCGGCTCATGGTTGGAGGACCTCTTCCGCCAGCTCCTACAGCTCGATGCGCAGCAAGGTCTGTCCCGATTGCTGAGCGATGCGAAGCGCGGTGTCGCGACCTGTGGAATCGGTGACGAGGTCGACCGCCTCGACGTCTCCAACGGTGTGTGTGAGGTGCGGGCCGACCCCCTCGAACCCGCCGAGCATGATCTCGATCCGCTCGTCTCTCGGGTCATACACGACGCCCTGGAGCTGGAAGTCTCGCTCCTGTGATCGAGTACCGATCCCCGGGGCATCCACCTCGAGCGACGTGCGCCGCCCGGCGTTGCGTTGCGTGAACGCCTCCAGGACCCGGGTCCACTCTCCTCTGGGGATCGTTCTCACCATGTCCAGGGTCTCTCGGCAGCCTCCCGGGCGCCCACCCGTCGCCGCCGCGCTGGTCCATCGAGACGGCCTATCGGAGCCCCGAATGGCATGCCGCTCGAGACACCGCGAAGGTGTCGTGGCCTCGCACGCGCATACGATCAATATCCGACTTCTCGACTCGGCCGTCGAGGGTGGCGCGAGGGACTCCGACAGGGCGGTTCGCTCGGGGCGAGTGGGCAGTCCGCGCCACCACGCCCATGATTGGGGCGTTTTGTCCAGCACGAAGCGCGTGCAGCAGCCCCGGCAACGCTCTAACCCGCTTTCAATGTTCCATTTACGGTAGCCGCTGCGTGCAGCTGTATCAGGTACGCGAGGTGCTGCGTACAGAAGGCATCGGAGCCCGGATTTGACCGGAACCTGCCATGACCCGGGAGCCTCCCGGCAGGCATGACAGCCGCATCGGAATCGAGAGACCCATGCTCGACCTTCGCAAGATCCTGTTCCCGACCGACTTCTCGGAATGCGCGCAGGGGGCGATGCCGCACGCCGTTCGCCTCGCCGAGGTGCATGACGCCGAACTCCAGCTGCTGCATGTGCTCGTACTGCACTCGATGGCGGCGATGGAGGCAATCGAGCCGTTCCCGGGTGAGGAGGCGGCGAAGCAGACCTTCGAGGCGGCGGCCAGCGAGCGTGAGGGCGCGCGGGTCACTCACGATGTCACGCGAGCGATCGCGGCCGCTCCCGCCATACTCGACTATGCGGACGCGCAGGCGATCGACCTGATCGTCATCGGGTCGCACGGTCGCCGAGGGATCCGACGTCTTCTACTGGGTAGCGTCGCGGAAGAAGTCCTGCGAGACGCTCGGTGCCCGGTCCTGATCGTTCGGGAGGAGAAGGAGCCCCACGCCGAAGTCGACGTGACGCGCATCCTGGTACCAGTGGACTTCTCCAAGCAGACGGCATTGGCTCTCGACTACGCCTACGAGCTGGCCGGCACGTTCGGCGCATCGCTCGACCTGCTCCACGTCGTCGAGGTGCCCACGTACCCCGACTTCTACGTCCCGTTCTCCGCCGCGCTGGAAACGACCGCGGTTCGACAGGACGCGTGGGACCGGTTGGAGGCTCTCGCGGATCCGCTGCGAACGGCACACGAGGTGAGGACGCACGTGAAGGTGGGCCGGACCGTAATCGAGGTGACTGACTTCGCGGAGAAAGGCGGCCACGACCTGATCGTCCTGCCGAGCCACGGCTATTCCGGTCTCGAGCGAGTCCTGCTCGGGAGCGTGGCCGAAGGAGTGCTTCGCCGGACCCCATGTCCCGTGCTGACCGTCAAACCGTTCGGCAAGGATCTGCGGCCGAGTCCGAGCACCGCCGGGGCCGGCGTGACGTCGATTTCATAGCGCCACTCACTCGAGTTCTCCGGCCGCCCGCTCGCAACGCCCGGCATCGCGGGGGTGCACGGACGGCGTCTGCTCCGGGGCCAGCCGACCCTCACCCGGTTTGACAGTTAGTCCCACCCTCCCGACGTTCCCCACACCGCGGGACCCAAGGGCGCGATAAGGCAGAGTCCTGGGTCCGCACCGTGAATGGCATGCGGCTCGAACGCAGGAGCCATGGCGCCGAAAACTGACCCCCCAGCAAGCGACGTGGACCGCGCGAGCGGACCGGACGTCCCGTTCCAGGGAGAGGGATTCCGGGCCCTGTTCGAGGCCGTGCCGGATGCGTGCATGATCGTGGACGAGGCGGGTGACATCCTCGACATGAACCGTGAGGTCGAGCGCATGTTCGGCTACGCCCGCGAGGAGCTCGTCGGCAGCTCGGTCGAAGTCCTGATCCCGGATGCCATGCGCTCGCAGCACCGGGCCCACCGTGACCAATACGCAGAGGCGCCGTCGCGTCGGCCGATGGGGATCGGGATGGAGCTCATCGCTCGCCGCAAGGACCGCAGCCATTTGCCCGTGGAGGTCGGGTTGAGCCCGCTCCGCACCGCTCATGGTGTGTTCGTCGTCGCGACGGTTCACGACATCACGTCCCGTGCGCGGCTGCGGGAGTTCGGGGCCGGTGTGCTGAAGGGTGCGGAAGAGGAACGGCAACGCATCGCGCGCGACCTGCACGACGATACCGCCCAGCGGCTCGCGTCGATCCTGCTGCGACTCCAGATGGCTCGGCGCACGAGGGCGCAGGATCGCCGCGAGGAGCTGCTGACTGAGATCCACCGCGAGTTGCACGAAACGTCAGAAGGTGTGCGCAGGATTCTGAGGGGCCTGAGGCCGCCGGCGCTGGAGGAAGCCGGCGTCGTGGCCGCAATCCGGGCGCACCTCCGCAACGTCTTCGGAGACACGGAGCTGGAGGCAGATCTCGAGGCGGCTGACATTGACGATCTCCTTTCCCTCGAAGCCAAGCTCTCGCTGTACCGAATCGTCCAGGAAGCCGTGACCAACATCGTCCGACATGCAAGCGCGACGATCGTGCGGATCCGGCTCTCGGCGTCCAATGACGCCATCCGCGCGATCGTGGAGGACAATGGCCGCGGGTTCTCCGTGGAAGATCACGCCGTCTTGGGGGGAGGAGGGCTCGGGATGCTCGGGATGCAGGAGCGAGCCGCGATTCTGGGCGGGCACGTTCAGATCGAGAGCAAAGCGGGTGCCGGTACTCGCGTGGAGATCGAGCTGCCGCTCTCCCCCAGGATGTCCTGATTCGGAGATGATGCGACACATGAGCATCCCCTTGGGAGCCTCCTGAGCAACTCTCCAAAGCCCTGGCAGGCTGCCGAAGAACTCTGGCGAGCCAGCCGACGATTTCGGCACACCGACCCATTTGGTTGGCCCCTCCCACTGGCGCTTCGTCCCCGTATGGGGCATAATGTCCCGCAGGCGCCGCGACACGTCCCGGCCCAACCCCGGGCGCGACTCGAAACAGGAGCCTGGATCATCGATGCAACGTGAGATACCACAATATGTTACAGCCTAAAATGGTCGGTCTGTCTTCCCGGCATGACACCCGCATCACGCTAGGTACGCTGGCGGGACACGGTTGGGCGCCGGCGCACCGTGCCGCCTCCACTTTGGATAGGGCATCCGTACATCAATGACCGTTACAATGACCGAGCCAGAGACGATCCCCGTCACTGCCGTCGCCGAAGACGAGACCCACCGGCCCGGCCGCATCCTCATCATCGAAGACGACGCACAGCTCCGGGGTTTGTTGACGGAACTCCTCGAGGGTGAGTCGTACGAGACCTCCTCCGTCGAGAGTGGAGAGGAAGGGCTCCGGGCGCTGCAGCGAGAGGTCTTCGACGTCGTCCTTCTCGACATCAACCTGCCGGGAATGCACGGGATCAACGTCCTGACAGCGGCCCCGAACACACAGACGGACGCCGAGTTCATCGTCATGACGGCATTCGCCGAGGTCGAGACCGCGGTCCAGGCGATGAAGCTGGGAGCGTTCGACTACCTCAGAAAGCCGCTCGAGCCCGATGAGCTTCTACTGATCATCGATCGCGCCCTGGCCCAGACGCACCTCCGCCGCGAGGTGGCCAGGCTGCGCCGCCAGGTCTCGAAGGGTCCCCGCTCGCGCCTCATCGGCCGCTCGAAAGCTCTCGAGCGCCTGTTCGACCTGGTCGAGCGAGTAGCGGCCACGCGGTCCACCGTCCTCGTCACGGGCGAGACCGGTACCGGGAAGGAGCTGGTCGCACGCGCCATCCACGATCTCTCCCCCCGCGCTCGAAAGCCCTTTGTCCCCGTCAACTGCTCCGCGCTTCCCGAGGGTATCCTCGAGTCGGAGCTCTTCGGTCATCTGAAGGGGAGTTTTACGGGCGCGATCGCCAGCCGGAGAGGGCTGTTCGAAGAGTCGCACGGGGGAACCCTGTTCCTGGATGAGGTCTCCACCATCTCGTCGGCCATCCAGGTGAAGCTCCTGCGGGTGCTCCAGGAGCGGCAGATCCAGCGCGTCGGAGGCGGAAGCCAGATCGCGGTGGACTTCCGGTTGATTGCGGCGACCAACATGGACCTGATGCGGGAAGTGGGGGAGGGGCGCTTTCGCGAGGATCTCTATTTCCGGTTGAACGTGTTCCCCTTGCACGTTCCACCGCTGCGCGAGCGCAAGGACGACATCCCGCTCCTGGCGAACCATTTCCGTTCGCGGTTCGCGGAAGAGAACGAAGTCGACCCGCCGGGGATCTCGCCGGAGACCCTGCAGCGGATGATGGAGTACGACTGGCCTGGAAACGTGCGGGAGCTGGAGAATTTCATCGAGCGGGCGATGATCATGTATGCAGGCACCCCCACGATCCGGTTCGATTCGCCGCATGTGACGGCTTCGAAGCCGGAGCAGAGCCTGCTGGCACGAGCACGGGACGAGCGCTGGAGCGTGGAGCGCCTCGAGCGGGAGCACATTTTCTCGGTGCTCGAGTCCACTCGCGGGAATCAAACAAAGGCGTCGGACGTTCTCGGAATCGACCGCCGCACCCTGTACCGCAAGCTGAAGCGATACCGGGCGGAGGTCTGACCCGCGCCGGGGTGTCGCGTTCGCGCGCGCATGGAGGTTCGGCATGCTGCGCTGGGTACTGTCGATCGTCCTCATCGTTCATGGTTTCTCTCACCTGGTGGGGTTCGTGGTTCCATGGGGCATCGGTGAGGTAAAGGACGCGCCCTACAAGACCACCCTCCTGGCCGATCGGATTGACGTAGGCGATACCGGCATTCGCGTCTTCGGTGTCCTGTGGCTGATCGCTGCGCTCGCGTTCGTCGTCGCCGGCGTCGCATGCCTGACCGGACAGGAGTGGTGGATCACCTACGCGAGCTGGACGGCGGCCTTTTCGCTCGTCCTCGGCATCCTGGGCTGGCCCGACGCACGGATCGGCGTCGCGGTCGATCTCCTGATACTCGTGCTTCTGATCCTGGGCGCCCGGGTCGGGTGGGTTTCGGCGTCCATAGCCTGAGATCCGCTCGCCCGGGCACCCTCCTCCGGCTGGATCCGTTGTTCCGCCAAGCCATCCCTCTCGCCGCGTGGCGGGAGACCTTATGCTTATACGTATGGTGCGAACCGGACTGACTCACCTCCTCGTCGTTCTGACATCCACCGCCGCCGTAGACGGCGCGGCCCAGATTCGCGTTCAGGACTGGCTGGACACGGCCTGGCAGTTCGCGCGTCCAAGGCTGCTGGAAAGCCTCGGGATCGTCGTGCTGGCAGCGGCGGTCTACCTGGTCTTCGGGCGCTGGGTCCTGCGCTACGCGCGGCGGCTCGCGGAACGTACGGCGACGGAACTGGACGATCTGTTCGTGCGAGCCGTGCGGAGGGTGCTCCTGATATCGGTGGCGTTCTGGGCGCTTTGGCGATTGTGGGACATCTGGGAGGTCCCGCGCGGAGGGCAGGTGACGATCGCCGTGTGGATCGTCGCCCTGGCCGTCCCGATCAGCCGCCTCGTCGGCGATCTCCTGCGCTACTTCGAAGAGAGCATCGCGAAGCGCACCGAGACGACGGTCGACGACACCGCGCTACCGATGATCAACACAGTCGCGCGGATCCTGGTCATCGGTGTCGCGGTACTCGTCGCCCTCGGTCAGATGGGCATCGACCTCTCCCCGTTCCTGGCCGGAGCAGGCGTCGTCGGGCTGGCCCTTTCCCTGGCCGCGAAAGACACGCTGGCGAACGTGGTGGCCGGCGTCCTCCTGATTCTGGACCGACCGTTTCAGGTCGGCGATCGCATCGAGCTGTGGTCCGCGCCCAACGAGACGGGGACCTGGGGCGACGTGATCGAAGTGGGGCTCAGGGCCACGAAGATCCGCAACCCCGACAACATCATCATGGTGGTCCCGAACAACCTGATCATGCAGCGGGATATCGTGAACTACACCGCGTCGGGATCCCACATCCGGCTGCGGATTCCGATGGCGGTCGCGTACGATGCGGACGTCGACCTGGCGAAGCGGCTGATCGTGGAAGCCGCCATGGACACGGAGGGGGTGAAGGACGACCCGGCCCCGATCGTCATCGTGCGCAGCTTCGGGGCGTCCGAGGTGAACCTGCAACTGCGCGTCTGGATCTCGGACGCGCGCACCCGCCGCGCGGTGGGGGACGGAATCACCGAGAGCGTCAAGCGCCTGTTCGAGGAGCATGGCGTGGAGATCCCGTACCCCAAGCGAGACCTGTACGTGAAGACCCTCCCGAGCCCCGGTTGACCCGGATATGACGATGCCACATACAGACACGCACGACTCGTTCAGCGCACGGGCGACGATCGATGCCGCGGGCACGACGTTCACCATCTACGATCTCCACGCCGTCGAGCGTAAGACCGGGAGCGATCTGGCCCGGCTGCCGTACTCGATACGGGTCCTACTCGAGAACCTAGTTCGCAACGAGGACGGGGAGACGGTCACGGCGGATGACATCGCCTCTCTGGTTTCGTGGGATCCCGAGGGCACGCCGGGCAGGGAGATCGCTTTCAACCCCGCGCGGGTGCTGCTGCAGGACTTCACCGGTGTGCCCGCCGTCGTGGATCTCGCGGCGATGCGCGATGCCATAGCTGAGCTCGGGGGAGATCCGGCCTCGATCAACCCGCTCATCCCCTGCGAGCTCGTGATCGATCACTCCGTCCAGGTCGATTCGTACGGGAGCGCGGCGTCGTTTCTCATCAACGCCGAGAAGGAATTCGAGCGGAATCACGAGCGCTACGCGTTCCTGCGCTGGGGTCAGGAGGCGTTCGACAACTTCCGGGTCGTGCCGCCGGACACCGGGATCGTGCACCAGATCAACCTGGAGTACCTGGCGCGCGTCGTGTTCGACAAAGAAGACGACGGTGAGCGGCTCGCGTACCCGGACACGCTGGTCGGGACCGACAGTCACACCACCATGATCAACGGGCTCGGCGTGCTCGGGTGGGGCGTGGGTGGGATCGAGGCGGAAGCCGCGATGCTGGGTCAGCCGCTGAGCATGCTCGTCCCGCGCGTGCTCGGGTTCAGGCTGCACGGCACGCTCCCCGAGGGGGCGACCGCGACCGATCTCGTGCTACGGGTGACGGAGATGCTCCGCGAGGCGGGCGTCGTCGGGAAGTTCGTCGAGTTCCACGGTCCGGGTCTGCCGAGCCTCTCGCTCGCCGATCGTGCGACGCTGGGCAACATGTCTCCCGAGTTCGGCTCGACGTGCGCGATCTTCCCGATCGACGAAGAGACGCTCGAGTACCTTCGGTTCACGGGGCGGCCGGACGAGCAGGTCGCGCTGGTGGAGGCGTACGCGAGGGCGCAGGGCCTGTTTCACGACGCCGCGTCACCGGTCGCCGCCTACAGCGACCACCTGGAGCTGGACCTCGGCACGGTGGAGCCTTCGATCGCCGGTCCGAAGCTGCCACAGCAGAGGATTCCGCTCTCTCAGAGTAAGCCGCGTTTCTTTGACGCGCTCGCCGCGATCAAGGACGGGGGGGGCTCGCCGCCCTCGGAAGGTGGGATCTCGCGCTGGGAGGGCGATGGTGGCGACGGCGAGGGCGGACTCGCGGTGGCGGACTCGCCTGCCGGCGTCGCGGTTCGACTGGAGGCGGCGGAGGGGCACGTGGAGGAGTGCACCTTGCGGGATGGCTTGGTGGTCATCGCCGCTATCACCAGCTGCACGAACACGTCGAACCCATCCGTGATGATCGGTGCGGGTCTGCTCGCGAAGAAAGCCGTCGAGAAGGGGCTGGCCAGCAGGCCATGGGTCAAGACGAGTCTCGCGCCGGGCTCGATGGTGGTCACCGAGTACCTGACCGAGGCGGGCCTGCTTCCCTATCTCGAGCAACTCGGGTTCCACGTAGTGGGCTTCGGCTGCACGACGTGCATCGGGAACAGCGGGCCGCTGCCTGAGCCGATCTCCGAGGCAATCCGCGAGTACGACCTGGTGGCGTGCTCGGTGCTCTCGGGAAACCGCAACTTCGAGGGCCGCATCAACCCGGATTCACGCGCGAACTACCTCGCTTCGCCACCGCTCGTGGTCGCGTACGCGCTCGCCGGGCGCATGGACATCGACCTGGCCACCGAGCCGCTGGGCACCGGAGACGACGGCGAGGGCGTGTACCTGCGTGACCTTTGGCCGAGTCAGGAAGAGATCTGCACGGTGGTACGGAGTGCCGTGCAGACGGAGATGTTCCGATCCAAGTACGCGGACGTGTTCAAAGGGGATGAGCGCTGGAACGGGCTCGAGGTTCCGACGGGTGACCGCTTTGCCTGGGCCCCGGACTCCACCTACGTCCGCGAGCCCACGTTCTTCAGCGGGATGACCCGCGAGTCGGGAGAACCGGGCGACATCCTGGGGGCGCGCTGTCTGGCGCTGCTGGGCGACGCGGTGACCACCGATCACATTTCACCCGCCGGGGCGATCGCTAGCGACTCGCCGGCCGCGACGTACCTGCGCGATCATGGCGTGCCGCTGGCCGATTTCAACTCGTACGGCTCACGCCGCGGGAACCACGAGGTAATGATGCGGGGGACGTTCGCGAACATCCGCCTGCGGAACCTCATGGTGCCGGGGGTGGAAGGCGGATACGCCGCGTACCAGCCCGACGGCGAGCGGATGACGATCTATGACGCCGCCATGAGGTATGCGGGGGACGAGGTGCCGCTGATCGTGATCGGTGGGGCGCTGTACGGATCCGGGTCGAGCCGGGACTGGGCGGCCAAGGGATCCTATCTGCTCGGGGTGAAGGCGGTGATCGCGCAGAGCTTCGAGCGGATCCACCGCAGCAACCTGATCGGGATGGGGGTGCTGCCGCTCCAGTTCGAGGAAGGGCAGTCCGCTGACGCGCTGGAGATCGCCGGCACCGAGACGTTCGACATCCTGGGAATCGAACGGGGACTGGAGCCCAAGTCGCACCTTACGGTGCGTGTGACGGGGTCGGATGGCTCGACGCGGAAGATCGAAGTAATCGTCCGGCTCGACACGGAGCCCGAGGTGGAGTACTACCGCAACGGGGGTATCCTGCAGACCGTGCTGCGACAGGAGCTGGCCTAACGGCCACCGAGCGCGTGTTGCCTGGCGGTGAGCCGGGCTTGCAGGCTGTCGCACACGAGTTCGCATAGATCGAAGATCTTCGGATCCTCAATCCTGTAGTACGCGAACACGCCCTCCTTCCGGCGGTTCACGATCCCCTGTGCGAGCAGCGCGCTCAGGTGTCGGGAGATGTTGGCCTGTCGGCCACCCGTCGCATCGACCAACGCCCCCACGCTCATCTCGCCCCCCCGCAGCTGATTGAGGATCCGTAGCCGCATCGGCTCGGCCAGAACTTGGAACCGCTCCGCGACTAGCTCCAGCACCTGGTCGTCGAACTCGCGGGCGGGCTTTCCACCTCTTGACCCACCGCCTCGTCTTTCGCTCGTCATTCGACCTCATCTCCTGTCCACTGGGCCGACCGACCCGGCCCGAACCAGGTCTCCACATCCGGGGTTGATTGTATGAGTATATACTAATATATTATGGGCATGGTTTCAATCCCTCAGAAGCACTACAAGGAGTGCAGGGAAGGTCAGCTTGCACAAAGACACGCACAGGCTGGGGATCGCCACGCTGGTGTTGTGGCTCTGGATCGTTGGCGTCACATCCGTCGAAGCGCAAGACTCTCCCGCCGTTACGAACCGAGAGGGAGCTCCGGCGGTGCAGCCTCTGAGCCTCACGGAGGCCGTGGAGAGTGCGCTGCGCGCCAACCCGGACTACCGAATCGCGAGAGAACGACTCGAGATCGCGCGGGCTGAGCGCAAGTCGGTCACCAGCAGATTGATGCCACGCCTGGATCTGAGCACCGGCTACCTGCGTTCCACCGACCCGGTCGTCGCCTTCGGCACCAAGCTGAGGCAGCGGTCGTTCACCGAGACCGATTTCGCGCTCGATGCGCTGAACGATCCGGACCCGATCGATGACTGGACGGCCGTGGCGGAGCTCCGCTGGACAGCGGTGGATCCCTCCGCCTGGGCGGCGCGGAGCGCCGCCGCGCACCAGTCCACCGCCTCTGCTTGGGAGCTTCGCCGGACGCGCGAGGCGACGATTCTCGGCACGCAGGTCTTGTACTACCGAGCCCTGGCCGCCGACGGAGTGGTCCGCGAAGCCGAAGCCGGCGAGGAGGCAGCGCGGGCGACGCTCGAGCTCTTCGAGCGAAGGCGTGAGCAGGGTCTGCTGACCGACGCCGATGCGCTGCAAGCCGAGGCGGAGCTGCGCGCCGCGGAGGCGCGTCGTGTCGAGGCGACCCGTAAGCGCGATGAGCTGCGCGCGGCGCTCGGACTTCACCTGGGCTGGGACCCGGATGTGCTTCCGGCGCCTTCGGACGCGTTACAGGACGTCCCGGGTCCGGTGTCCGTCGACGGAGCGAGCTTCCATGCGGAGGGGCGGGCCGACCTACGTATGCTCGCGTCACTACGCGAGGCGGCCAGCGCGAACGAGCGCCGATCGCGCCTGACCTTCCTGCCCGCCGTGGATGGTTTCGCCCAATACGCCAGCCACGCGGGCGCGGCGTTCGATTCAGACGGCGCCGACTGGACCGTCGGGCTGGCGCTTCGGTGGAATGTGTTTTCCGGCCTCGGTCGGCTCGCCGAGGGGCAGCGCGCTGCGGCGGCCGGTCGGATCGCGGCCACCCGCTACGAAGAAACGCTACGCGCAGCTCAGAGCGAGTTCGCCCGCGCGCGGGAGGCTGTGACCGCGACCGACCGGCAAGTCCGCGCCATGCGGGCCGCCGCCGCCGCCGCCGAAGAAGCGCGATCCCTCGTGCGACGCAGGTTCGAGGAGGGTCTGGCCACCGCTTCCGACCTGCTCCAGGCAGAGGCACGGGCCGTCTCGATGCGCGAGCGCGCGGTCGAGGCGCTCGCCAAGCGACAAATCGCTCTCGCCCGCCTCGAGTTCGTGAGCGCGGAGTCCGAACCCGGCGGGTCCATAGATACGGAGATGTCCCGATGAAGAACGCCCTTACCTGGCTGATAACCATAACGATGCTCTCGACGGCCGCCTGTGATCGCGGGGAACCGGGCGAGATCACCGATATCGAGCGGCCGCTGGAGCTGACCGTGTCACGCCCGGCCGCGAGCCCGGAGCTCGCGAGCTTCCCAGCGACCGTCCAATCGACCGCCGAAGCCGAGCTCGCGACCCGGTCGAGCGGAGCCGTCCGGCAGGTGACGGTCGACGTGGGAAGCCGCGTCTCGCGCGGTCAGGTTCTGGTCGTGCTGGATCCACAAGACGTAGAGGCACGAATTGCGGCGGCCGCCGCTGGTGAGAGGCAGGCGCGGCGCTACCACGGCCGGATTCAGGCGCTCGAGCGGGACGGGGCCGCCACCGGTCAGGAGCTGGATGATGCGCTCGCCCGACTGGAGATGGCCGAAGCCGCCTCGCAAGAAGCTGCCGCCCAGCGCGCGTACGCGGTTCTGACCGCGCCGTTCGCGGGCGTGATCGTGCGTCGCAATGTGGACCCCGGTGACCTGGCGATCCCTGCTCGGCCGATTCTCACCCTCGTGGACCCGGAATCGATCGAGGTCGTGGTGGATCTCCCGGGCGCTCACGCGAACAGGGTCGCGCCGGGTGACACCGTTTTGGTCGTGAACCCGAGAACGGGGACGCGACACCGCGCGACGATCACACGGATCTCTCCCGCTCAGGACGCACGAAGCCATCGCGTCCGGCTGGAAGCGCATTTCGCGGACTCCCCCGGCGATCTCATGCCGGGCTCCTTCGTACGCGTGGAGTTGAGCGGCCAGGGAGGGATCGCGACGTGGATCCCCGCAGACGCGGTCGTGCGGCGCGGACAGCTGGCCGGCGTGTTCGTCCTGCAGGAAGACGTCGTCCGATTGCGGTGGATCCGGCTGGGGTTGCAGCGGTCCGCGGCGGTGGAAGTGCTCGCCGGTCTGGACGGAGACGCCCGCGTCGTGCGAAGCCCGGCTCCTCATCTGACCGACGGGGCTCGGGTGGACCGAGCGACCGAGACTCCCTTCGAAGGGATCGAGGGGGGTGAGCCGCAGCTGGAGGTCGGATTATGAGACCCGGGCTTGCGGGTCGGATCGCCGACACCTCCATCGGCTCGAAGCTGACCCCACTCCTCCTGTCGGCGGCGCTGGCGATCGGTCTGTACTCGTCGCTCACGATGCCGAGTGAGGAGGAGCCGCAGATCATCGTGCCGGTAGCCGATCTCTACTTGCCTCTCCCGGGGCATACGCCCGAGGAAGTGGAGAATCGGCTCCTGATCCCGCTGGAAAACGTCCTCTCCGGGATCGAAGGGGTCGAGTACGTCTACAGCCATGCCGAGTCCGGTTTCGGGCTCGTGACCGTCCGCTACGAGGTCGGCCGGAACATGGAGGAGAGCCTCGTCAAGCTGTACGCCACCCTGCTCAAGAACGCCGACAGGATGCCGCCGGGTCTGGCCATACCGCTGGTGAAGACGGTCACGATCGACGATGTGCCGTTCTTCACGGTGGGTCTTTCCGGCGAGGATCAGGATCCGGACGAGTTGCGGGCGCTGGCGGACGAGCTCCGGGTCGAGCTCGAGAGCGTTCCCGACGTGCGGGATGTGACCGTGCTCGGTGGCTCGCCACGCGAGATCCGGGTGGAGCCACTCCCCGAGCGTCTCGCCGCCTTCGGCGTCGATGCCGCTCACCTCGCCGATCGGCTGCGAGGCGAGAACGTGAGCCTGGACGCGGGCGAGTTCGTACAAGCCGATGAGGTCGTGCGGCTCAAGGCCGGCTCGTTCCTGACGTCGGCCCGCGACGTGGAAGCGGTCGTGCTGGATGTGCGCGACGGAAGGCTGATTCGCGTGGGCGACGTCGCCACCGTCACCGACGGCCCGGGCGACGTCGCCACCTACACGTTCCACGGTGCCCCCGGAGATGCCCTCCAGCCACTGGTCACGCTGGCGGTGTCGAAGCGCGCCGGCGCGGACGCGACCGCGCTCGGCCGGGCGCTCGAGACCAAGCTCTCGGCGCTCCACGGCTGGACGGTGCCGCGGGGGGTCAGTCTCGACGTGACTCGCAACTATGGCGAGACCGCGCGCGAGAAGGTCACCACGCTCCAGCTTCACCTGGTGCTCGCCATCCTCGCCGTGGGCGTGGTGGTGGCACTGTCGATGGGGTGGCGTAGCGCCCTGGTGGTGATGACCGCCGTCCCCGTCACCTTCGCGCTCACCTTGTTCGTGTACCGGATCTTCGGGTACACCCTCAACCGCGTGACGCTGTTCGCCCTCATCTTCGTGACCGGGATCGTGATCGACGACTCAATCATCGTCGTCGAGAACATGCACCGGCACTTCGCGATGAAAGACGGTCCGCTCCGCGCGGCGGCGCGTGCGGCCGTCGACGAGGTCGGGAATCCCACCATCCTCGCCACGCTGACCGTCATCGCCGCGGTGCTCCCGATGCTGTTCGTGTCGGGCCTCATGGGTCCGTACATGAGCCCCATGCCGATCGGCGCGACCCTCGCCATGAGCTTCTCGCTGCTCGTCGCGTTCGTGGGAGCGCCATGGCTCGCGTTCCGCCTCCTGCGCCGCGAGGGGACCGATGCGAAAGACGATGCGCAGGGGGCTGTCGGGAGCGACGGCGACCATGCCCTCGAGCGAACGAAGCTGTACCGATTCTACCGCGCGGTGATGCAGCCGCTCCTGGATCGTCCCCGCCTCCTGTGGAGCTTGATGGGCGCGGTCGTGGTGCTGCTGGTTCTTTCGGGCAGCCTGTTCTTCACGCGTGCGGTGCCCGTGAAGATGCTCCCGTTCGACGATAAGAACGAGATCCAGATCGTCCTCGACCTCCCCGAGGGGACGCCGCTGGAGCGAACGGCGGCCGTCGCTCTCGATGTGGCGGGCGCGCTGGAGGCGGTGCCGGAGGTAGCCAATGTACAGGTGTACGCGGGCACCGCGGCTCCGTTCAACTTCAACGGATTGATCCGTCACTACTACCTCCGCCGTGGTCACAACGTGGCCGACATCCAGGTCAACCTGGTGGACAAATCGGAGCGGGGGGCACAGAGCCACGAGGTGGCGCTCCGCCTGCGACCCATCGTCCAGGCCGCCGCCGTCGCGGCGGCACCGGACGCTCGCGCGAAGGTGGTCGAGGTACCACCCGGGCCTCCGGTCCTCTCGACGCTCGTCGCCGAGGTGTACGGTCGGACCCGCGCGACCCAGGAGGAGGTGGCTCGGGCGATTCGGGCGCGCTTCGAGGAGCACGAGAGCGTCGTGGATGTGGATTGGTCGCTGGTCGCTCCGCAGCGCGAGGTGCGGCTGGTCGTCGATGAGGACCGGGCCGCGTTGAGCGGGGTCTCCAAAGCGGCGGTCGCGCAGGCGCTCCGGATCTCCCTCAACGGTGAAGTCGCCACCTACCTCTCCGAGCCCGCGGCGAGGACCCCCGTCCCGGTGAGGGTGCGTCTTGGCGAGGGTGCGCGCTCGGGCATCGACCGGCTCGGTGCCCTCCACCTCGTCTCGCCCGGTGGGGATCTGGTCCCGGTGGGTGAGCTCGTCGAGACGCAGGCCGGAACGATCCCCCAGGTGATCGATCGGAAGAACGGGCAGCGGGTCGTGTACGTGACCGCTGAAGTAGCTGGAGAGGAGGAGAGCCCCGTGTACGCGATCCTCGACCTGCGCGACCGTCTGGCCGAGATCCAATTGCCCACGGGCGCCCGCCTGGGGCAGCTGTACACGCGCCAACCGGGCCTGGCCGAACAGCCCGTCATGAAGTGGGACGGAGAGTGGCAGATCACCTACGAGGTGTTTCGGGACCTGGGGATCGCGTTCGCCGGAGCCCTCGCCCTGATCTATGTCCTCATCGTGGGGTGGTTCGGGTCCCTGACCACGCCGCTGATCATGCTGGCCGCGATCCCGCTGACTCTCGTGGGGATCGCTCCGGGTCACTGGCTCTTCGGCGCGTTCTTTACGGCCACCTCGATGATCGGGATGATCGCGTTGGCCGGGATCATGGTCCGAAACGGGATCCTGCTGATCGACTATCTGGAGGTCCGCCTGGCCGCTGGCGTCCCCCTCGCGAGCGCGATCATCGAAGCGGGAGCCGTCCGCACCCGTCCCATCGTGCTCACGGCTGGGACCGTGGTCATCGGTGCCGGGGTCATCCTGTTCGATCCGATCTTCGAGGGCCTGGCCGTGTCGCTCATCAGCGGCGCCATCGCCTCCACGATTCTCACCCTGGTCGTCGTGCCGGGTCTCTACTACCTGGTGCGACGCGAGAAGAAGAAGGAAATCGCGGCATGAAGCTCAACCAAAAGGAGTGGTAGCATATGAGCATGGAGAAAAAGATTCGGGCGGTCGCGGGCTCGTTCGTCCTCGCGAGCCTGGCCTTGGGTTGGTGGGTGAGCCCCTACTGGCTCCTGTTCACCGCCTTCGTGGGACTGAACCTCCTTCAATCCGCGGTCACGAAGTGGTGTCTGATGGAGGACATCCTGAGCTGGATCGGGCGGCGACGGTCTTCACCCTCGGCCGGCGCACCGTGAATTGCGGCAAAAGGCGTGGGTGGCCGGGCACATTGGTCCTTGGCCTGGACGCGCGGTTCTGCCCCACGTTGACCCCTTCGTCGCCTCAGGTCAGGATGAGCTTGCCGCCGGCCACGAGGAGAACGAGGCCGAGTAGCCGCCGGAGCCGAGGGGCGGGAAGCCGCCGACTCCCAAAGCTCGCCCCGAGGTAGCCGCCACCCGCCACCGCGAGCGCCCACACCGGGAGCAACGAGGGGAGGGCCGCCGACGCCGCCACGTGCCCCAACAGGCCCGACGCCGAGTTCACCAGGATGAAGGCCGCGGACACCCCGGCCGTCTCGTGCGCACGGGCCCACCCGGCGAGAAGCAACAGCGGGCTCAGGAAGATCCCTCCGCCCACGCCCACCAGGCCGGAGAGAAGACCGATCCCGGCCCCCGCGATAAACGCGGCCGGGGCGGGCGGAGGTCGAACGACCTCCGCCCTCGACGCGTGGGTGAAGCCCGCCAGCCTCGCGGCGGACAGAAGGAGGATGACGCCGGCCACCGCCCGGTAGATACCGCCGGGCAGAGACAGCATTCCGCCCAGGAACGCGGCGGGAACCGAGGTCGCCGCGAAGGGCCACAGGAGCGACCAGGAAAAGTGACCCGCCGTGGAGAACCTCCACAGAGCGATCGTCGCCACCACCAGGTTGAGCGCGAGCGCGGTCGGCTTCATCAGGCCGGGAGCCGCACCCGCCAGCGCCATGATGGCCAAGTAGCCCGAACCACCGCCATGCCCGACCGAGGAGTACAGGAGAGCGATCGCCAGGAAGAGCGGCCCGATCGCCAGAGTCGCGGTGGGTGTCAGGCCGTCCAAGCGCGCAAGCGCACCCGATTAGAGCTTCGCTCGAGCGCGTGCACATCGACCGCCCATTCGAGAACTCGAGCCGCCAGGGGCGTGAGATCTTCGCGTGACCACACCTCGACTGGAGGGGCGGCCTCGCGCCAGGCCGACACGAGATCGGGGGCCGATACGATCGCGCACGTGCGGGGGGGTAGCTGAGGCGAGGGAGCGGGCGCTCGGTTCACCACCCATAGCTTGGGAGCCCAGGCCCGCGTGTAGCCTTCGGCCAGGATGAGCAGGGTCTCCTTCGGAAAGGAGCGGCAGTCTTCCGCCAGAGAGCGCGTGAGCCGCAACTGGGGCTCGCTCGACTCGCGATCGCTCCGACGAGCGGGCGGCCGGTTGGGATCCCGGCCGACCTCCCTCGAGCGGACGAAGCACGCCCTCTGCACCGGATCGGAGACCGCCACGGCCCCGACCCCAGCGTCCCGGAACCGGGTGGAGTCCTTGCCGGCCGGGTGCCACTCGAGAGCGTGGTGCGTGTGCTTGAGCAACCCGACATGGCCCGGGTCGAGGGGCAGGTGCGAGATCAGACGTTCGATCAGGGTCGTCTTTCCCGTCCCCGACCGACCCGCTACACAGAGGATGCGCATGATCGATCGTGCCGGCCTCTAGTCTTCGGTCAGCTCGAGCCGGTCGCGCACCCACGTGAACGCGGCCACCGTGGCCGGCATGCCGATCGTGCCCGCCGAAAGCGCCACCACCTGCTCGAGCGCCTCGGGGGCGATGCCGTGCGCGAGCGCCTTTCGCACGCTGGCGTGAACGGCGCCCTCTCGCAGGGCTCCGATCGCGATGCCCAACTTCACGAGCCGGACCGTTTCGCCATGCAGCGGGCCCTTACGGCCCGCGCGAGCGATCAGCTCCCAGGCCTCTCCGAGCTCAGGGTGCCGCTCGGTGAACGCCTTGAAGGTCGGCGGTGGCTCCGGGAGCTGGCTCATGGTCTCTCCTTGGCTCGTGTCGGCTCGTGTCGCTCAGAAGGTAGTGGAGAACGTGACGCGCGGTATTACATCCGTGCTCGGGGCCTCCGCGCCGCCCACGCCATCATAGAACACGACCTCGATGTTCGGAATCAGGTGGAATCGGTCGACCACCTCGAAATCGAAGCCCGCGAGTAGCAGGTTCGACTTCGCCGTCGGATCCATCGGGATATAGGAGATCGTCCCGGCGTCCGGGTTGGGGTCGAACATGCGATCGTAACGCGCGAGGAACGAAACGCGGTCGGAGAGCCGGGCCACGCCGAAAATGGAGAAGATGTCGAGGTCGATGTCGTCCCCGTCCTCCACCTCTCGCTCTTGGTGTGCGTATTGAACGCCGACCCGCCCATCATCGCCCTCCCACGCAGCAAACCCCTGAATCGTAGTGCGATCGGTCTCGCCCGGCCGGCTCTCGAAATCTCCGGACACTTGGAAGAGGAAGCCCTCGCCCGGGTGGGCCGAGAGCGCCAACATGCCCTTCTTTCCGGCGTTGGTCTCACCCTTGGTGCCGGATCCGTTACCGATCATGGCGTGGTACCGGACCTTGCCGCCTTCGTCGAACTGACCCTTGAGGGCGACACCCAGGTCGCGAGAGCCTCCCATCTTCTGGAGATCGAGGGGCGTCTTCTCGACATTCCGATACCCCCAGATGCCCTCGGGCACATCCCACGTGGGCGTGCTGGACAGCCCTATGATGGCGCTGTGCAGGTCGCCCCTCCACCGGACCCACGCATCCTTGACGAAAGGCGAGATCGTGCTGCTGCTCTCGAAATCCCCCGGCGAGGCGGCCTCGAAGCGAAGCCGGAAATCGATCTCTTCGCTGAGCCCGAAGTCGAAGGTGAGATAGATGCGCCGGAACCAGAACCCGTTCCGACCCTCCAGGTCCTCGTCGTGGTGGCTCCCCAGCCAGTAGTAATCCCCGAACGCGAGGCCGCTGATCTTGAGCCGATCCACCCAGTCCGGGAGCTCTTGCGCCCGAGCCTGCGGGTGGATCGCCAGGAGCGTGAGCAACGCAGCCGGTAGGATCAGTCCCCACTTTAACCGTCTCACAGTTTGCCCCTTTCTATCATTGAGTGTGGCCGACCGGCGCGTACCGGTTCCTGCCGCACCTCGGTGTTTGGAATCGCGTGACCCGCGGAACCGCCCGGCTGGGCGGTCCGACGCACACTCCGCACGGGGCTTCTCACCACCGTCACTGGATCCGCCTCAGGTTCCAGGGGTGTGCGCCGGCCCGCTTGGCTGACCTGCCGGTCTTGGCTCGGTCGCCTAGCCTGCCGTAGCCGTCACCTTGACCCGCGTGTCGTAGAAGGACGAGCTGCCGCCGATCGGATCGGTCAGGCAGACATCGCCCAGGTGCGGGTCCGCCCGAAGCACCGAATTCGTGCACAGCCCCGTGCCGCGCCGGGGGTCTCCGGGCACCACATCGCCGTCGATCTCCACGTCCTCGGCGCCGTACGCCCAGTGGCCGTAGTGCCACGAGACCGCGACGACGTCCGGACGGATTCCCTGCACGAGCTTGAGTCTGCCTACGACATCCCTCGTCTGGCCGTTCCCGAGCTCCCAGCGGCCATCGGGGTTGGAGGCCGAGGACACCCGGACCTCCTGACCGGCCTGAAGGCCCATCTCCCCGGCCGTCGCTCGATTCATCCACACCGCGTTCTCGGGTGCGATCTGGGTGATCCAGTAGTTCCCCGGGGTACGCGAGTGCCCGCCGAAGATCTCCTTGTACGTGACCGTGATGAGCGGGTATTCCGCATCCGGCACCTCACGCCCGATCGAATCGAGTATGGGCAGGTGCTTTCCGATTCCCGCGAACCGCTCGCCGGTCATGGAGTCTCGCGCGAGCGCCACGGTCTCGACATAGAAGCGGATCATGCTCTTGTGCTGGTGCGCCACTTTGTCGCCACGGTACGCGCCGTCGAAGTTCTCGTAGCGGCCACCGCGGTTGAGCAGATGGACCACGTGGGGCCACCAGTCGGAGCCCACGGCCGCCTCCCAGCGGGCCGCGTCGAACACCTCGGGCGGCAGGTGTCGGCGTGAGCGCACGAACAGCTCCATCTCGTCGGCGTCCGCCGCCGGGACCTCGTCCCCCTCACTGTCGCCGGCCGCCAGGTTCGCGACCAGCCGCAGGTGGTAATCCTCGGGACGCGTGAAGTCCCCTCCCTCGCCGAACCCGCCCGGGCCGTACCCCGGCAGGCCCAACTCCTCGGCCAGGGCCAGCATCATCGCCTCCATGGAGATCGGCATCCGCTCGCCGAACACCGTGACGATCTCGGGGATGGGCGCGACGATCGGCTGCCGCACCTTGGAGACCACCGTGGGGCAGTCCGGCGTGATGTGCGGGGTGGCCCATCTCTCCCACACCGACAGGTCGGGGAAGATGTAGTCCGCGTACATGGAGGACTCCCCGATCACGATATCGCACGAGAGCAGGAGCGGAACCGCATCCAGATCGGCCATGGCCGCGATCTGAGAGTTCGCCGTCGGTACGGACATCCCGGGTGTGGCCTTGTGCATGAAGACCGCGCCGACCTGATACGGGTAGCCGGCCGCCGCGGAGGGGAGCACCTCCTGATACACGTTGCTGGTGAACGGATACCAGGGGCGCTGAGCCGGGTAGCCGTCGAACACGGTGGAGGCGTCGTATCGGCTTCCCTCGCGATTGAGCTTGACCCCGAAGTTCCGGTTCTTCCCGGGGTGGAGCTCGCCCATGTTGAACGGCCCCGGGCGACGATCCCCCATCTCATGCCAGTGGCTTCCACCCTTCATCAGTCCACCGGTCCAATCGATGTTCCCGATGAGCATGTTGAGCCCGATCAGGGCTTGCGCCGTAGCGTACCCGTTCGTGTGCTGCACCGGCCCGCGGTACAGCTCCACCGACGCCTTCTTCCCGTGGGCGGTCAGCTCGCTGGCCACTTCCTCGATGTCCGCCACCGGGATCCCACAGATGTCCGACCACTGCGCGAGTGTCCTGGACGAGCACTCCTCCCACAGGAGTTGGAAGGCGGTCTTCACGCGACGCCCGCCGACCTGGCCTTCATACCTCAGGTCGCCGGTTACGGCGTCCTCGCCATCCGCCGGATCCACGGCCACGGGGCGGCCGCCCGCGACGGCCACGAACTGCTCCGCCGACCCGACCCCCGCCGCATCGGCGCGCAGATAGCCCGCCGGGCCGTCGTCCGCGATCTCGACCAGCCAGCTCGCGTCCGTCCAGCTCACCTCTCCCGCCGCACTGGCGGCGGCCTTGTTGGCGGCCTCGAGGAACGGGCGATCGAAGCGGTCGTTCTCGATGATCCAGCGCGTGAGCCCGAGCGCGAGCGCCCCGTCGGTACCTGGCTTGACCGGCAGCCACTTCCAGGCCTTGGATGCCGTCTTGCTCAGCCGTGGATCGGCGACGGCGATCTTGAGCCGCCCGGTCGCGATCCCCTCGGTGATCTTCTCGGCCATGATCGGCGGCCCGAAGTTCGCCTCGAACGGACTCGTGCCGATATAGAGCACGAACTCGGCGTTCAGGGCATCCGGCTTCATGTGCGTCCGGCCACCCCCCCAGCCACTGCCGTTCCACTGGTGCGTCATCTGCTGATACGCGATGTGGTGCGACTGCTCGCAGATCGACGTGTGCTCGAACCAGTTGCGCGAACCGAACCCATCCCGGAGCCACCGCTGCGAGAACTCCTTCCGCCCGTGCTCGATCCGACCCGCCAGGAACACGAACCGGTTGTTCTTCGGCCCGAGGTCCGGGTGATCCGGGTCGATCAGGAGATCCAGGTGGTCGGCGTGCCGTGTCTTGAACTCCTCGATCGTGAGCTCGCCCGACGCCACCGCAGACGCGTCGGAGGCCAGCTCGCCGGCGACCGCCGGGTCACTCAGGACATAGTGATCCGCCAGGCCGGGGACTTCGCGGTCCTCCTCTCCGGCGACGCCCGAGAACAGGCGGCCGCCCCGGGCGATCTCGCGGATGGCCTGATCGAAGGGGATCGACGCCCACCGGTTCTCGCCCCGTCGGCCCGCGCGCTTGAGGACGCTCCGAATGCGGTATGGATCGTACAGCGACTGGATCCCCGACTGACCCTTGGGGCACAGCTTCGCGTCGATCCTGGCCGCGTCCGCGAGCGGCGTCTCGTAATCGAGGTGGACCAGCATGTTCTGAGGCGAGTACGCACTGCCCTCGATCTTCCCCAGAATGCCGTCGTACACGCGCGCCTTGATCGGGCAGGCCGTGTGGCACTGGAGGCAGACCGAATAGATGGTCTCGCCGCTCTCGGCGAGACGGGCCGCTTCCGCGTCCGAGAACGCGCCGGCCGCATCGCGCGCGAGGTCTCCTTGCATACATGCGACGCGATTGAGAAGAAGCGCGCAGCCGCCGAGCATGGCGCCCTGCCCGACGAACTCGCGTCGGCTCACACCATGCGGGGGCTCGCCGTTCGACGATGTATCTGTCCGATTGTTCATTCCGTTCCCGGTCACCTTGACCCCCTTATTGGTGGCAGGCCTGGCACGTGGCTGGATCGTCCGCCAGGTGCAGGATTCTTGGCTGGGCTCCGAGCGACTCCGAAACGCGGAGACCCGGCTCGGAATCGGCGAGTCGCGAGACAGTGCTCGTCGGATCGTTGAAGTCTCCGAAATACATCGCCCGCCCGAGGCACGTGGTCACGCACGCGGGCAGTCGGCCCGTCTCCAGACGGTGCACGCAGAAGTGGCACTTGCGAGCGGCCCCGGCGGGCAGCCCACCCTCGGCCCGATCCCACTCCACCCCGTACTCGGGCGCATCGAGGGTCTCGTAGGGTTGCGGCGCGGGCGTGCCGTCCGTCCAGGCGCCGCCCTCGTCGTGGCTGACGGCCTTGTACGGGCACGCCTCGGTCACTGCCTGGACGACCGCGGGATCCGTCAGCTGCGCGTAATCGAACTCCACGATACCGTCGGGACGCTTCGTGATCGCGCCTTCGGGGGCCGCGCCCTGGCACGGCGGGTTGTCGCACTGGAAGCAGTTGGACGGCATGAAGACGCGCTGCACGTCCGGATACGCCCCCACCTCCAGCTCCGGCACGCGACGATACGCCACGCCCGGTGGAAGCGTGTTCTCGGCGATGCAGGCGACCTCGCAGGCGTGACACCCGATGCACTTCCGCGTGTCGATCACCATCCCCCAGTCACGTTCCTCCACCGGTTTGGCCAGCGCGCGGTCCAGGTCCCGGTGCATCACCTCGAGCGCGTCCATCCCGTCGGTGGCGCCCTGGGCGTGCGCCGTCGTCGAGGAGCGGACGACGAGCGCGCCGGCGGCCGCTGCTCCCGCAAGCGCGATGAACGAACGACGATCCGGGGCCGTTCCCCGGCTAATATCGGTCTTCATGGGCTCACTCCGCATGGTTGATCCGGGTGGACGGTCGGGGCTCTCGTGATGGAGCGTGGGGAACTGGCACGCAGGGTGACAGGGTCGCGCGCATGCGCCCCGATGTGTCTCACCCCAGCTGGTCGAAGACCTGCGAAATCGGCTGTTTCCGCCAGCGTCAAGACGCTACCCAATGGTTTGGGGAATGAGGCGTTTCGTACCGGCGGTTGACGTCGCAAGGCCGATACCAGGTGCCAGCGGCCCGCGACGCCAAACGCGTAAGTGATTGAACAGATTATAGATACGTATATTCCCGTACGAAGGTACCAGCGTGTCGTCCGGGGGTGCGCGGGACACTGTGTCCCGATGTGGCTGGGCCATCGAGTCTCTTTGGGTCTCCGGTCATGGGCCGGCCGTCTCGGTCTCATTCGCCGGCCCTCCAGGACGTCCGCGACGATCGCGCGCGCCACCCTAGGTTGCCTGGCTCGGGTTCGCAGGCTCCGGTTCTTCCGGTTCGAGCCACGGAGGGAGGATCTTCACGAGCCCCCAGAGGATCACGAGCGGCAGGACGAGGAGCCCGACCGACATGAGCAGGCCCTCCACCCCGAACAGCTCCAGCCTGTAGAGGGTCAGTCCTCGCAGGCTCTTGGAGAACAGCTGACCGCCGATCACCACGTTCCAGCGGATGCTGAAGATCCCGATCAGCACGAAGATGCCGCACGTCAGATAGATGAGCCGCCGCAACTCCGGACTGGTCTTGTCGACCCCTCTCCTCGTCAGGGCGGGCGAGAAGAAGCCCAACAGGGTCAGCGGCAACAGCGTGCCGAGGACCATCTGGAGCACGATGAGGCTGATGAACAGACGCCCCTGGACCAGCTCCGAGAGGATCTCGATGGACTCCTCGGACTCGTACAGGCGATGGACGAAATCGAGCGATTCCAGCGAGAAATCGACCACCATCGCGAAGAAGAGGAACACGGCGAGCTTGTCCAGACATTTCATGTCCAGGGACTTCCACCGGACCATGCTCGCCAGCATATAGAGGACCAGGACCAGCGCGATCCCGGACACGATGGCAGAGAACAGGAACACCACCGGCATCAGCACGCTGCTCCACCACGGGTTCGCCTTCACCGATCCGAAGATGAAGCCGACATAACCGTGCAGCAGGAAGGCCGAGGGGATCCCGATGATCGTGATCCACCGCCCGGCCCGGTCGTCGAACCGCAGCGCCCTCTCGGACAGGTCGGTCGCCCCCAGCGTGAGAGCGTAATGGATCCACTTCTTGACCCCCCGCTCGCTCCGGGCCCACACGACGAGGTCCTTACGGTACTCGAACCAGATCTCGAGCAGCAGCACCACCGCCAGATACCACAGGTAGACGAAGCCGAACATGGCCATGGCCGACTTGGTGTTCGGCGTGAGGAAGATCTCGTACGAGCGCTCCGGGTGACCCAGGTGCGCCAGGAGCGGGAGCGGAGCGACGAGGAGGAACGCCAGGGCCGTGAGCAGCGCCAGGCGATAGGTGGGCTCCACCTCCTTCACGTTGAACACGCGCTCCAGGGAAGCGAGGATGAACGCGCCCGCCACCAGGCCCGTGACGAAGGGGTAGACGACCACGAGCAAGCCCCACGGGAGCTCGAACTCGTTCGGGTACATGTAGCCCTGCATAGTCTACCTCACCTCGCCGTCCAGATTGGCGTAGTAGACCTTCGGCTTGGTGTTCAGGTGCGGCTTGAGCACCTGTATGTCGTTGAGGCGCATGAACCGTCCCAGCGGTGTGACGCGCTCCTTCACTTCGCCGAAGATTCGGGCCCCCGTCGGGCACACCTCCACGCACGCGGGCACGAGACCTCGAGTCAGGCGGTGGTAGCAGAACGTGCACTTGGCGGCGACGCGCTTCTCGGGGTGCAGCCAGCGCGCCCCGTACGGACACGCCTGGATGCAGTATCGGCACCCGATACAGTAGTCGTCGTCGACGAGCACGACCCCGTCCTCGGTGGTGAAGGTCGCCCCCACCGGACACACCTGGACGCAGGGTGGGTTGTCGCAGTGGTTACAAAGCTTCGGCACGAAGAACGTGCGCCGGATTCCACCCTCGGCGACGGGCGCCGGGAACCCTTCCAACCCCCCGTTCGGGCTGTCGACCGTCACCTCGCCTTCGGTATCGATGACGTAACGCTCGATCCACGTATTGAAGAAGTGGGGCTCCGGCGGCACGTCGTTCTCGATCTTGCAGGCCTGAACGCACCGGCCGCACCCGATACACTTGGAGATGTCGACGGCCATCCCGTAGTAATGCTCGGTGGGATCATACCCCTCCTGCGCCGCGCCCTCTTCCGCGAACAGGTCGGGCACGCGAACCATGCCGAGCAGGATCGGGACGCCGAGCGTACAGGCCCTGACCGCCTCCGCGAGGAATTCGCGCCGGGCCAGAGCTTCCCCCGCTTCGCTCGCGCCGCTGGTCCCGTCATCGATCGCCGGGCAGGCCGGAGGCTCGTCGGGGTTCCGCCGCCGGGCGCTGCCATCCGCGCGCGTCATGGCTCCGCCCGCTTCCCTCATCATTCGGTCTCGGGGTAGTGGGGGTAGTGACACTGCCAGCACAGGTAGTCATTACCGTGCTCCGACAGGTCCACCCGCGGGATGTTCAAAGCGCTCGGTGCGTCGTCGGCGTGGCACGTCCCGCAGAAGCTCCGCTCCGTGGGCTTCGTGGGGCGCACCGACCGCGGCGCCGTCTTATGCGAATCGTCGGCCTCGTGGCAGGTGATGCATGGCAGCGTGGCGTGGTGCGACACGCTCTTCTGGCGCGCGATCTGGCCGTGGCAGGCCCCGCACTCCTCCGGGACGGTCGGCGGCTCGGGCGCGTGCGGGTCGTGGCACGACATGCACGGGGTCAGCGGGTTGTGCGCCACCGGGTTGATCTGCGGGAATCCGGTGGGGCGCGACGGATCGTACCCGTGGCACAGCGGACAGAAGCCCCGCTCTCGGGGGGCGGGCGGCTTTACGTCGAGTGGACCTCGCACATGGGCAGCCGCGGGGCCGTGACACACCTCGCACACGACACCACGGTGATTGAAAGCGAGCCGCTGCTCGGCGATCCCGCGATGACAGGTCGAACAGGCCTCGTGACCCGCGTACTGGATCTCGCGGGCGACCACCGCATCCACCGCGGCGGCGCGGTAGGGCCCCCGATCACCGAAGGTCTCGGGAACGAGAAAGGTGCGTGCCGTCACGAACGCGGCCACGACCAGTGCGAAGATCACCGCAAGGCGGACAGCCTGTTGTGGCATGGCACCTCACTTCCTTTGGACAACCGGCCCTGCGGCCGGTGAGGGCGTAGCGACAGCAGGCCAAACGCCGCCAACGGAGCCCGCCCGAATGGGTGGGTTGCCAGCGCGTTGGACGACGCCTCCGCCCTATTCAGGCTAACCGCCTCTCCCTTATCCGTCTTGTCGGAGAAACACCGCGTCCCGATGTAGGGGATCTCCTCACAAGGCCCCCCAAACTCGATGGGCCGAGCGGGAAAGCCCCGTAGCGCCAGGCCTAAGAGCCCCGAGGTGGGCATCACGTCCCCATCCCGTTGTGTGCAGGAAGAGCGTGGAGGGAGATGAGCGGGGGGGATCACCCCATCAGCGTGCGGTGGGGTGCACTACGGTCTTGTGGCGGTCACGCCCGTTCGAGAGTGAGGGATCGCCTCGTTGCCGCACCGACCCCCGGCTGTCGCTAGCTGCCCTGGAGTCTCTCCTCGAGCCAGGCCTGTTCCTCGGGGGAGAGCTCGGACTCGAGGGGGGCGCCCGCGTCGGGCGACATGGGTGTGGGTGACGCTTCAGACTGTGGAACGACCGCCGCCGCGGAGCCGGGGACCGACGTGGCGGCGGCCGGTCGGGTCCAGCGACCGAACAACCGGAACAGCAGCAGACCGCCGCCGAGCAGCGCAAGTGCCGGGAGGACGTACACGAGCAGGCTGACCCCGCGCGCCTCCGGCTTGAGGAGGATGTACTCGCCATAGCTCCGGACGAAGTACGCCTTTACCTCGTCGGGGGTCTCGCCGCCGGCCAGCCGGTCACGGATCACGCCCTTCATCTCCTGGGCGAGCTGCGAGTTCGATTCCAGGACCGATTGCCCCCGGCACACGAGACAGCGCAGCTCCGCCGCGACCTGAGCCGTGGCGTTGTCCAGCTCCGCCGGTGGCAACGCGGATGGCTCCTGGGCAAGCGCCGTCCCAACGCCGCTCATCAGCGCAGCTGACAGCGCCAGCACCGCGATCCTCGCACGGGGCTTCATCGCTCCGTCTCCTCCGACGTGTCGTCCTGCTGCTCCGGCGTCGTCTCGAGCGGCTCGTATTCGGAGGCGGACTCCAGCCCCCGTGCCGAGCGTTCGAGGAGCAGCGAGTCGACCGTCTGGGTAATCATGGCCCAGTTGACCGGTCCGACGTTCTTGTTGGCGATGCGACCGTCCGCCCCGATGAAGAACGTCTCTGGAACGCCGTAGACCCCGTAGTCGATGGCTGTCCGGGAGGTCGAGTCCATGACGCTGGGCCAGTGCCCCCCGAACTCCTGCATGAACCGGATGCCGTTGGATTCGGTGTCCTGATACAGGACGCCGAGCAGCACCACGTCGTCGGTGGAGTAGGTCTGCGAGGCCTGCACGAGCGCTGGGTGCTCCGCGCGGCACGGGATGCACCAGGAAGCCCAGAAATTCAGGATCACGACGCGCCCGCGCAGATCTTCGAGAGCGAGCATGTCTGCGGCAGCGACGGAACCGCTCTCGGAAACGAGTTGCGCCGGGTCGACGGCATCTTCGGTTCCGATCTCATCGGGCACCTCCTCCGATGCGACGGCCGCTTCGGGCGACGCCATCAACTCGAGCGCGAAACCCGGGGCATCCCGGCCGATGAGGGCCGAAGGGAGGTTCTGCGGGTTCCGCGTCAGCCCGAAGGCCAGCAGGAGAAGCGCGGGAACGGCCGCCGCGGGGATCGCCCACGCCGCGAGTTTCCTCTTCATGATTCTCCGACCTCCGCGGTTACCTCGACCCCTTCGGTCGCGACCCCTTCGAGCTCGATCGAGCCCGTGGCCTCGGGTACCGTCGGCGCGCCACCATCGGAGCCGAGTGCCGCCACCAGAAGCGACTCACCCGAAGTCTGAACGGCCGTGCGTCGCCGCGGCCAGACCGCGATGAGCGCCCCCAGACCCATGACCCCCCCGCCGATCCATAGCCACGCGACGGCGGGATTCACGATCACGCGGACGGTCGCATGGTTCTCCTCCTGGTCGAACGCCATCAGCGTCAGGTACAGATCCTTCGTGAGCGAGCTCGCGACCGCGGGCGAGGCGATCGGCTGTTGAGAGCTCCGGTAGAAGTTGAGCCGGGGATGCTCCTCGCCCATTTCCCGACCGTTCCGGTACGTGGTGAACGTGGCCCCCACGACGTACCGCTGCGATTCCTCGCGCCCGAACAGCTCGGTGAACTCGATCTCGTACTCCTCGATCTGTAGCCGCTCACCCGGTCGCAGCGTCGCTTCGCGCTCGGTTTTCCAGGTCCCCGAGATGGATAGCGCGAGCGCGATCAGCACGACGCCCGTGTGCACCACGTACCCGCCGTAACGGCGTCCGTTGCGCGCGAACAGGTCGAAGAACGCGACCAGGTGCGAGCGTCCGGAGATCCTGCGGCGCGCGACCAGCCCGCGGCGGAATTCCTCGACGATGGTCGTGGCCACGAAGCCGGCCAACGCCAGCGTAATGAGCGGGTACGGCTTCCGAACGCCGAGGGCCAACGCCACCAGCGGGGCCACGATGCCGACGAGGATCGGCCAGCGGAACACGCGCTTCAGCTGCTCACCCGTCGTGCGCCGCCAGGGGAGTACGGCGCCGACTCCCATCAAGAACAGGAGCGCCAGACCGATGGGGCTGGCCACCATGTCGAAGTAGGGCGGCCCGACGCTGATCCTCTGATCCCGAACGGCCTCCACGATGAGCGGGAACATGGTCCCGAGCAGCACGGTGAACGTGAAAGCCACGAACAGGAGGTTGTTGAGGATGAATGCGGATTCGCGCGAGACCACCCCGTCGAGCTGTCCGGGCGCGTGCAGCCGGTCGCTACGCCAGGCGATCAAACCGAGCGAGGCGAGCGCGGTCAGCGCGATGAACCCCAGGAACAGGGGTCCGATCAGGCCTTCGGTGAACGCGTGCACCGACTCGAGGATCCCCGAGCGCGTCAGGAACGTCCCCAGCAAAGTGAGCAGGAACGTCGAGATGATCAGGGTCAGGTTCCACGTCTTCAGCATCCCGCGGCGCTCCTGCACCATAGCCGAGTGCAGGAACGCGGTCGCCGTCAGCCACGGCAGGAAGGAGGCGTTTTCGACCGGATCCCATGCCCAGTAGCCACCCCAACCCAGCACCTCGTACGACCACCAGCCGCCCCCGATGATCCCCATGGTAAGGAATGCCCACCCCGCGATCGTCCAACGCCTCGCGTCGCGAAGCCACTTGGACTCGAGGTTCCCGCTGAGGAGCGCCGCGATCGCGAACGCGAACGGAACCGTGAGACCCACGAACCCGAGGTACAGCATCGGTGGGTGGATCCCCATCAGCGGGTGGTTCTGGAGCAGCGGGTTCGGCCCGGGGCCGTTCAGCGGGGCCGGATCCACGAGCCCGAACGGGTTCGCGGGCCCTATGAGCAGCCCGAAGAAGAACAGCCCCACCGTGCCGAACACGGCCGAGAACAGCGGGGTTTGCCGGTCGCCCGCCGTTCTTCGCCGGACGAACGCGACCAGCGCGCCGTACCCCGCCAGGATCCAGCCCCAAAACAGGATGGAGCCGTCGAGGCTGCTCCACAGCGAAATGGCCGTGTAGTAGGCCGGCGTCTCACGGCTCCCGACCCGCGCGACGTAGTCCACGCTGAAGTCGTGCGTGAGGAGCGCCAGCTCCATGGTACCGATGGCCACCGTCATCGCGGCGAAGCAGAAATAGCTGGCACGGCGCGCGATGTCCGCCGCGGCCTGGCCGCTCGTGCCAGCCGCCAGTCCGCTCCTGGCGAACCCGGCCCTATATCCCGCCACCGCCATGATCAGCGCGGCCAGCAACGCCGCGATGATCGACGCGTATCCGATCGTGCTCAACACTGGACCCTCACCGGTAAGGAACGATCGTCCGGCTCACCCTGCGATTCACGCTCGGGGAGCGAGGAATCAGAGCCCGGAAGGCTCACCCTCCCGTGCCGTCATCGATCAACGAGCGCACGGCTTCGTGCGGGTCGTCGCCCTCCTCAGGGGGCTTGTATTCGTTGGAGTGCTTGACCATGAGGTTGGTGGAGTGAAACACGCCGTCCTCGCCATACCGTCCCTCGAGGATCACGCCGATCCCATCCGCGAACATCTGTGGCGGCGCCCCTTCGTTCTGCACGTCGACCTCGGCGGCGCCATCCGTGATCACGAACCGCAACACGTGGGCGTCCGCGTTCCAGTCGTGGCTCCCCGGCTTCACCTGACCGCCGAGTCGAATGGGTGCATCGACCACGGAAGCCCCACGCGCCTGGAGCTCGCTGGGAGTGAGGAAGAAGACCATGTTCTCGCTCAGGCCACCCGCGACGAGCAGCGCGATCGCGCCCCCGATGGCGCCCAAGCCCGCCAGCATCCAGATCTTTCTCGATTTCAAATCGTCAGCCTCCCGAAGCCTATACCTTCGAATTGAGAATCCCGTTCGTCTCGAGCCGGTCCGTCATGAATAGCGGCCCGGCGCCCGCCTCGCTACGTGGAGGCACGGCACCGCGTCGGGTCGAACTCCGGGACCCGGCCGGTGTTCCGCCGCAGACCCGGCGACGCCGGACCGCGGATCGCCAATCAGGTCACGAGCACGCCCTATGCCTGACGGACATACTCCCGTAGTCGACGTCGCGGTGCGGGGTTAGGGGTTCGAGCCGTCGGCCTGTCGTCGGCGTCACCGGGGCATTATATCCCCGCTGAGAGCTCTGGGTGAGGTCCCGGCCGTCTCGCCTCGGTCCGATCTCATCGGTTCGACGAACGGTCGAACGCCCGCCATGTACAAGCTCGACCGCGGGCCGCCAATCGGCGTCGCTCCGCCCGAATAGTGGACAATGCAGATCTTGTATGACATTATTATAGATATATACTATTGGCCAGTACGGAGTTATGCGGTCGCACGAAAGGTACGCCACTACCCACGTGGACTCCGGGGCGCGGCCGCGCGTCCCGTCCATGGCGCCGGAGCGAGCCCGAGCTGTCATACGTTTTCGGAGTTCCAGCTCGACGGATCACGGCTGCGGGGCAATCTGGTTCGGCGAAAGTCGCACACTGTCCCATCCCGGTGGGGGCCGGGGGTCGCCGAGCGCCCGGAAAGCCGCTTGTTACGCGGGGATCCGGCCGTCGCGGTGCGGGTGCGGGACTTGCACCTGCAGCCCTGTGCGTGCGCTGGGTCGATCCGGGGCGGACGCGACCGAGATCTGCGCCCGCGAGGCCAAGTCATGCGCGAGGCCAGAACATGAGCAAATCGAGTGTTCGAACAACGCAAACGATACAGGTGATCACCATGAATGCCTCACGTAAGCATACGTTGCGCGCGTGGGCCGGTCTCGTGCTCCTCGCCGGCATGTTGAGCGCCGGCTGCACGGACGAGGAGACGGTGTTCGTGGAGCGGCCCTTCTTCGATGACCCGCCCGCCAACGCGCTCGGATTCCTCGGCTACGATGAGGGGGTCGAGAAGCTCACCGTGTGCGGAAACTGCCACGTGGGCCAACAGAGCGAATGGGAGCTCACGCAGCACACGGAAGCGTGGTTTTCGCTCCAGGACAGCGGCCACGCGCAGGAGTTCTGCGAGGGCTGCCACAGCGTGGGCCCGAGGGGCAACCCGACCGATGACGGGGGGTGGGAAAGCACGGCGGACGAGCGCTACACCGATGTCCAGTGCGAGAGCTGCCACGGCCCCGGCGAGACACACGCGCGCAACCCCGATGCGGATGGGAAACCGATGGCGGAAGCAGCGGTGGACCTCGACATGGGTCGGGGATGTGGCGACTGCCACGAAGGGACGCACCATCCGTTTGTCGAGGAGTGGCTCGCCTCGCCGCACTCCAGCCTGGTGAGCAGCTCGACGGCCATGACGAGGGAAAGCTGCCGAGGCTGCCACGTCGGGCAGGCGACACTGGTCAAATGGGGCGAGAACGCGGACTACGTCGAGAAGGACGGCGCCAACCTCCCGCAGGTGTGCGTCGTCTGCCACGACCCGCACGACAGCATTTACGAGGGTCAGCTCCGCTTCCCGGTCGACACGGATGCGATCGAGCTGCACCTGTGCACGCAGTGCCACAATCGTCGTACCGTGCCCGATCCGAACTCGTCGCACGGGCTGCACCCGCACTCGCCCGAAGCGGCGCTGCTGGTCGGCGACGCGGGGTGGTTCCCGCCCAACGCGAATATCGATCAGGGCCAGATCCGCGGCTCGCACGGGAGCACCGGAAACCCGACCCTGTGCACGTCGTGTCACCTGCCGATGTTCCAGGTGACCGACCCGGGGACAGGTGACTTCGTGTTCCAGTCGACGGGCCACCTGTTCCGGCCGATCCCATGTGTGGACGCTCAGGGGATCCCGGAGGGCTTCGAGACGGGTTGTGCCCTCAACACCACCGAGCGGACGTTCGCCGCCTGCACCGGGAGCGGCTGCCACGCGGACGAGACGGCGGCTTCATCCGCGCTGACGGCTTCGTCGGGCACGATCCAGTTCCTCGCGGACCAGCTGCACGGCCAGCTCGACGTCGTGGATCCGAACGGGGAGGCCGAGGGGGGTGAGATCGATGCCCGGAACCCGACGTTCACCGTGGCGGAGGGTGCGCTGTTCAACCACTCGCTGGCCGAGTTCGGAGGAGAGCACTTCGGCACGTTGAGTGTAGTCGGCTCGACCGCCCACAACCCGTTCCTGGTCGAGGCGCTGCTGATCGCCAGTATCCAGGCCGTCCAGGCCGAATACGGCGTGTCGCCGAACGTGGTACGTGACTGGGATCTCGAGCTCGAGAACGTGTTGAACAGGGTTCCCCGGTAACGAAACGCGGATCCGACGGCTATCATGCGGGCCGAGGGGTGACCCTCGGCCCGTTCACAGGAGGGGTGTGATGCCCATCCGGCGTGACGGACGCGCACCGCGCGAAGTCTAAGACACGGACACCGCGCTCGAGGACCGAGTGGGTGCGGTAACTCTGGAAATGGAGCGAACGAACATGAGGCGTTTGGGACCCATCATGGCGATGGTCGCGATCCTCGGTGGACCGGCCGTGGCCACCGTCGCCGCCCAGGAGGGAGCGGCGAAACCCGCGGTCGTCCAGCACGATCTGGAGGGCCGCGCCGCCTGCCTCGCGTGCCACGGGGGCGCGATGGAGGCGATTCCGAGCGTGCCGGAAAGCCATACCGGCCGGCCGGACGAAACCTGCCTGTGGTGCCATGCCGCCGACGCCGCGATACAGACCGCCGAGGCGAAGGCGATCTCGCACGAGCTCGAGGGTCGGAGCGCGTGCACGATGTGCCACGCGGCCGGGGCGATGGAGGCGATTCCGGATGTGCCGGCCTCGCACGAGGGCAGGGCGGACCAGTTCTGCACCCTGTGTCACCAACCGGCCGGCTGACGAGCTGCAGCGTCGCGTCGCGTTCGACAAGACACGAGGCGGTAGCCGGCGGGGGTGCCTGACACCCGCCGGTCGCCGCTGCACGCTCGGGAGGCGGGGCCGATGAAAGCGGACGCGACCGGAAAGAGACCTGGCCTCGATCTGAACGGGCTGCTTCTCGCGGCCGTCATCCTCCTAATGCTCACCGGGGCCGCCTTGACGGTGGCCCTCTACGTCCTGCCTGGCGAGCACCTCGAAGTTCCCGAAACCCAGCCCGCGATTCGCATCGAGAGCGAAGCGCACTTCACGGTCGGATCGAGTCGCGTCCAGAATTGGGGCGAAACGGTCATCCTCGTCGTGCGTCGTGAGGAGGGTGAGTACCACGCGCTGCAGGGGACGTCGCCGACCGATGGGTGCATCCTGCGCTGGGATGAAGAATCTCTGAGGGTGGTCTCGCCGTGCACGCATGCCGTGTACGATCTACGGGGGAACGTCGTGCGTGGACTGACGCGCGAACCGCTGCACCGATACCCCGTGTACGTCCGGAACGGAGTCGTCTATGTCGCAACGCAGCCGGCTTCAGGCGGCTAGGCGCCGCGTCTCGGCCTCGCTGGGCCAGTTCCGGGCCGACGTCAAGGCGAGCCTGGACCCTGGCCTGCTGCGAGTCCTGCGGTTGTTCGGGCTGGCCTACGGTCCGATCCACCGTCGGGTCCCGATCGACCAGGCCTTCCGTGAGGTCGTCCGGAACCCGGTGCCCTCGCACGTGGGGTGGGCGCACCTGTTCGGTTGGGTGGCGTACCTCCTGTTCATGCTCCTGGTCGTGAGCGGGGTCCTTCTCGCGCTCTACTACCGTCCGGCCGTCGGCGAGGCGTACGCGAGCATACAGCACATCGTGTCCAACGTGCGCATGGGCTGGCTCATGCGTGATATGCACGTGTGGGCGGCGAGCCTCATCGTAATCGCGGTCCTGGCGCACATGGCGCGCGTGTTCTTCTCCGGCGCCTACCAGCCGCCGCGCGAAAGCGTGTGGCTGGTCGGGCTGATCCTCCTGCTCCTGATCCTCGCCTTCGGGGCGACGGGGTACCTTCTCCCATGGGACCAGTGGTCCTACTGGACGGTGACGGAGGCCCTCGGCACGCTCGGCGCCTTGCCGATCGTGGGCAGCTTCCTCGTACGGATTCTGACCGGGGCCGAGTTCGTCTGGGGTGCGACGCTCAGCCGATTCTTCGCCATCCACGTGATTATCCTTCCGTGGTTCGTGTTCGGCCTTCTGGGCTTTCACATCAGCATGGCCCGGCGGCACGGTCCCGCGCCGCCTGTACGTGGAGCACCGAAGGACGATCCGGGCGTGCCGTTCTACCCGACGCATCTTTTGCGCAACTTCGTCGTCGGCGTGCTGGTCACGGCCGCGGTCATCACGTTGGCGGCGCTCTACCCGCGTCCTGTGGGCGATCCGGCCAACCCGCTGCAACTGCCCGAAGAGATCGTGTCGACGTGGGTGGTCGTCGACGTCACCCGCGCGTTGCTCCATTACCTGGGCCCATGGGGTCTGGGTCTGGTCGCGCTCCTCGCTCTAAGCCTCGCGCTGATCCCGTTGTTCGATCGCAGAGCCGGCAAGCGGCTTGGAGCGCCCTGTCGCGGTGGCCCTGGCCTCGGCCTTCTTCCTGGTCTTCCTGGTGGCCTGGGTGGCCGGTCGTCAGTTGCACGCTCCGCCGGCGCCCGAGCTCCTCACACCGGCCCAGGAGGTCGTTGTGCCGACGGACGCGGGCACCCCGATCCCGGAGGTCGGACCGGAGCCGGTACGACCGGCTCCGCCTCCGGATCCGCAGCCGGGTCCACCGCCCGGGGGAACGGGAAGCCCATGAGGCCGTTCGTCCGCTTGGCGTTTTTGGGCCTCGGGGTCACCGGGGTACTGACGGCCACGAATCCCAGACCGGTCTCGGCGCAGCAGACGGCAGGTCTGAGCGCGCACCCGGACTCCGTGTACGGGTGCATCGTATGCCACGCGCTCGGGGTGCACTCCGAGCGCGGCATCCGCTGCAGCGATTGCCACGGGGGCGATCCTCGAGCGTTCGAGATCGCGGACGCCCATGTCGGACGTTTCATCGGATCCCCCGGTAAGGTCGAGACCGTCGAGCTATGCGGCCGGTGCCACTCGAGCGTCGACCTGATGCGGCAGTACGGCATCCCGGCCGACCAGGTCGCCGAGCTGCGATCCAGCCGGCACGGTCAGCTGCTCCTCGATCAGGGAAACGAGGACGCGCCCACCTGCACGGACTGTCACGACGCGCACACGATCCATCGCCCGGACGATGCGCGCAGCAACACGCATCCGACCGCGATCCCCGCTACCTGTGGGCGGTGCCACGAGGACGAGGGCCTGATGGGGCGATACGGGCTGCCCACCATCCAGTTCGAAGAATACCGATCGAGCGCGCACGGCGAAGCGCTATTCCAGGATGAGAACTTCGCCGCGCCGAGTTGTATCGGCTGCCACGGCTCGCACGCGGCGCTGCCGCCCTCGGTCACCGAGATCTCCAACGTGTGCGGTCAATGCCACGTGCTCGTCCGCGAGGCTTTCAACGGGGGGCTTCACGGCGAGGCCGCGGCGGCCGGCGCCCTGCCGGGCTGCACGGCGTGCCACGCCAACCACAGCACGCAGCCCGTGCCGATCGACGGGATCTCAGAGGCCTGCATTGCGTGTCATGCGACCGACAGCCAGGTAGGGCCCCTCGGGGAAGAGATCCAGGAGCGGGTGCTGCGCGCGGCCGCGCAGATGGAGGAAGCCGAGGGCGCGCTCGAGGAGCTACAACGCGCGGGACGCCCGGTGGACGACCTTCGGTTCCGCTTTCAGGCAGCGCGCACCGCCTACGAGCAGATCGCTCTCGTACAGCACAGCCTCGATCTCGAGCAGCTCGAGGACCTGGGTCTGCGTGTGGCGTCTGTATCGGGGGCCGTACGCGCCGCTGCCGAGGTGAGCGAGGAGCGTAGGTGGGAGCACCGGCTGCTTCTCATTCCGGTGTGGTTCTTCGCACTGGCCGCGATCGCGTTCGCGAGCTTCAAGCTGCACACCGTCGGCACGGAAGATCTGTAGCCATGGGTCGAATGAGCACGTGGCTCCGCAGCCTCTCACGGCGTGCGCAGATCACCGTCCAGGTGGGCGTGGGGCTGGTGATCGTGCTCCTTCTGGGTACGGTGGGGTTCGTCGAGTACAGTGGTCAGCCGAGCTTCTGCCTCAACTGCCACATCATGGAGCCGTACTACGAATCGTGGCAGACATCTTCGCACAACGACGTGAAGTGCATCGAGTGTCACTACGCGCCCGGCATCAAGGCCGAGGCGATGGGCAAGTTCCAGGCGGCCAACCAGGTGGTGAAGTACGTCACCGGCTCGTACGGGACGAAGCCGTGGGCCGAGATCGAGGACGCCGCCTGCCTCCGGTCGGGGTGTCATTCCGAGCGTAAGCTGGAAGGTGTGGTGGCCTTCCAGGGCATCCGCTTCGACCACACGCAGCACCTCGGGGAGCTCCGTCGCGGCAAGCAGCTGCGCTGCACGAGCTGCCACTCGCAGATCGTCCAGGGCGACCACCTGGCCGTGACCATATCCACGTGCAACCTGTGCCACTTCAAGGACCGTCCAGCCGACCAGCCGATCGCGGGTTGCACGGGGTGCCACCGGACCCTGCCGAGGGTGGAGTCACCAGCGGGGTTCGTCGTCGACCACGATCAGTACGTCCAGGACCTGACCTCGTGCACGGGTTGCCACGCCGAGGTCACCGTGGGCAACGGGGAGGCGGAGCGCGACCGGTGCTTCACGTGCCACAACCGACCCGAGCGGGTGGCCGAATTCGACGACGTCACGCTCGTCCACCAGGTGCACATCGCACAGCACAATGTGGAGTGCCAACAGTGCCACACGCCGATCGCGCACCGGCTGGTCCCCCTCGAGGCCACGTTCGAGCTGGATTGCCAGGGTTGTCACCAACGGGCGCACGATGAGCAGCGTCGCATGTACGCCGGGATCGGCGGCCACGGCACCGAAGACATGCCGAGTGCGATGTACCAGGCGCGCGTCTCCTGCCAGGGGTGCCACGCTCTCCCTACGGAGATCCGCGGTCACGAAGAGGTACAGTTGGCCGGAGAGGCGACGTGTCTCTCGTGTCACGGGATCCGGTACGCCAACATCCTGCCTGCCTGGCAGGACGGCATCCGGGGGCGCGTGACTCAGGTGGCGGGCGTGGTCAGCGCGGCGCGCCGTACCCTGGGATCGGCGTCCGTGGCCGGACGAGCGGGGGCGGACAGCCTGATCCGGCTGGCGGAGGAGAACGTCGAGTTCGTGAGCCGCGGCAAAGGCGCGCACAACATCGCGTACGCCGACCAGCTCCTCGTGACGGCCGTGGATCTCGTCCGAGATGCTGTCCAGCTCGGCAGGCTGCCCTACCGCGTGCCCGATGTCGCGCTCGGCACGTCGGTGGGCGAGAACGTGTGTCTGCGTTGCCACCTGGGGCAGGAGCGTCGCCGGGTCGAATTCCAGGGCGGTCCGTTCGATCACGCTCCGCACGTGCTCGGCGGGATGACGTGTTCGAACTGCCACACGTCCCTGGATCAGCACGGCGGTACGACCCTCACGGACCGGGCCTCGTGCGATGGGTGCCACCACCGCCGGGTCGAGCCGCTGGTCTGCGGCCGCTGCCACGAAGGCCCCGGCGGGGCTCCCGCGGCCGTGCGACAAACCCCGATCGGGCAGTTCTCTCATACGGTGCACCGGGAGGGCGGCTTGCCGTGCGCCGTGTGCCACACCGCGCCCGACATGAGCCCCGAGACGTCGGTGTGCGAGGGTTGCCACGCGCTGCACCACCAGCCCGAGGCGTCGTGCGTCGCGTGTCACGCCGAAGGCGCCATGGCGATCCACCCGCGGGTCGCGCACGACGGGTGCGAGGCGTGTCACGGAGAGCGCGTCGCCGGCATCACACAGTGGACCCGGCAGGTGTGCACGGTCTGTCACGTGGACCGCGTCGAGCACAACGCGCCGATGGACTGCGTAATCTGCCACAGGATTCCGGCTCTGGGCGAGCCTGACCCGGACCAGGCCGAGGAAAGGAGGTGACGACGTGCGCCCGTGGATTGGGGTGCCGCTCGTTCTACTCCTCGTCTCGGTAGGAGGACTCGACCCACCCGCCTACGCAGGGGCCGACGTCGACCGGTCGGCCCCGTCAGAGGTCAGAGGCCTGCCCGCCGCGGCAGAAGTCGGGAGACCTCAGGCCGGGCAAGACGTCGCATGCGGAGTGTGTCATGCGAACCGGGTGTTCCTCGCCGGGAAGAGGGCCACCCCCGCGCAGGACTCGGCGTTGTTCGTGCCCGAGGCGTTGGTCTCCGAGACCGTGCACGCGAATCTCCCGTGTGCGGCGTGTCACCCCGCGCCTGCGCAGGGTTATCCGCACCCCGCACCGTCCGCCCTCCCATGCGAGACCTGCCACGCGGAGGCGGGACAGAAGTGGACGATCTCGATCCACGGGGAGGATGTCGAGCACGGCGGCGATGGCGCCCGGTGCGTGGACTGCCATACCCCGCATCGGGTGTACCGGGCGGATGACCTGCGGGCGGAGACGCACCCGCTGAACGTGGCCGAGATGTGCGCGCGATGTCACGCGGACGAGCACATCATCGACGAGTACTTTACCGCCCCCGAAGAGACCCAGGCGCGGGTCGCGGTCGAGCAGTACCACCAGACGGTGCATGGCACGGCGCTGTCGCGGGCCGGCCTGGCGGTCTCCGCCACGTGCAACGACTGCCACCGCGGGCACGATGTCTTTCCCGGGTGGGACCCGCGGTCATCGGTGCACCGCGACCATGTGGCAGCTACCTGCGAGGCCTGCCACGTAGGAATCCGGGAGCGCTACGAGCGCTCGGCGCACGGCACCGCCGGTCCGACCGTGACGGCCGACGGCGAGATCCGGCAGCCGCCCGTGTGTACGGACTGTCACACCTCGCACCAGATCGTCCGGGCAAACGAGCCCGGATGGTTCGTCGGCGTGGTCGAGGAGTGCGGTGCCTGCCACCAGCAGGTGTACGACACCTACTTCGAAACGTACCATGGGCAGGTCACCGCACTGGGGTTCGCGCTCACGGCCAAATGCAGCGACTGCCACTCTCCTCACTTGATGTTGCCGGCGTCGGACCGCGAGTCCACGATCCACCCCCGCAACCTCATCCGCACCTGCCGACAGTGTCACCCGCAAGCGAATGCGAGCTTCGTCCGCTATTACGCGCACGGCGATCACCGCGACCGCGAGCGCTTCCCGGTGCTGTTCTGGACCTGGGCGGTCATGACCACGCTGCTCGTGAGCGTATGGTCGTTCTTCGGGCTTCACTCCTTCCTGTGGCTGGGGCGGGTCGCGATCGATCGGATCCGGGGGCGCGGTCCGCACGCGTACCATCAGGCGGGTGGTAAGCCGCCCACGAAGCGAAAGAGAAAGTGGAGGGGGGGCGCGTGAAGAAGATCGCGTCCTCCGACCGCGGCCACGGGCCCTACGTATGGCGGTTCTCCCCCATCGAGCGTGTCCTCCATCTCATGGTGATCATCTCGTTCTTCGGTTTGGTCATGACAGGTACGCCGCTCCTGTTCTCCCACACGCCGTGGGCGAAGGGGATGATCAATCTGTTCGGTGGCTTCCAGGCGGCGGCGTACATCCACCGGGTGTGTGCGGTCCTCACCTTCGCGTACTTCTTCCTGCACGTCGGCCAGCTGACGTATCGGATCTCGAAGAGCTCGAACCGGAGGCGGTTCTTTTGGGGGCCGGACTCGATGGTCCCGCAACCCAAGGATTTCCAGGACCTGGCGCAGACGTTCCGGTGGTTCTTCGGAATGGGGCAACCGCCCCGATTCGACCGCTGGAGCTACATGGACAAGCTCGACTACTGGGGCGAGGTCTGGGGGGTGGCGGTGATCGGCGGCTCGGGACTGGTCCTCTGGTTCCCGACGTTCTTCTCGAACGTGCTGCCGGGTTGGGCGTTCAACGTCGCGACGATCATCCACGGCATCGAAGCGCTGCTGGCGGCGGGGGTGATCTTCACGATCCACTTCTTCAACGTGAACCTTCGCCCCGAGAAATTCCCGATCGACGTCGTGATGTTCACGGGGCGCGCCACGCTCTCCTACATGAAGGAGGAGCACCCGCTCGAGTACCGGCGGCTGATCGAGAGCAGTCGACTCGAGGAGCGGTTCGCGCCGCCACCGACGAAGACGGCGTACGCATGGTCGGTGTCTCTCGGTCTCGTGGGGTTGTCGATCGGGCTCTTCCTGATCGGATTGATCCTGTGGGCGCTCTTGTTCGGGGGAGGATGATCCCGCGCACCGGTGTGCGAGCGAGCGTGCATGCGCTGCGCACGGGGGCCATCGCCGCGCTGGCCGGCTTCATGACGCTCCAAGGCCCAGGAGTGACCCCCGCGCTGGCCCAGGATGACGCCACCTGCGCGGTGTGCCACACGAACCCGGACTTCTTCCAGGGGCAGCCGAGCCCGAGCCGGCTGGTGGTGCGACCCGAGATGGTCGCCCGCTCGGTCCACGGTGCGGCGGGATTCGGGTGCACGACCTGCCATGGCGCGATGCCCTTCCCGCACGCCGAAGACCGGGCAGCGGTCCAGTGCGGCTCCTGCCACGTGGAGGGCGAGCTCCACGCAGAGTCGTTGCACGGTCAGGCTGCCGCCCGCGGCGACCCACTCGCCCCGAGCTGTGCGACCTGCCACGGCATCCACGCCGTGAAGTCGCATACGGACCCGACCTCCCGAACGGCCGTGATGAACATCCCCGCGCTATGCGGGGAGTGCCACCACGAGGGGACGGAGGTGTCCCTGCAACGGAACATCCCGCAGGACCGGATCCTCGAGAACTACTCGCAGTCGATCCACGGCGAGGGGCTGTTCCGGCAAGGTCTGACCGTGACGGCCGTGTGCACGTCGTGCCACACGTCACACCACATCCTGCCGCACACCGACCGCCGCTCGAGCATCCACCACGAGAACGTGGCGGCGACCTGCACGCAATGTCACACGCTGATCGAGCAGGTGCACGTTCAGGTGATCGAGGGACGTCTGTGGGAGGAGAACCCGAACGTGATTCCTGCCTGCGTAGACTGTCACGCGCCGCACAGGATCCGGCGGGTGTTCTACGAGACGGGTGCCTCCAACCAGGACTGCATGCGCTGCCATGGCGATCCGGAGCTCGGGGGGGTGGCGAACGGCGACAGCGTCTCGCTGTACGTGGATGAAGTGGCGTACAGCGCTGGCGCTCATGGCGAAACCGCGTGTGCGCAGTGTCACGACGATGTGACCCCGGGGCTGTCTGCGGGCTTGCGCGCCTGCACCACCGCCACCGCGAGCAGTGTCGACTGCGGCGTGTGCCACGAGGAGCAGTCGGACGAGTACGGAGCCGGTATGCACGGCCGGCTGGCCGCGCAGGGCGACCCGGACGCGCCGGTGTGCCTGGACTGCCACGCGAAGCACGCCACGCTGGGCCACGAATCGCCCGAGTCGCCCACCTATCCGCGTAATGTCCCCGATCTTTGCGCCCGGTGTCACCGCCCCGGCGAGGCCGCCGCCGTCCGCATCGACGACGACGTCCTCAACCCCGTGGAGAGCTACGAGATGAGCATCCACGGCACGGGCCTGATCGAGAGCGGCCTCGTCGTGACCGCGACGTGCTCGAACTGCCACACGGCGCACCGGGAGCTGCCTGCGAGCGATTCGTTGTCCAGCATCCACCCGGACAACGTCGCCGGTACGTGCGGGACGTGTCACCACGGGATCGAGGAGAAATTCGCCACCAGCATACACGCCATCCGAAGAGCGGAGGGCGAGACCGAGCACGAGCTACCGACGTGCGAGGACTGCCACACGTCGCACACGATCAGCCGCACGGATCTCGACGATTTCCGGCTGTCGATGATGAACCAATGCGGCCGGTGCCATGTGGATGAATCGGAGACCTTCTTCGACACGTTCCACGGCAAGGTGTCGAGGCTGGGCGAGGCCGGGGCTGCCAAGTGCTACGACTGCCACGGGACGCACAACATCCTGCCACCCACCGAGCCGGCCTCGATGTTGAGCCGACGGAACATCATCGAGACCTGCTCGCAATGCCACACGGGGGTGAACCGCCGCTTCACCGGCTACCTCACGCACGCGACGCACCACGACCCGGACAAGTATCCGTTCCTGTTCTGGACGTTCTGGGCGATGACCGCGCTGCTGATCGGAACGCTCAGCTTCGCGATCCTGCACACGCTCGCGTGGCTCTTCCGGCTGTCGCGCTCGCCCGAGAAGTGGAAGGTGCGCCACGTCGTCAAGCCGGGCGAGAAGGTGTACCAGCGGTTCACCGTTTTCCAGCGCACGCTCCACATCGTAATGCTACTCAGCTTCTTCACGCTGGCCCTCACCGGGATGGCCCTGAAGTTCTCTCACATGGTCTGGGCACAGGTGTTCGCGGGGGCGCTCGGTGGGTTCGCGGTAACGGGCGTACTGCACCGACTCGGGGCCATCGCGCTGATCGTCGTGTTCGGGGTCCATCTCCGGGAGCTGCGGCGCCAAAAGCGGCGGCGAGAAAAGACGTGGTGGCAGTTCATCACGGACCGTGATTCCCTCGTCTTCAACCGGAACGACCTCCGGGAGCTGTGGGGCTCGATGAAGTGGTTCCTGGGGCGGGGCGAGCGGCCGCACTACGGACGTTACACCTACTGGGAAAAGTTCGACTACTTCGCGGTCTTCTGGGGGATGATGGTGATCGGGTCCACCGGTCTCCTGCTCTGGTTCCCGGAGTTCTTCACCGTACTGCTTCCAGGGTGGACGGTCAATGTCGCGACCATCATCCATAGCGATGAAGCGCTGCTGGCCGTGGCCTTCATCTTCACGGTGCACTTCTTCAATACGCACTTCCGGCTCGACAAATTCCCCATGGATCCGGTGATCTTCACGGGGCACGTACCCGTGGACGAGCTCAAGCGGGACAAACCTCGCGAATACGAGGAGCTGGTCGAGTCGGGGAGGCTGGAGAACAAGCTGGTAGAGGCGTACCCGAGGAAGCTGGAAAAGGCCTTCAAGGTCTTCGGGATGACGGTCCTGGCGATCGGGGTCACGCTCATCCTGTTGATCGTGTACTCGATGTTGTTTGGGTATCGATAGGACGGCCCTCCACGAAAGGGTCATCAGCCTCTGGAGAATCGTCATGAACGCCACCTGGCGTAGCCTGCTCGGGGCGATATTCGCGCTCTTGCTGGGCGCGCACACGCTCGCCGGGCAGGGATTCCGGGCCGAGGTAGGCGTGTGGGGTAGCTTCCTCGAGCTCCAGGG
>JBDHHV010000010.1:0-47429 GCA_039589195.1 Gemmatimonadota bacterium | reverse complement strand
ACCTAAATATCTTTCGGGGAGAACCAGCTATCTCCAGGTTTGATTGGCCTTTCACCCCTATCCACAGCTCATCCGAGCGGTTTTCAACCCACAACGGTTCGGCCCTCCACGAGGTGTTACCCGCGCTTCAGCCTGGCCATGGATAGATCACACTGGTTTCGGGTCTAGCCCCAGCAACTATACGCCCAGTTAAGACTCGCTTTCGCTTCGGCTCCGCCGCAGAACGGCTTAACCTCGCTACTGAGGACTAACTCGCCGGATCATAATGCAAAAGGCACGCGGTCACCCGAACGCTCCCCCGAAGGGGTACGCCAGGCTCCCACCGCTTGTAGGCATACGGTTTCAGGATCTATTTCACCCGCCTCCCGGCGTGCTTTTCACCTTTCCCTCACGGTACTAGTTCACTATCGGTCACAGGTTCGTATTTAGCCTTGGCAGGTGGTCCTGCCGGTTTCAACCGGGATTTCACGTGTCCCGGCATACTCAGGAAACGATCCAGAGCTTTCGATGTCAGCTTCGCCTACGGGGCTGTCACCCGCTATGGCCCGGCTTTCCATCCGTGTTCGACTCACTGCACCGCTCGCTCCGAAGGCCGGCAGACCCTCACGGATCATCCCTACAACCCCGCAGAAGCAACGGCTGCCGCCTGTCACGCTTCCGCGGTTTGGGCTGTTCCCCGTTCGCTCGCCGCTACTCAGGGAATCACTGTTGTTTTCTTTTCCTCGAGGTACTTAGATGTTTCAGTTCCCTCGGTTCGCCTCCAACCGCCTATGTATTCAGCGGAAGGATGACATCTAAGCTCGCTTGCAGCTCCCCCTGGCTTTTCGCAGCTTGCCACGTCCTTCATCGCCGACCTGTACCTAGGCATCCACCGTACGCCCTTACTTGCTTGACCCCATCTAAAAAAGACGACATCAAGCGACCTCAAACGCACTCGACGTTTACACTCACACCACTACCTGATTGTCAAAAAGCAACCCGCCACCGCTGGGTGGCGGGCCGGACCCGCCACCGAGTGATACACCGTTCGGTAGACGGCCAGTGATCATAACGCCTGTGTCGCAATGTGTCAACGGGCGGATCGTCACACCAATCCTGACGATCCGGCGGATCGGGGCTCGTCCGCCTGCACGCCTTCGGAGAGGGCGCTCAGAAGCGGCCGAACAGCACTCCGCCGCCGATCACGAGCTGCTCCACCCCCCCGATCGTGACCCGCGCTTCGAGGAACGGAATCGTGTTCTCGAACAGGAAACGCACGCCCCCGCCCAGGTTGAGCCCCACGTCCGTGTTGTCCTCGGTGGCCGCGTTATCGATGTGCCCGATGTTGAGCCCACCCCCGACATACGGAACCGCCGTCTGGGTAGCGCTGGTCCGGATCCGGTACCAGGCGTTCCCGTTGATCTCCCAGTAATCGTTGGGACCGTCAGGAAAGAAGTAGTCGAACGATCCCATGATCTCGAGGTTCGGGACGCTGGGTGCCAGGTCGAAGTGTACCCGCCCCCCGAGTCCTACGTCGGTGTCGGAGCCAAACAGCACCTCGGCGCCGAACATGGTCTGGGCTTGGACGTCGCGCGCGCCAGCCAGGGCGAGCACCGTCAGGGCGCCGATTGCCAGAACGGCTCGTAGCACACTCTTCATCATCATCCCCTCCTCCCAGGTCTGCGTACGGGCCCACGTACTCCGCGGGGGTGAGCACGTTCCTCACGGGCCGCGCCCGAACGGCATACTTGCTCGTCTGGACGTATCGGTCAGAGGACCTGCACGGCCTCCGCGAGAACGGAGATCTCGTTGTCGACCACCTGCAGGAAGCCTCGCGACAGGTCGAAGCGGTGCTCGCCGTCCGGGCTGCGGACGACCAGTTGGCCCGTACCCAGTAGCGTCACCATGGGGGCATGGCCATACAGGATCCCGACCTGTCCGTCGTGGGCGGGTGCCATCACTGCCATGGCTTCGCCCTCGAACGCGGCTTGCGCGGGCGAGATGACGCTGACTTTCATCAGCCGGGCACTGCCACCGCTCGTGATCTCATCCATGGCTCGTCTTCGCTCGCTGGTCTACCGGGGGGGCGCGCGGGCTCAGGCCGCTTCGCCCTCGAGCCGTTCCGCCTGCTCGATGACCTCGTCGATCCCGCCCACCATGTAGAACGCCTGCTCGGGCAGGTGGTCGAACTCGCCCTGTGCGACTCGCTCGAACGAGTCGATCGTGGTCTCGAGCGGCACGTAGCGTCCGGGGACTCCGGTGAACTGTTCGGCCACGAAGAACGGCTGCGAGAGGAAACGCTGGATTCGCCGCGCCCTGCTCACGATCACCTTGTCCTCCTCGCTCAGCTCGTCCATCCCGAGGATGGCGATGATGTCCTGCAGGTCCTTGTACCGCTGCAGGATCTCCTGCACGCGAGTGGCGACCGCGTAGTGCCTCTCGCCCAGGAAATCGGCCGCCAGGATGCGACTCGTGGAATCGAGCGGGTCCACAGCCGGGTAGATCCCGAGCTCGGCGATCTGGCGAGAAAGCACCGTGGTCGAGTCAAGGTGCGTGAACGCGGCCGCGGGCGCCGGATCCGTGAGGTCGTCGGCCGGCACGTAGATCGCCTGGACCGACGTGATCGAGCCTTTCGTCGTCGACGTGATGCGCTCCTGGAGGTTCCCCATCTCGGTGGCCAGGGTCGGCTGGTATCCGACTGCGCTGGGCATGCGGCCCAGGAGGGCGGAGACCTCGGAGCCAGCCTGGCTGAACCGGAAGATGTTGTCGATGAACAGGAGCACATCCTGGCCCTCGACGTCGCGGAAGTACTCCGCGACGGTGAGACCCGCGAGCCCCACTCGCAGCCGGGCGCCGGGAGGCTCGTTCATCTGACCGTACACCAGCGCGGTGGATTTCAGGACGCCGGATTCCTTCATCTCCAACCACAGGTCGTTGCCCTCGCGAGTGCGCTCACCCACCCCGCAGAAGACGGATCGGCCGCCGTGCTCCTGCGCGATGTTGTTGATCAGCTCCATGATGATGACGGTCTTGCCGACGCCGGCGCCGCCGAACAATCCGGTCTTTCCGCCTTTTACGTAGGGAGCGATCAGGTCGATGACCTTGATCCCCGTCTCGAAGATCTCGGTCTTCGGTTCCAGGTTCTCGAACGTCGGCGGGGGACGGTGGATCGACCAGCGCTCCTTCGCCTCCACGGGACCCATCTCGTCGACAGGCTGGCCCAGGACGTTCAGGATCCGTCCGAGGGGCGCCTCTCCCACCGGTACGGTGATCGGCTCCCCGGTGCCCACGACCTTCATCCCGCGCGACACTCCATCAGTGGAATCCATCGCGACGGCGCGCACCTGGTTCCGTCCGATATGCTGTGCCACCTCGCACACGAGCAGGTGCACCCGGCCGTCATCGTCGGTCCACTCGAGCTCGAGGGCATTATAGATCTCGGGTAGATCTTCGGGGTCGAACTCGGCGTCGATCACCGGGCCGATGACCCGTACGACCTTCCCCACCCTGTGATGCTCTCTCGACTGCTCTGACATGCTTTCCTCGCGATGGCTCCGCGGCTTCGCTGGAGCGATTGATGCGTATGGGCGACCGCTGTCGCCGCGTCTTCAGGCCTCGAGGGCTTCGGCTCCGCCGATGATCTCGGCGATCTGCTGCGTGATCTCGGCCTGCCGCACCCGGTTGTACGTGCGCCGCAGATCCGTCAGGAAGTCCTCTGCGTTGTCGGTCGCGTTCTTCATCGCCGTGCGGCGGGCGGCATGCTCGGCGGCGGCCGTCTCGATCAGCGCGCTGAAGGTCGAGTTCCGGACGTACAGCGGAAGGAGCTCGGACAGGATCTCCTCCGCCGATGGACTCAGGATATAGTAGGGTTGTGGACCCCTTTGTTCGCCGAGCTGGACCGGCAGTACCTGTCGTACCGCCGGCGGCGTGCTCACCATCCCGCGGAACTCCGAGAAGACCACGTACGCCGCATCCAGCTCACCCGTTACGAAGCGCTCGCTGATGTCATCGATCACGGAGCGCGCGTCTTCCGGGGTCGGCTGATCGCCGATGTCCGTTCGGGCGGTCGCCATCTCGAGAGCGCGGAAGCGGAAGTATCCGATCCCCTTGTTCCCGATCACGTGGAGCTCGGTCTCCGCACCGTCGTCCGCCAGCCTGGAAAGGAGCGATTGAGCGTTCCGGATCAGGTTCGCGTTGAATGCCCCGCACAGTCCGCGGTTGCTGGTCACCAGGATCACAGCGGCGCGGCGAATCTCCGCCGGCTGCCTCAAGAGCGGCTGGAGCTCCGCGAGCTCGGGACTCGAGAGACGCGTGATCACCTCCGACAGCTTCGTCGAGTAGGGTCTCGACTCGATCACTCGCTGCTGCGCGCGCCGCAGCTTGGAGGTCGCCACCATCTCCATGGTGCGCGTGATCTTGCGCGTGTTGTCGACGGACTTCATCCGTCGCAGGAGATCTCTCGCCTTGGCCATCGATCAGCCTCGCGCCCGCAACCCGGTGTGACTCAACCGCCGACGGCTTCTTCGACGGCGGCCTCATCGGCGGACGCTGCACTCGTCGTCTTGCTGCCGGTCCTGAACATGCCGCTGTAGAAGTCGATCGCCTTCCGCAGAGCGGTTTCCGTGTCCTCCGAGAGCACTTTCTCTTCACGAATGGCTTTCCCCACCTCGGGCTCCTGCGATCGCATGTACTCCAGGAAGCCCACCTCCCAGCGCTTGAGGTCCGCCACGGCCAGATCATCGAGATGACCCTGGGTAGCGGCGAAGATCACCATCACCTGCTCCTCGACGGGTACCGGCGCGTACTGCCCCTGCTTGAGTATCTCTACGGTCCGCTCCCCTCGGTCGAGCTGCCGCTGCGTAGCCCTGTCCAGCTCCGTGCCGAACTGGGCGAACGCCTCCAGCTCGCGGTACTGGGCGAGGTCGAGCCTCAAGCGCCCAGCCACTTTCTTCATCGCCTTGATCTGAGCGTTCCCACCTACGCGTGAGACCGAGATGCCGACGTCCACGGCCGGGCGGATCCCGGAGTGGAACAGGTCGCTCACCAGATAGATCTGCCCGTCCGTGATCGAGATCACGTTCGTGGGGATGTAGGCGGAGACATCACCCTCCTGTGTCTGGATGATCGGGAGCGCCGTGAGCGAGCCGCCCGCCTTCTTGATGTCCGGGTGTCGCTCGACCGCGGCGGGATCCTCCGAGATCTTCGCGGCACGCTCCAGCAGGCGGCTGTGCAGGTAGAACACGTCCCCGGGGTAGGCCTCGCGCCCGGGCGGTCGCCGCAACACGAGCGAGGCCTCGCGGTACGCATCGGCCTGCTTCGAGAGGTCGTCATATATGACGAGTACGTCGCGGCCCTCCTCGTACATGAAATATTCACCGATCGCGCACGCGCCGTACGCCGCCATGAACTGCATCGGAGCCGGTTCGTTGGCATTGGCCGCGACCACGACCGTGTAGTCCATCGCCCCTTCCTCGCGCAGCTTCTCGACCACGCCCGCGATGTTCGAGCCTCTCTGTCCGATGGCGCAGTAGACGCAGACGACGCTCTGGTCCCGCTGGTTGATGATGGTGTCGATCGCGACTGCGGTCTTACCGGTGCGACGGTCCCCGATGATCAACTCGCGCTGTCCGCGCCCGATCGGGATCATCGAATCGATCGCTTTGAGGCCCGTTTGTAGCGGCTGTTTCACGGGCTGACGGTATACGATCCCGGGCGCCTTTCGGTCGACCTTCATGTAGCGGACGTGTTCGATCGGCCCGCGTCCGTCCTTCGGTTGCCCCAGAGCGTCCACCACGCGCCCCAAGATCGCCGGCCCGACCGGCACGGAAAGCACGCGGCCCGTGCGACGTACCGCGTCACCTTCCTTGAGCTCGAGGTAGTTCCCGAGGATCACCGCCCCGATGTTGTCCTCCTCGAGGTTGGCGGCGAGGCCGATGACGATGTGACCCGTCTCCTGGCACGTGATCTCGAGCATCTCGTTCGCCACACAGGAGGAGAGACCCCAGATCCGTGCGACTCCGTCCCTCACCTCGAGGACCTCGCCGACTTCTTCGACCTGAAGCTCCTCCTCGTAGCGATCGATCTGCTCGATAAGGGCCTTCTTGATCTCGCTCGCGCGAAGCGCGCTCTCCGAACTCGTCATCTGCGTCTCGTCCCGATATCGACTGTGTTCCGTGTCAGATCAGTTCCCACTTCAACCGCTCCAGCTGGCGTCGGAGGGATGCGTCCATCAGCTGATCGCCGACCCGTACGATCAAGCCGCCCAGGATGGCCGGGTCGAGCCGGAAATCGGGCACGACCTGCTTTCCGAAGCGCTTCTCGAGGACTCCGACGATGTGGGTTTTCAACCCATCGTCGGGCTCGAACGGCAGGGTGACGGCGGTCCGCAGGCGACCGGCCTGCTCATCGAGGGAGTCCTGGTAGGCTTCCGCGATCTCCGGAAGAACGCGCTGTCGCCTCCGCTCCAAAACCACCAGCAGGAACCGGATGAAGAGCTCCGGCACCTGATCCTCGAAGATGCGGCGAAGCACGTCCTTCTTATCCGCGAGCGCGATGCGGGGCGTTTCCAGGAAGCGCGGGAAGGCGGACTCCTTTTCGTAGAGTGCCGCCACCTCGGCGATCAGCTCCCCGTAGCGCTCGACGCTCTTCTCCCGCTCCGCGAGCTCGAAGAGTGTCGCGGCGTAGTTGCGGGCGACGGCGGATCCCCTCATGAGCGGTCCGTCATCTCAGCTCGGAGACGAACTCTTCTACGAGCCGCCGATTCTCGTCCGCGTCGAGTCGGGCCCGTATCAGACGCCCGGCGACGCTGAGTGAGATCTCGACGGCTTCGCGTCGGAGATCCTCACGGAGCTGATCGCGCTCCATCTCGAGCTCCCGCCGTGCATCGGCCAGCATCGCCGACTGCTGCTCCTTCGCCGCCGCCAGGATCTCTTTCTTCAGGCTCTCCGCCGTGGAACGACTCTTCTCGATCAACTCCTGCGCCTCCCGACGGGCCGCCTCCAGCGCCTCGTTCTGCTCATCGAGCAACGCGCGAGCCTCATCGCGGCTGCGCCGCGCCTCGTCGATCGACTCCTGGATCTTCCGCTGTCGCTCTTCCAATCCACCCGCGATGAACGGGAAGACCTTCCATGCGAGGATCCCGAGCGTGAGAAGGAACAGGACCCACGTCCAGATCACGAGGCCCAGGTTGAGCGAGATGATCGCGGGGCCACCCTCCTCCTGCGCGAAAAGCACCGCAGGCGTGGCCGCGAGAACCGCGACACCCCCCGTCAGTCCACGCGAGACTGCCGATCCCGACATGGTCACTTGATGAAGCCGGCGATCACGAGCCCGAACAGCGCCGCTCCCTCGATCAGGGCCGCGAGGATGATTGCGCCGGTCTGGATGTTCGCCAGCACCTCCGGCTGCCGTGCCATCGCCTCGGTCATGTGACCGCCGATCTTCCCGATCCCGACCCCGGCTCCGAGCACCGCGAGTCCGCCTCCGACCACCGCGAGACCGGACGCGAGCCCGTCGCCCACCGAGAGGGATGCCGCCTCCTGCAACAGCGCCAACATGTTCAGCATCGGTTTGCTCTCCGTTCTTTTGTCATCACTTCCCGCGCCGGACGCGGGATCCCTTCCCCGGCTCCCCGGGGATTCAGTGCGCGTGGCGGATGAGCCCGATAAACACCGCCACGAGCATCGCGAAGATGTAGGCCTGGAGGAACGCGACGAACAGCTCCAGGAACATCACGAAAAGCGCCAGGAGGAGCGGTCCGATGATCGCGAACCAGCCGCCGAAGCCCCCGGCGAAACCACCCGATGTGATGATGATCCCGAGCAGCGCGAGGAGGGCGAAGTGGCCCGCAGTCATGTTCGCGAACAGTCGAACCGCGAGCGCGAACGGCTTCGCCACCTTACCGATCAGCTCCACCGGCGTCATGATCAGGAGCATGATCACCGACATCACCGGGTTGAGGCCCTTTGGCACGTAGAAGATCGTGCCGAGGTACCCTCGAGGCCCGAGCGCTGCGAAGCCGGCGGTCTCGATCACGACGAACGCGATGATGGCCAGGCCCGCGGTGACCATGAGGTTGCCCGTGGCCGTCGCCCCGAACGGGACGAGGCCGAGCAGGTTCGAGTACAGGATGAAGAAGAAGAACGTGATCACGAGGGGCACGAAGCGCTCCCCTCCGTGCCCGATGTTCGCCAACGCCACCTCGTCCCGCAGGTAGAGGTAGAAGGCTTCCATCGCGTTCAGGATGCCTCTGGGCGCGCTCTCCCCCTGCTCGAGCTTCCGCGAAGCGCGCGCCGCGGCCCACATGGTGAGGATGGTGAGGATCGTCGCCACGAACAGGAAGATCACGTGCCTCGTGATGGACAGGTCGATCTCGAGCCCACCGACGTGGATCGGGGGAACCGAGAGCGCGTCGAGCGAAATCTGGCCGAAGCCGAGATCGATGACGCGATCATCCGCAATGTGGTGGATCATGGCCTCGGTGTCCCACACCTCTCCGTGGGCCTGGGCCGCTCCCTCGACCGCTTCCACGCCGTGCTCCTGGACCACCTCGATCGCGTGTCCCTGCACCGCGACGAGCCAGCCCCACATCGGGGTGACGAGCGATCTAAAGACTTCCGGTATCATCCGGTCGATTCCCTATGCGCGCCGCTGGAGGTTCTCAGCTGTCCGCCTTGCGCGTGCGGTCTTCGTGCCTACCCGAAACAGTCTGCCACCGGGACCGCGACAGCCATACGGCCTCCACGAGGAGGAGGATCACCAATGTCACCCCGTACGCCAGAGGTAGCTCGTTCCCCACCGACGTCGAAGCCGCGGCGACGGCCGCGACCACGAAGCCTCCCACTCGCGCCGCGATACCGCCGATCCAGACCCGAAGCGCGTTCCGGCCCGCGGCGAGACTGGCGACCAGTCGCCAGAACGACGCCGCTTGCACGATCCACGCGGCGAGGGCCCCTGCCGTGACCGTGCTCGTGTCGAGACCCGGTCTGCGCACCGCCAGACCCAAGCCTATCGCGACCAGCGCCAACGTAGCGAGTGCGTATCCGGTGGCGGATGCCCAGCTCGACGTGCCGTCGGCTCCTCTTCTGCTAATCGGGATCATCCGCGGCGGCCTCGTCACCGTCGTCGGCCCGCGGCTCACTCTCCGACTTCCTCGCGCGCAACACGAGCCGCGAGTACATGCTGTAGAAGCCGGCACCGAACCCGCCGAAGGCGCCGACCAGAACGAAGAGCGGCTCCGTGTGAAGCCGACCGTCCAGCAGCGAGCCGAGCCACGCGAACAGCGCGGTGGCCAATGCCATGGTCAATCCGAAGCCGGCCACCTCTCCCAGCTGGCTGGCCGATTCGGAGCCCCGGGGACCCCCGGCGGGGGGTCGTCCGGCCATGCCGGGACCGCGTTTCCCCGCGCCCGACCCGCTGGCTGGCTGACTCATTGAAACCGCTCTCCTGCCGCCGGTGGGACGCGATGATATCGGCTTGTGAAAAAAATCGCAAGCTACGGGAAGAGCTTGACGTTACGCGGAAAACCTCTAGGTTTGCCGCACGATGAGGACACCCTCCAGATGACCCTTGAAGCGCCGATCGGCCACCCGGATTCCGACCCATCTCGATGCGCTCCGAATGCAGTCGCGGGGGCGGATCACATCGAGGCCCGGCAGGCATAGACGACCATGGAAACGATGGAAGCCAGTCCACGCACCGACGACGTCGCGCTGTTGGAAAAGCTCGGCGAGATCCGGGCAGCGATCGAGGGACAGGTCGCTCAGCGGATCGTCGGGCAGAAGGGCATCATCGAGAGCCTGTTGATCACGCTGCTCGCGGACGGACACGCGCTCCTGGTCGGCGTTCCGGGCCTGGCGAAAACGCTGCTCGTCTCGACGCTCGCCGACGCGCTGCACCTCGAGTTCAGCCGCATTCAGTTCACACCCGACCTGATGCCCTCCGACATTACGGGGACAGAGGTGTTGCAGGAGGACCCGGGCACCGGCGTGAGGACGTTCAGGTTCATGCCGGGCCCGATCTTCGCGAATGTGATTCTGGCGGATGAGATCAACCGTACGCCGCCAAAGACGCAGGCTGCCCTGTTGCAGGCGATGCAGGAGGGCGAAGTGACGGTGAGCGCGGAAACCTTCAAGCTCGAGCCACCGTTCTTCGTGCTCGCGACCCAGAACCCGATCGAGCAGGAGGGGACCTACCCGCTCCCCGAGGCGCAGCTGGACCGTTTCATGTTCGAGCTCCGGATCTCGTATCCGACTCCGGCCGAGGAGATCGAGGTGGCCGCGCTGACGTCGCGTGAAGATGTCGTCACGATCGAATCGGTCGTGACGGCGAGCGAGCTGCACGACTTCCAGGGGCTGATCCGTCGCATCCCGGCCCCACCGTCCCTGGTCGAGTACGTGGTGAAGCTGGCGCGCGCCACCCGTCCCACGGAACCGGAGGCACCCGACTTCATTCAGCGGATGGTGAGCTGGGGCGCGGGTCCACGCGCTTCCCAGCACACGGTCCTCGCCGCAAAAGCTCGCGCCGCGCTCAACGGCCGGCCCGTTCCCAATTTCGATGACGTTCGGGCCGTCGCACCCGATGTCTTCCGTCACCGTATCGTGCCGGGCTTCGAGGCCGAGGCCGCCGGACGGACCGCCGACGACCTGGTTGCCGAGCTGATCGAGGTCAGTCGCTCATGGTAGGAGACGGCCGGGTCCGCGATGGCGTTCCGACCACGGAGACCGACGGGGAGCCTCCGGAACCCGAGCCCGAGAGCACTGCCCCGCCCGGGGACCCGGTGCCAGGCGAGTCGGCGCCGCGGGTATCGCCGTGATCGGCACCATCATCCTGCTCGTCGTTCTCCTCATCATCTCGGGCTTCTTTTCCGGAGCGGAGATCGCGGTGTTCTCCATCAGCCGGGCGAAGGCGCGTGCCCTGCTGGAGGAAGGACGACCGGGGGCTCGTGCCCTCGTAGAGGTGAAGGAGAAGCCGGAGCACGCCCTGATCACAATCCTGATCGGGAACAACGTGGCCAACATCGGCGCGGCGTCGGTCGCGACCTACACCGCCACGCTCACGTTCGGCTCGGCAGGCGTGGGACTCGCGACCGGGATCATGACGGTGCTCGTCCTGTTCTTCGGCGAGATCACGCCCAAGAGCTTCGCGGCGCGCAACGCGGCGTCGCTGTCTCTGGTGGCCGCTCCCCTTCTGCGGACGCTCGGGCGGGTGCTCTGGCCTCTCGTCGCTCCGCTCGAGGCCGTCGTACGCACGCTCCTACCCCCGACCTCGAACGTCCCGCGGGTTACGGAGCAGGAGATCCGCATCATGACGCGGATGGGCCACCGCGCCGGGGAGATCGAGGAGCATGAGCGTCAACTGATCGAGCGCACGTTCATGCTCGATGCCCGCCGCGTGTGGGAGGTCATGACGCCGCGTGTGGACATCTTCGCGTGGGAGGACTCACGGACGCTGTCCGACATCGCGGAGGAGCTCCAGCGTGTTCCGTTCAGTCGAATCCCCGTGTACGGCGAATCGGCGGACGACATCACGGGTCTGCTGTATCTGCGGGACGTGTACCAGGCGCTGCTGGCGGGACAGCGGGATCTGCCGCTCAAGAAGCTGGCCCGCGAGCCGTTCTTCGTGCCATCCAGCGTATCGCTCATACGGGTCCTTCAGGACTTTCAAAGCCGCCGTATCCACATGGGACTGGTGGTGGATGAGCACGGTGGCATCGATGGGCTGATCACGTTGGAGGACATCCTCGAGGAGCTGGTCGGCGAGATCGTGGACGAGACGGATATTCCCGAGGAACCGATCGTCCGCATCAACCGAAACGAGATCCTCGTGGACGGGGTGGCCGATCTGCGCGAGATCAACCACTTCTTCAACACCTCGTTCCCGCTGCTCGAGCACCGCTCGCTGAACGGCTACCTGCTCGAGGAGCTGGGACGGGTCCCGGAGACGGGAGAGACTATCGAAAGAGAGGGGGTCCGTATCGAGGTCCTCCGGGCTTCGGACACGCAGGTAAAGCGAGCCCGTCTGCGGCGCGTGGGCCCGCCGCAAGGGCGGCTTGGAGCGAAAACGTCGGGGTGACCGTCCGGCGCGCGGGACCTGTCGTCTCGCGTCAGGACGACAGGAAGCGGGCGTACCAGTCGATCAGCGGTTCCCCGAACAGGAAGGTCACGGCGGCTCCCAGGGCCAGAAAGACCCCGAACGGGACGAGCTTGCCTGTCTTCAGACTGATGGGCCCGAAGATCAGGGAGCCCGTGAGCGCGCCCAGAAAGATCGTCATCATGGCGCCCAGCGGACCGAGGAACGCGCCCACCATGGCCATCATCTTCATGTCTCCGCCGCCCATCGCCGGCTTCTTGAACGCTCGCTCACCAAGCCAGCCGACTCCGAACAGGATGACGAAGCCGAGCGCGGCGCCGACGGCGGCGAAAACCGGGGTCGGCGGCCCGGGCAGGAACGACGCCGCAAGACCCGCGGCCAGGCCACCGACCGATAGAGGGTCAGGGATCAGATAGTGCTTCGCGTCCGTGATCGCGATCGCGAGCAGGATCGAGAACAGGATCCCACCGACCAGGCCCCGCGGCGTGGGACCGTACAAGACCCCCATGCCGACCCAGATCGCCAGACCGGCCGCCTCGATGGCCGGATACTGCCACGAAATGGGCTCGCGACAGCTCCTGCACCTCCGCTTGAGCAGGGCGAAGCTCAGGATGGGGATGTTGTCGTACCATCTGACCGACTCACCGCACGCCGGGCACCGCGAGCGCGGGCTCACGACGCTCTCGCCGGCGGGGAGGCGGGCGATACAGACGTTGAGGAAGGAGCCGATCGCGGCTCCCAAGAAAGCGGCCCAGATCAGGAACACCGCATCGACCATCCTACGCTTCCCCCCTTATCGGCTGCCCCGCGTCTCACGGACGATCGAGCCCGCCCTCCCCGAGCAGGCGGTCCAAGATGATGGCGCCTGCCGCCGCCACGTTCAGCGATTCGATGGTACCCGCCATCCGGATCGCGATCATCCGGTCCGCTGCACGCTTCACGCCATCGGAGAGTCCGTGGGTCTCGCTCCCCAGCGCGATGGCCAACGGCGATGGTGCCGGGTCCCCGCGGTCGAGAGGCTCGCCCCGCGGATCGGCGGCCCACAAGGGGAGCGCGCGAGCATCCAGTTGTTCCTGCGCCTCGTCCCAGCCGGCCCGCAGGACGGGCACCACCAGACCCGCCCCCGCCGATGCGCGAACCGTCTTCGGTGACCAGGGATCCGCGGTCCCGGGAAGGCAGACCAATCCGGCGATGCCGAGCGCGGCACCTGTGCGCAGGAGCGTGCCCAGATTACCCGGATCCTGGACGCCGTCGAGCAGCAGGATGCTGTTCGACACGACATCGGGCCAGTCCCAGCTCGGGATTCGGGCGATCGCGAGGACGGGCTGCGGTGTGACCGTGTCGGCGAGCTCGCGTACGTCGGGCGGCTCGACCTCCTCCACGGTCCAGCTACGAGCGCGCACCCGTTCGATCAGCGCGGCGACTGCGCCCTCGGCGTCGGCGCCTCGCGAGAGGAGCACGCGTTCCACGTCGGTCGATGCCCGCAAAAGCTCGGACAGGAGACGCGACCCTTCAGCCAGAAACAGCCCGCTCGCCTCGCGACCCTTCCGGCGACGAAGCGAGCGCCAGAGTTTTCGCTCGGATCGAGTCGGCATGCGAGTAAGTGTATAGCAGGAATATGGAGCAGGGAACTTCAGGGATCTCTCGGCAACCTTCTAGAAGGCTGTTAAAGAAGTACGGCGGGCCGCGCGCGGACCCGCTCGGGCGGGTACCCCTCTCGCGCGGTTCAGGCAAGGAACGACGACGAGTCGTAGCAGCGCTACGGCGAGGAGGAGAGACGATGGATCAACCGCGCGACCCCCCTGCGCCCTTCAACAGGGCTGACGTGGGCGTACGTGCCGGCGGGTTACGGCGGCACGGCCCCATCTCCCTCGTTGAACCGGCTCGACGTAGCTATGGCTATGCCTTCGCCGGTTCGCCTGGGATCTGAGGCCGTGGCGCACGTAACGCGGTCCACCGTACTTCTTCAGCAGCCTCCTGGCACCGGGCGACCGCCGGTCGCGCTCTCGATCGCCGGTAGCGATTCGGGAGGCGGCGCGGGTATCCAGGCCGATCTCAAAACGTTTCACGCCTTCCGGGTCTTCGGGGCCACGGCGATCACCGCTGTGACCGCGCAGAACACCCGGGGCGTCCTCGGCGTTCGGGTGCTGGAACCCGCCTTCGTGCGTGAGCAGATCGATGCGGTGTGTCAGGACCTTCACCCCGCCGCCACGAAAACGGGGATGCTGGCGACCGCGGCCATCATCGAGACGGTGTCGGACGCGGTGACGGACCACGCGCTCGAGCGGGTGGTGGTAGATCCGGTGATGGTGGCGACCAGCGGTGACCCGCTCCTCGACCCCGCCGCCGTGCACACCCTGATCGGCAGACTCCTGCCGCTCGCAACGCTGGTCACACCCAACTTGCCCGAGGCGGAGCTCCTCACGGGACTGACGATCACCGATGAGCAGGGGATGCACGCCGCCGCCAGGCAGATCATCGACCGGGGGGCCGGGGCCGTCCTGGTCAAGGGAGGGCATACCCGATCGGGCGAGGTGGTCGATCTGCTGTGCGATGCGTCCGGCGCCCGCTCGTGGCGGGGACCCCGGATCGAGACACGGCACACGCACGGAACCGGCTGTACGCTTTCGGCGGCCATCGCCGCGCGACTCGCCTCGGGGGCACCGCTCGAGGCCGCCGTGGACGTGGCGATCTCGTACACTCGCGAGGCGATCGCGTCCGCGCCGGGGTTGGGCGGCGGACACGGTCCCCTCAACCACTGGGCTCGGCCGGCCCGGGAATCGGGCCTCGAGTGAGCACCCCGGTTTACATTCTCTCCGCGGCGCTGGTGCTCGCCGCCGGCTTCACCGTGTTTCGGGTCATCGTGCGTCGCGACTACGCGGTCAGAGGCCACCTCTCACCCGTCTCCGCCCTGCTCGAGTGGGTAGCGATTCTCCTGTGGGTCGGGTTCGGGAGCGCAAACCAGTCTCCCGACTGGCCCACGGTCCACGTGGGGTCGATCAGCCGAGTCATCGCGTGGAGCCTGATCGTGAGCGGGGCGGGGGTCATGTTCACCGCCCTATTCCACACCCTCGGACTCCGGCGCTCGCACGGGCTGGATGTGGAGCGGCTGGAGCGGGGGAGCCTGTATGGCCTCAGTCGGAACCCGCAGGTGGTCGGATTCCTGATGGCCCTCATCGGGTATCTGCTGTTGTGGCCATCGTCGCGGAACGTGGGAACCATGGTTCTCATCGCAGTCATTATGCATCTCATGATCCGAACGGAGGAGGAGCACCTCCGCGAGCGGTTCGGCGACGAGTACGAGCGGTACCGGTCGACCGTACCCCGCTATCTAGTAGTGCCAGGGCTGCATCGACCGTAGGAAGCGGCCGGGAGACTTCAGGTGAGGGTCCGACCCGCTCCCGAACTTGACATCTGGAGGCAAATATGATTGATTGATCTATCAAATGGGGCGAACTTGCGCATCCTGTTGGCGGACACCCGGACCGAGGAGAGGCCGTTTCGCCTTGATCGTTCATTCAAGCCAGACGTCGGGGACCGAAACCAAGGCCCGGATCCTGGAGGTGGCGGCCGACCTCTTCCACGATCAGGGGTTCGAGGCCACCGGTGTCGCCACCATCCTCCGGCACGCCGGCGTGCACAGCGGCAGCCTGTATCATTTCTTCCCCAGCAAGGAAGCGCTCCTGGTGGGTGTCATGGAGAGGCACCTGCGTTCCCTCCGTCCGACGCTTCTGGATCCGGCCGAGCGCGCGAGCGACGATCCCGTTCAGCGGGTGTTCGCCCTCCTCGAGCTCTATCGGCGCGGTCTGCGGGTCACCGGGTGCAAGGGCGGATGTCCGGTTGGCAATCTGGCACTCGAGGTGGGGGACCGAAAACCCGAGGTGCGCGCTCTGATCGACGAGTACTTTTCGCTCTGGGTCAGGCGCGTGCACGGGTGGCTGGACCAGGCCGGTCCTCGACTCCCCACGGGCCTGGATCGAGGTGCCCTCTCGAGGCTGGTCCTCTCGGTCATGGAGGGAGGGGTCATGCAGGCGCGGGCCGTCGGCGAGCTCGGGCCGTTCGACGCCGTCGTGGCGCAGCTTCGCGTCCATCTGGACCTCCTGATGGAGCGTGCCGACCGCGAGCGCCGCGGGACTCGAGCACTCGCCCTCGACGCGGCGGCCCATGTGGCCCAGGGTCGTGAGGCGTCTCCGTCCCGGGCTCGGCCGACCGCCGCTTCAGCGACGGAAGCCCGACCGGTGCCGTCCTCGGACGAGGACGATCCGGACCTGGATCGAACCGCGTGGCGCAACTGGTGATAGGGTGTGGGGAGAATGACCGGAAGAGGCGCTCCATGCGTCTGTTGAGGCGGAATACCGGTATTGTGGAGGTCCATCCGCTCCGGCAGTTTGCCGAATGGCGCCGCACCGTGAGGGCCGAGCCGAGGTCCACCGGATGATTGACGAGCAGAAGATCCGCGAGATGGTGCGCCGGGTGGTGCACCAGGCCGTCGGCATGACCCCGCCGTCCTCCAAGACTCATCGAGGCCTGGTAACCGAGCCGGACCTCCTCAAGGCACCCCCGGGCAAGGCGTTCGTGGTCCCCGCTGGGGCGTTGGTCACTCCCCTCGCGAGGCAGGTGGCCATGGAGCGCGGCGTGTCGCTGGTGGAAGGGGACCGCACGTCCGGAAGCTCTCAAGTGCTTGCCCAGCAACCGGTTGCCGGCGCGGCGGGGGCGAAGGCGGTCGCGCTCGGCGCCGATCATGGCGGATACGAGCTGAAGGAGATGCTCAAGGGCCACACGCGCGAGTTGGGATACGCAATCCTCGATTGCGGTACCGACAGCACCGAATCGGTCGACTACCCGGACTATGCCCTCGCCGTGGCCCAGTTGGTGGCGAGCGGCCGTGCCTGGCGCGGGATTCTGGTGGATGGTGCCGGCATCGGCTCGTGCATGGCGGCGAACAAAGTACCTGGCGTGCGGGCGGCCCTGTGCTACGACGAGGCCACCGCGGTCAACAGCCGCGCCCACAATGACGCCAACGTCCTGACGCTTGGCGCCGGGATGATCGGCCCGGCGCTCGGACGTCAGATCGTCACGACCTGGTTGAAGACTCCGGCAGGCGGCGATCGGCATGCGAAACGTGTGGGCAAGATCATGGACATCGAGAAACGGTTCCTGAGAACGTGAGCCGGGCGCAGACGCACGATGGCGCGGGACCGGGGCGATGAAGACATGAAGCTCGATGAGCGGACGCTCGAGCAGATCATCGAGCAGATCACGCATCAGGTGCTTGTCCTGGTGCAGGAGGGCCACGCGATCGGGGGCGGGGCGGGGAGCGAGCCCGGGTCCACCCTGTCCGCGCAAAACTACGTGGACCGGGTCCAGCCGGTGGTCGGCGCGGGCGCGGACCGCATCGCCAGCACGTTGGGGGTGGCGCCGACCGATGGCCGGCTGAGCCACATGATCGACCATACCCTCCTCAAGCCGGATGCCACCCAGGACGAGATCGCGCAACTGTGCTACGAGGCGCGAAAGCACGGGTTCGCGTCGGTGTGCGTCAACCCGTCGTACGTGAAGCTGTGCTCCGACCTCCTGAAGGGCAGCGACACGCTGGTTTGCACGGTCGTCGGGTTTCCGCTCGGGGCGACTTCGACCGAGAGCAAGGTGTTCGAGACCCAGAAAGCGGTTCGGGACGGCGCCACAGAGGTGGACATGGTGATCAACGTCGGCGCGCTGAAGTCACGGGATTATGAGCTCGTAGAGCAGGATATCGCTTCGATCTCGCGAGCCTGCCACGCCGGCGGCGCGATCCTCAAGGTCATCATCGAGGCGGCGCTGCTGACCGACGAGGAGAAGGTGGCCGGTTGTCAGCTCGCGAAGGTGGCCGAAGCGGACTTCGTGAAAACCTCCACCGGGTTCGGACCGGGGGGCGCGACCGCCGAGGATGTGGCCCTGATGCGGCGCGTCGTCGGACCCCAGATGGGCATCAAGGCCGCCGGAGGCATCCGCACCCGCGCCGATGCGCAGAAGATGATCGCGGCGGGGGCGACCCGAATCGGCGCCAGCGCCAGCGTGAAAATCATTCAGGGAGCCGAGTCATGAGGAGCACCCGATGAGCGTTGATCTTCGCACCTACGTCTTTCTCGACAGCCTGCAGCCGCAACACGCCGCGTATCTGGGCACGGTCGCTCGGGGGTTCCTGCCGTTGCCCGGCGACACCTCGCTGTGGGTGGAGATCTCTCCCGGCATCGAGATCAATCGGATCACGGATATCGCGCTCAAGTCGACGCGCGTCCGCCCCGGCATGCAAATCGTGGAGCGCTTGTTCGGCTTGTTGGAAGTCCACCACGAGGTGCAGGCCGAGGTCCGGGCGGCCGGGGCGGCGATCCTCGAGGCTCTCGAGGTCGAGGAGATCGAGCGGATCAAGCCCAAGGTGGTGTCGAGCCAGATCATCCGGAACATCGACGCCCACCAGGTGCAGCTGGTGAACCGTATGCGGTTCGGCCACATGCTGCTCGCGGGTCAGACGCTTTACGTGCTGGAGGTGGAGCCCGCCGGGTATGCGGCCCTCGCGGCCAACGAGGCCGAGAAAGCCGCCGACATCAACATCCTCGACGTCCGCGCGTTCGGCAGCTTCGGACGGGTGTACCTGGGCGGCGAAGAGCGGGACATCATGGCGGGGTACGGCGCGGCGGTCGCCGCCATCGAAGGGGTGGGCGGCCGCGAGATGGAGACCAAGCGACGGACCTGAGGTCCGAGCGAGACGGTGTGCAAGCTGACAACCCAACCGACGTCGGGAGGACGTAATGGCTGAAGAGTACGGGGCGGTCGAAGCGCTGGGCATGATCGAGACCAGGAGCTACCCGGCCATGGTCGAGGCGGCCGATGCCATGGTGAAGGCGGCCAAGGTCGAATTGGTCTCCTACGAGAAGACGGGCGGAGGCCACGTCACGGCCGTCGTCCGCGGCGACGTGGCGGCCGTCAAGGCAGCGGTCGAGGCTGGCGCCCGTGGCGCCGAGAAGATTGGTGAGTTGGTCGCGATCCACGTCATCCCGCGCCCGCACGCGAACGTGGACCGTGCCCTGCCCCTGGGTCGCCAGGAAGGCGAGGGCTCCAAGACCACCAAGAAGTAAAGAGGCGGGTCTCACGACCCGCATGGGGAGCTACCTATGCTGTTAGGAAGGGTGGTCGGGACGCTCGTGGCCACGCGCAAGGAGCCGTCCCTGGATGGTTTGAAGTTCCTGGTCCTCAGGCAGCTGGATGTGGAGGGCCACGACACCGGAGGCTACCGCGTGGCCGCGGACGCGGTCGGTGCGGGGATGGGCGAGGTCGTACTCTACGCCACCGGAAGCGCGGCTCGCCAGACCGAGATGACCGACCGGCGGCCGTGTGACGGCGTCATCATGGCGATCGTGGACACCCTCGAGATCGATGGCGAGGTCAAGTACGACAAGGCGAGAGACGGCTGATGATGGACGACACCCAGATTCAAGCGGTTATCGACCGGGTGATGTCCGAGCTACGTCATTCCGATCGCGTGGGCCACGGCCCGCGTCCATCGCGCCCGGAGATCGTCGAGCCGCCCCGGCCAGCCATGGCGCCACGCCATGACGACAACCTGTTCCCCGATGTCGATGGCGCGGTCGAGGCCGCCCGGCGGGCATTCCGTGACCTTCAGGATCTGCCGCTGTCCGTGCGCGAGCACGTCATCGCGCATATCCGCCGCACCGTTAGGGAGAATGCTCAGCCGCTCGCCTACGAAGCCTGGGAGGAGACGGGGTTGGGCCGGTACGAAGACAAGCTCGAGAAAGTCCTGCTGAACGCCAACAAGGCTCCCGGGACCGAGTTTCTGGATACGGGTGCGTGGAGCGGGGACGGCGGATTGACGGTCGTCGAGTTCGCTCCCTACGGCGTGATCGGCTCCATCGTTCCCAGCACGAACCCGATCTCGACCGTCGTGTGCAACGCGATCAGCATGGTGGCGGCCGGGAACGCCGTCGTGTTCAACGCCCACCCCGGGGCAAGAGAATGCTCCAACCACACGGTCCAGCTGATCAACGACGCCGTGGTTGAAGCGGGGGGGCCGGCGAACCTGGTATGCGCGCTCGCGAAGCCCACCATCGAGACCGCGCAGCAGCTCATGACTCACAAGGGAGTGAATCTGCTGACGGTCACGGGCGGGATCGGGGTGGTCAGAGCGGCGATGCAGAGCGGTAAGCGGGCGGTCTGCGCCGGGCCCGGAAACCCGCCGGTCGTTGTGGATGAGACCGCCGATCTCAAGCAGGCGGGGCGAGACATCGCCCGCGGCGCCTCGTTCGACAACAACATCATCTGCACGGATGAGAAGGAGGTGTTCGCGGTCTCCACCATCGCCGACGAGCTCAAGAGATCGATCTGCGATCACGGAGCGGTCGAGATCGACGCGAGGCAACTCGACCGCCTGAAAGATTCGATCTTCGAGGAGCCTCCTCAACGCGGCCGGCATGGCGTGATGAACAAGGAGCTCGTCGGGAAGAACGCGAACGTCCTGTTGCGGGAGATCGGCATCGAAGCCGGTGACGAAACGCGACTGGTGCTCGTAGAAGTGGATCGGGACGATCCGCTGGTATTCTCGGAGCAGATGATGCCGGTCCTTCCGCTGGTGCGGGTCCGGGACGCATGCGAAGGGATCGACCTTGCCGTCGAGGCCGAGCACGGGTTCAGGCACACCGCCGTAATGCACTCCAAGAACCTCGACCATTTGAGCCAGATGGCGCGACGGATGGACTGTAGCATTTTCGTCAAGAACGGGGCGTCGTTCGATGGCCTCGGCTACGGCGGCGAAGGCTTCTGCTCCTTCACGATCGCGAGCCCGACCGGCGAGGGCATCACGAATCCGATCAGCTTCAGCCGCATCAGACGGTGCGTCCTGAAGGATTCCTTCCGGATCGTCTGACGGTGACCGAACGACGGGATGTCGCGCGGAATGCTTGAGCCCGCTCTGGCCCTGATCGACTTCAGCAGCGTCGCCGTCGGGATCGAGGCGGCCGATGCGATGGCCAAGCGCGCCCAGATCGACACGATCCGGGCGGGAACGGTTCAGCCGGGCAGGTATCTGGTCCTGATCGGCGGTACGGTCGCCGATGTGCACGAATCGCTCGGTGCGGGCCGTGAGATCGGCGGCGATGCGGTGCTGGACCACGTCTTCCTCCCGCACGTTCACCCCGAGGTGGTGCTGGCCATCGGGGGCGGCCGGGTTCCAGAGGTCGTGGACGCGCTCGGGGTAGTGGAGAGCACGACGGTCTCGGGGGCGATCCGGGCGGCGGATGCCGGGATCAAGGGGGCCGCCGTCAGGCTCGTGGAGGTCCGGCTCGCGGATGGTCTCGGGGGAAAGGGGATCGTTCTCTACTCCGGTCTCGTCGCCGATGTCGAGACAGCGGTCGAGATTGGAGTCGACGCTCTGACTCGCCCGGAACTTCTGGTGCGAAAGGTCGTGATCCCACAGCTCCACCCGGCGATGTGGGAGAACGTCTCGGAAGCGACCCGATTCAGTTCGCGGGTCCTGGAGCAGCTGTGAAGTTCGCGCGCGTGATCGGCACCGTGGTGGCCAGCAACAAGTACGACGGGCTCGAGGGGGTCAAGCTGCTGGTCGTGCAACCGCTGGATGAGGCGCTGAAACCGCATGGCGAGCCCGAGGTGGCTGCCGACGCCACGGCCCAGGCCGGACCGGGCCATCTCGTCTTCGTCGTGGCCAGCCGCGAAGGAGCCCAGGCGATGCCCGAGCTGTTCGTCCCGGTCGATCTCGCGATCACCGGCCTCGTCGACGAGATCGACGCGAACCGGGATGCCCGTCCAGGTACGGCGACCTGGCGGACCCCGACGGCCGGGGGCGGTTGACCGTGTACATCGGGAAAGTGGTCGGGTCGGTCGTCGCCACCATCAAGATCTCTCACCTCGAGGGCAGACGTCTGCTCCTCGTGGACCACCTGGATCTCAGCGGGAATGCGACGGGCGACTATGACATCGCGGTCGACGTGGTGCAGGCGGGCCCGGGAGACACCGTGCTGGTGATCGACGAGGGGAACGGGGCCCGTCAGATCCTCGGTATCGATCCGGGGGCCGTGCGAGCCGTTATCGTTGGAGTGGTGGACGAAGTAGCGCTCGAGTTGTAGCAGGTCGCCGACGCTACGGGCCCTCCACGGCCCGCTGGACCAACTCCGCAAACTCGGCGCTCAGGCTCGCTCCGCCCACGAGCGCCCCGTCGATGTCGGGCATGGCCATGAAGGACGCGATGTTGCCCGGATCCGCGCTGCCGCCGTACAGGATGCGGACCCCCTGAGCGGTGGCCTCGTTCGTGAGCCCCGCGATCACGCCGCGGACGGTGACGGCAATCGTCCGATTCGCCTCGGCGGGCGTCGCGGCCCGGCCGCTCCCGATCGCCCAGATCGGCTCGTACGCGATCACGCACTCGCGAACCTGTTCCTGGCTCAGACCTTCGAGCGCACCCGACACCTGTGCTCCGACGGTGTCGTGAGTCGCTCCTGCCGCGTTCTGCTCGGCGCTCTCGCCCACGCAAATGATCGGGGCGAGTCCGTGTGTCAGGGCCGCGTGGACCTTTCGGTTGATGGCCGCGTCCGTGTCGCCCGGACCCGCGCTCGCACGACGCTCGGAGTGCCCCAGGATCACGTACTGACAAAGCCCGGCGAGCATGGTCGGTGACACCTCGCCCGTGTGGGCGCCCTCGGTTTGCCAGTGCATATCCTGAGCACCCAGCGCCACAGGGGACGCGTGTAGCACCTCCGAGAGCGCCGCCAGCACGGTGAACGGAGGACAGAGCACGACATCGGCGCCCTCCACGTGGCCGAGGCGCGAACGAAGGGCACGAACGAGCGCGAGTGCCTCACCCACCCGGCCCAAGTGCATCTTCCAGTTGGCGGCAATGAGCGTACGGCGCATCATCAGCCGTCATTCCGCGCCGACGACGGCGGCTGCCCACCAGCCCGGTCGCGTGCGATCCACCAGTCGTACAGCCACTCCCCGACTCTCTGATAGCCTACAGCCCTCATGTGGACGTCGTAGTTCCAATACAGGTGGTTCCCCCGATACTCCTCTGTCTGGATCGCCTCGCTCAGGTCCAAGAACGGTATCCCGAGCTCCTCGGTGGCGGCGGCGAGGATCCTCCGGTGCACCTGGAAGGCCTCGCCTGTGAGGTCCACGCGTGCCGGGCAACGTAGGCAGAACTCTCGCTCGAACTGGTGATAGTAGTTCGTCACCTGATTCCGAAGAGGGATGTACGCCAGGTGGAGTCGCGCACCGTTTCGCCGAGCAGTCTCCTGCATCGCGCGGAGGGTACGGCGCGGATCGTACGGCTCGCGCAGAAAGCCCGCCGCGCTCAACGGCCAGTCGATGAGCCCCGAGTTGAAGTCGCGGTTGCGGATCGCGGCACCGATTTCGGGCTGGACGAGCTCCTGCAGCTCTGAATCGGCGGGGACATCCGTCTCCGGGCTGTTCCAGGTAAAGAACACCTTTCTAAGGTTCCAGCGAAAAGGAACCGTCTCTCGGTTTTGAATCAGCTCCAGCACGTCGAGGATCCGGGGCCTGAGCCGGTCGTACTCGAGCGGGATAGGAGGTGGGTCGGGCTCGAAATCGTGCCGCCTCAGGACGTCGTTCGCGAACAGGACCAGGATGATCTCGTCCGGATGGAAGAGCGCGCCGACGTGCGACACCAACCTCGAGTAGGTGATCCAGTCTCCCGAGCTGATGCCGAAGTTCATCACCTGGTGGCGCTCGCCGATCGCCCGTGCGCGCCTCTCGAAGCTCCGTGGGATCGTCTCTTCGTCTCTCGCCATGTTCCCTTCGACGAAGCTGTCGCCGATGAAGACGATTCGTTTTCGGTCCCGTGGCTTGGCCACCTCCCAGTCGTCGTCGCGGAACCCGTACAGGTTCAGGCGATTCACGAAATCGGCTACGGTGTCGGGGTAGGATCTCATGACCAGATCGATGTTTCTCGCATACGACCTGCCCTGCCCGGGAATGTCGCCGATGATGTAATCCACCCGGTTGAAGTTGCTGATCTCCGGAAACGGGAAGAAGAACCGGAGCAATCCCTCCTGCAGAACGAAGAGGAACAGGACGTAGGCGAGGGCCTTGAGGAGCTTGCGCTTCATTGGTGGTCGGGCGCGTCCTTCCGCGGATCCCCCGGGGCGCTACTCGAATCGCGCGATGGAGCCGGCGACGAGTCGTTCGAAGTCATCCTGGACCTGAACGGTAACCTCCAGCACCTCCTCGTGGTCGAGCGGCTCGGAGGTAACGCCCGCCGCGTAGTTGGTGAGACATGACACGGCCACACAGCGGATCCCGCCTGCGCGCGCCGCAATGACCTCGGGGACCGTCGACATACCGACCGCATCGGCGCCGAAACGTTCGAGCATCCGGATCTCGGCCGGGGTCTCGTAGGCCGGCCCGTGCATCGCCGCGTACACGCCCTCCTGTAGGCCCACGCCGAGCTCCAACGCGGTTTCCCTCACGATGCTCCGCAACTCGGGGTCGTAGGGATCCGACAGGTCGGGGAAGCGCTGTTCGCCCTCGTGAACCGGTCCGATGAGCGGGCTCCTGAACATCATGTTGATGTGGTCCGAGATCAGCATGAGGTCGCCGGGGGCGAATGTCGGGTGGATCGCCCCCGCCGCGTTACTGAGAAACAGGATCGGCACCTCGAGCTCCTCCAGGACGCGGACGTAGAAGATCGCCCGGGCGGTCTCGGCTCCCTCGTACACGTGGACCCGGCCGCTCAGACCGAGGACCGCCACCCCACCCAGGGTACCGGCGACGACCTTACCGGCGTGTCCGACCACGGTCGTGAGCGGCCAAGCCGGCAACTCGGTGTACGGAATCTCGATCGGATCTTCGATGCGCGCCCCGAGACCCCCGAGGCCGGAGCCCATCGTGATGGCCACACGCGGGCGACGATCTCCGAGTGCGGCGCGTAGCGCCTCGGTGGCCGAGCCAACGCTCGAGCCGACCTCCGAGCCGACGTCCGCCAAGCTCACGCGAGCACGCCCGCGAGGGTCGCCGTCATCCAGGTGGCGGCGGTGCCGCCCAACATGGCCCTCAGCCCCAGCCGTGAGAGGTCCTGCCGGCGGGAGGGCGCGATTCCGCCGATCCCGCCGATTTGGATCGCGATCGAGGCGAAGTTTGCGAACCCGGTGAGCGCGTAAGTGCACATGATGAGCGCTTTGGGTGACAGCGTGCTCTCGCCGCCCAACTGGGTCGCCAGATTGGTGAATGCCACGAACTCGTTCGCGATCATCTTGATCCCGAACAGGCTGCCGACGTTCACCGCGTCTCCCCATGGCACTCCGATCAGCCACGCAACCGGCGCGAAGAGGTACCCGAAGATCCGCTCCAGCGTGATACCTTCGACCCCGAACAGGCCCGTCACCCAGCCTATGATCCCGTTCCCGAGCGCGATGATGGCCAGAAACGCGAGCAGCATCGCGCCGACGTTCAGCGCCAGCTTGAGCCCATCGCCGGCACCGCCCGCCGCGGCGTCGATCACGTTGGCGTGCGTTTCCTCCAGCTCGACCTTGAGCGACCCCCGTGTGACCGGCTCCTCGGTCTCGGGCATGAGCATCTTCGAGATCACGATCCCGGCCGGGGCGGCCATGATGCTCGCGGCGAGCAAGTGACCCGCGATATCGGGAAAGACGCCGGCGAGCATCCCCACGTAGGCCGCCATCACGCCGCCCGCCACCGTCGCGAACCCGCCCGTCATCACCGTGGTGAGCTCCGAGTTCGTCATCCGTTCCACGAAGGGCCGGATGAGCAGCGGCGCCTCCGTCTGGCCGACGAAGATGTTCCCGGCTGCCGAAGTCGTCTCCGCCCCGCTCGTGCCCAGGGTCCGCTGCATGGCCCACGCGACGCCCTTTACCACCTTCTGCATCAGTCCCAGGTAGTAGGCGAGCGCCATGATGGAAGAAAAGAAGATGATCGTCGGGAGCACCGAGAACGCGAAGTTGGCGGCCAACGGGACCGCCTGACCTCCGGCATCGGCAACCGTCACCGTCGGGTCTATAAGTGCCCCGAACAAGAATCGGGCGCCGGAGTTGGTGTAGCCGATCAGCGCGATGAAGACATCATTGACGGTGCTGAAGAACGCCCGCCCTACGCCCGTCTTGAGGACGAGGAGCGCGAACACGATCTGTAGCGATACCCCCTTCCCCACCAGCGCCCAGTCGATCGAGCGGCGTCGGGCGGAGAACACCCATGCCGTGCCGAGGAGGAACACCAGGCCGATGGCGCCGCGGCCGAGCCGGTTCCAAAACGGCGCGTCGATGGTCCCTTGCGCTCCTTCCAGCCCCTGGAGCGCTTGCGCCCCGGCAGTCATCCAGACGCTCGCGAGGATCACGAGCCCGATCACCGCCGCGACACGGCGTACCCGCGGAGCCGCCGGTCGTCCTCCTACGAGGCTCCGCGAGGCGGTCCGCCGAACGCCTGCAGTGGGTCTGCTAGAACCAGCCAAGGTCACGCACCTCCTCACGGGTCAATTGCTTGCCTGACAGCTTCGCTTCGACGAGCGTCTCCCGCTCGAAGGGCCGGATCAACAGCAGGCCGGCCAGGAAACCGCCGATGTGCGCCCAGAAGGCGACCCCTCCCCCCCCAACCCCGAGCGACCCGGCGCCCATCGCGAGCTGGATGGCGAACCAGTACGCGAGCAGGACCCACGCCCGTAGCGGTATTACGCGGAAGAAGATGACGAAGAAGAACAGGGTGTGTACGCGAACCTTCGGGTAGAGGAGCAGGTACGCCCCCATCACGCCCGAGATCGCCCCCGACGCTCCGACGGTCGGGATGGGGCTCGATGCGTCGGTCGCGATGTGCACGGCCGCGGCGAGCACGCCGGTGATCAGGTAGAAGAGGACGAAGCGGGTATGCCCCATCGAGTCCTCGATGTTGTTCCCGAACACCCACAGGAACCACATGTTGCCGATCAGGTGCATCCAGCTCCCGTGCATGAACATCGACGTCAGAACCGTCTGCCAGCTGAGCCCCCCGATCGCGCACCTGAATTCCCCCAGATCCACCTGCGTACCGGCGGGCAGCGTGCCGGTAAGCTCACCGGGGATCGACCCGTACGCGCACAGGGAATCGAGAAAGACCCTCCCCTCCCCGGCGCCCTGCACGGACAGCCACACAGCCACGTTGGCCGCGATGACCAGCAAGGTTACGTATGGGCGCAGCTCGGTAGGGTTCTCGTCGCGCAGCGGGAACATGCGTTACCAGCCACTCACGGGTTGCACCTCGTCAGGTCTCGCGTGCGATCGATCAAAGACAGGCCTCCCAACCGCGATTCGCCTTTGTGAGAATCGCTCCGCCCGACCCGCGGAGCCGCCGAGCAGAGAGTAAGAGCGCCTCCCTCCCGACGAAAGTCTCGCGTGGGACAGGGCATGTGAATTGCGATCTTCTGCTCCTTGCATTCAGACGAGGGTTTCGCGGTGTTCGCCAGCCCGACCGACCACTTGATGATTCCCGCGCACGCGGAAGAGTGCCGCGAGGACGAAAGCCACAGGCGAGGAGCCCGCACCGAGGAAGACCGCGCCGCGAACGCAGACACGTAAGAGCGCCTCCGGCTGACCAGCGGGTGCCTCACCGTCGGCCACGCCGTGGTGGAGGCACCGCCGCCGCGAACGTCGGCCCTGCCAGTCTGACACCCGAACGCGCCGCCAACCCTCCGGCAATGCCATTTTGTCGCGAAAACAGGGCGTTTCGGGACCTGTCGCCGGGCATACCGATTGCACCCCGGAGTCCCGATCGCGCGCTTCGCTCGGCGGGAATGGATCGATACGATCGATTCCGCCTGGCCGGACACGCTGACGCACTCCCTCAGCGGACAGGAGACGGAAACTCACATGGGTAAGATCATCGGGATCGATCTCGGCACGACGAACTCCGTAGTCGCCGTCATGGAGGGTGGCGACCCGGTCGTCATCCCGAGCGCCGAGGGCGCGCGGACGACCCCGTCCGTGGTCGCTTTCACGAAGGAGGGGGAGCGGCTCGTCGGCCAGGTCGCCAAGCGGCAGGCCGTCACGAACCCCGTGAACACGGTGGCCTCGATCAAGCGGTTCATGGGTCGCAAATGCTCCGAGGTCGAAGGAGAGCGCAAGCTGGTCCCGTACGACACGGAGTGCGACGCCCAGGATCGGGTGCAGGTAGAGATCCCGCACGCCGACAAGACGTTCACGCCTCCCGAGATCTCCGCCATGGTGCTCCAGAAGATGAAGCAGACGGCGGAGGACTATCTGAGGCAGGACGTCACGCAGGCCGTGATCACCACCCCCGCGTACTTCAACGACGCCCAGCGGCAGGCGACCAAGGACGCCGGGAAGGTCGCGGGCCTCGAGGTACTGCGGATCATCAACGAGCCGACGGCAGCCGCGCTCGCGTATGGGCTCGACAAGAAGATGGACGAGAAGATCGCGGTGTTCGACCTGGGCGGCGGCACGTACGACATCTCGGTTCTCGAGCTCGGCGACGGCGTGTTCGAGGTGAAGGCTACGAACGGCGACACGCACCTCGGGGGAGACGACTTCGACCAGCGCGTGATCGACTGGCTCGTGACGGAGTTCAAGAAGGACCAGGGCATCGACCTGTCGCAGGATCCCATGGCTCTCCAGCGGCTCAAGGAGGCATCCGAGAAGGCGAAGATCGAGCTCTCGTCGACGATGCAGACGGACATCAACCTGCCCTTCATCACCGCGGACCAGTCAGGTCCGAAGCATCTCAACCTGACGCTGACGCGCGCCAAGTTCGAGCAACTCGTGGACGATCTGATCCAGCGTACGATCGCGCCCATGAAGATGGCGCTCAGCGACGCCGGCCTGGATCCGTCCGCGATCGACGAGGTCATCCTCGTGGGTGGGTCGACCCGCATCCCGAAGGTGCAACAGATCGTGCACGACTACTTCGGCAAGGACCCGCACAAGGGAGTGAATCCGGACGAGGTCGTCGGGATCGGGGCGGCCATCCAGGCGGGCGTGCTGGGCGGCGAAGTGAAGGACGTGCTGTTGCTCGACGTGACGCCGTTGTCGCTCGGGATCGAGACGTTGGGCGGCGTGATGACCACTCTGATCGAGCGAAACACGACGATTCCGACCAAGAAGAGCGAGATCTTCTCTACCGCCGAGGACAACCAAAGCACTGTGGACATCCATGTGCTACAGGGCGAGCGGAAGATGGCCGGGGACAACAAGACCATCGGCCGCTTCCAGCTCACCGGCATCCCTCCGGCTCCTCGAGGCGTCCCGCAGGTCGAGGTCACCTTCGATATCGACGCCAACGGGATCCTGCACGTATCCGCCAAGGACAAGGCGACGGGCAAGGAGCAGAAGATCCGAATCGAAGCCTCATCGGGGCTCTCCGACGGGGAGATCGACCGTATGGTCTCGGAGGCGGAGGACCATGCCGCCGAGGACCAGGAGCGACGCGAGAAGGTGGAAGCGCACAACCGTCTGGACTCGCTCGTCTATCAGACGGAGAAGAACATCGAGGACTGGAAGGAGAACCTGGACGAGGACGACAAGAAGAAGGTCGAGGAGACGCTCGAGCGCGGGCGCCAGGCGCTGAAGCAGGATGACCACGCCGAGGTGCAGGCCGCCACGGAGGCGATCCAGGAGGCCGTCCAGGGCGCGGCGCAGAAGATGTACGCCAAGGCCGGAATGGGTGGCGACGCCGGTCCCGAGCCGGAGTTCGACGAATCGACCGCCGCGGCCGAGACCGAGCCCGAGGCCGAGATGGGCGAGGAGGACGTCGTGGAGGCGGACTACGAAATCGTGGAGGAGAAGGAGTAACGGACGGGTTTCCGCGCCCGCCTCACGGCGCGGACAGTCCGAAAAGAGAGGCGGTGTGCCGCACGGCGTTCAGCCTCTTTTTTATTGGGCCCTCCCGAACAGGGGTTCCAGCCACCGGGCAACCGGGAGGCCGGCGAGCGCATCCAACTGACGGCCTGCACCTTCTGGCCCCGATCGAGTGGCTGGGCGACGGGACTCCGCGGAGGGCCGGGCGGAACCTCGGACCGGCCGGGCGGGTCGAATAGTCGTAGATTCGCCTTCGCACCGAAGGCGGAGTCGGATTCCAAGCACGGAGAGCATCAGAAACGATGAGGATGAACGACCCACTGCGAGCCAAGCTCAACCTGTTCATAGCCGCCTCCCTGGCCTTCGCGCTCGGACTCGGGATGGCATCGGCGCTGGATCTCACGCCTTTGTCGCTCGCGGCCGGGGATCGTGACGCGCCCGAGTGGATCATCGGAGCACCTCCGATCCAGGGCGGCACTCTGGGCGAGGGCTTCGCAGAGGTCGTGGAAAGGATCGCGCCCGCCGTCGTGACCGTGTATGCGGAGCGGGAGGGCGACCCGACGAGCACTCCCGGACTCCGGCTACCACCAGGGGTAGAGGAATTTGTCGTGCCGTGGAGCGGATCGGGCTTCGTGATCAGCGCCGACGGGTACGTCGTCACGAACAACCACGTCGTCGAGGGGGCCAGCCAGATCGATGTCGAGCTGGCCGATCAGCGGCGATTCAGCGCAGAGCTCGTGGGCCGGGACCCGCAGACCGACGTGGCCCTGCTCAAGCTGGATGCCTCCGGCCTGACGGTCGCGCCGCTGGGGTTCGCCGACAGTACACGCGTGGGTGAGTGGGTGCTCGCCATCGGAAGCCCGGGATTCGGCGGCGGGGGGCCGGGGCCCCTCGAGACCACGGTGACGGCCGGCATCGTCAGCGCCAAGGGGCGGAGCATGAACATCCTGAACCGTAGGTCACAGCTGGCGATCGAGGACTTCATCCAGACCGACGCCGCGATCAATCGCGGGAATTCGGGTGGGCCGTTGGTGAACGCCCGCGGCGAGGTGGTCGGGATCAATACCGTGATCGCGAGCGAAACCGGCTTCAATCAGGGGTACGGGTTCGCGATCCCGATCGATCTCGCGCGTGAGGTCATCGACGACCTGATCGAGCATGGTGAGGTGAGGCGGGCCGTGATCGGTGTTCTGATCAACGCCGTCACATCGGCCGACGCCAAGTACTACGAGCTCGACCGGGTCGCCGGCGCCAAGGTGCAGAACTTCTCCGACGAGAGCAGCCCCGCGCAGCTTGCCGGTCTCCGGCCCGGGGACATCATCCTCTCGGTCGAAGGGCAGCCGGTGATCGGCGTGCCGGACGTCCAGCGGCGCATCCGGCAGTACGAGCCGGGTGAGACCGTTCACCTGGACATCGTCCGGAGAGACAAGACGCGGGATCAGGTGAGCGTCAAGCTCGCGGCGGCGGAAGACGAAGCGCTCGAGGGGCCGACGCGTCTCGCAGCGCGGGATCGAAACGACCGCGGCGATGCGCTCGGAATCCTCGAGGTGGGGGCACTCACCACGCGAAGCCGAAGCCGTCTAGACCTGGCCGCCGAGGTCGGGGGGATCGTGATCACGGAGGCGACCGCGGGTGGGCCTCTCGCTCGCGCCCTGGGCCGGACGACCCCTCCCGAGGATGTCGTGATCGAGGATGTGAACGGCGAGTTGATCGAGAGTCCCGAGGACTACGAGCGCGTGATCGCCGGCCTCGATCCCGGGGATGTGGTGAATCTCCGCGTGCAGATACCCTTCCGGTCGAGCACGGGCGTGGTGTGGCAGTCCCAGATCGTGAGCGTGGAGGTACCGCAGCGGTAGCGACTCACACCCACCTCGGTTCGAGAAGAGGCGGCGCGGGTCTTGGCCCGCGCCGCCTCAATACGGATCGGGACAATCCCGCCGGGTTGCTCGTACGTTCCCGAGTCTCTCTCCCGATTGGAGCGACCCGTCGTCCGCAAGGAGATTCTCCCAGATCTTTCCATCGCACGAGCTTCGGTACAGACAATCCAAGCTCAGTCTCACGACGCGCTGGTTCTCGCGGTCTCTGCCGACGATGGTCAGCCGGTCGCCGACCTGAGACCAGCCCAACTGGTTGGCTTGTACCCAACCGTGTGCTTCCGGGAGTACGGCCGTGACGGCAGCGACCCTCGAAGGTTCGCGCTGGTAGCGGTACCAAGGAGGGACGGACTCTTCAGGAGCCACCTCGAGGACGTGGACCCAGTCCGGAGGCCGTGGCGAGCTGCCAGTCGGCACCGCACGCAGTCGGAAGCAGACCGGTTCTCCTTCCGGAAGAGCTGATGAAAGCCCACCGGAGCCGGCACAAGCGACTGTCGCCAGACACACGACGAGGGTGAGTGACGCTTGGCGAGAACCGTATCGATGACTCCCGATTGCCTCCGCGGCACGAGTGTCGGTCTTCGTCGCTCGATGATGCAGTCTGGCCTCCTCGTGCTTACCTCCTCATTAGATCCGTCGATACCGTGAAACGCAACCTGGACTCCGGACACGATCGCGGGTCGTGGAGCTTGCCTGTAGGCGGTCGGAAGCGGAGACTATCTTGCGCGTGGCCGGGCACCGGACCGACCAGCACGCGAAAGTGGCGGAATCGGCAGACGCGCCAGCCTTAGGAGCTGGTGGCCTTAGGGCCGTGGGGGTTCGAGTCCCCCCTTTCGCATGAGCGCCCAGGAACACTCAGCCAACAGCGAGCGCGGACACACGTGAGCGATTCAGAATCCCCCGGACCCACGAGCCCGGAAGTCGGGCCCCGCGAGAGCCCGTTCCAGGTCGCCGTCGAGGAGGAAGCGGCCTGGAAGCGCCGCCTCACCGTGACGGTCGAGCCGAAGCATTTGCGCGCGTCGCGCCAGCGCGAAGCGAAGAAGCTCGCGCGCCGGGCGAAGATCAAGGGCTTCCGCAAAGGAAAGATCCCGCAGCGAGTCATCGAGGAGCGCTACGGAGCCACGATCGACCAGGAGGTCCTTTCATCCGTCCTCCAGGAGGGTTTTCGGGAGGCGATTCGCACCCACGAGCTCCACCCGATCGGCGAGCCGGTGGTGGGAGATGTGCAATACGAGGCGGGAGAGAGCCTCACCTTCCAGGTCGAGGTCGAGGTCATGCCCGAGTTGCAGCTCGCGCGGGTAGGTGGCTTTCGCATCGAGCGTCCCGAAGTCTCGGTCGGAGACGAGGAAATCGATGAGATACTCGAGCGAATGCGCGCCGATGAGGCCATCCTGGAGCCGGTGGACCGGAAGGCCGAACAGGGTGACGTGGTATCCGTCCTCATCCGCCAGCCCGAAGAGGAGGAGGAAGACGAGGATCGCAAGCCGTATCGCTTCGAGCTGGGGGCGGGGCTCGCGATCCCGGACGTGGAAGATGCGATCCGCTCTCTCGAGCCGGGGCATGACGGCACGTTCCAGGTCACATACCCCGACGACTTCGACACCCCCGAGCTGGCCGGAACGACCCGCGAGCTGACGATCCAGCTGCTGGATGTGAAAACGAAGCGCCTCCCCGAGCTGGACGATGACCTCGCGAGAGCAGTGGGAGACTTCGATTCCATCGACGCGCTACGCGATGCCGTGAACGAGGATCTCGTGAAGCACCGTGAGCGAGAAGCGGAGGATCTCGTCCGCGAGCGGTTGATCGATTCCGTGATTGAAGCGAACGCGTTCGAGGTGCCACCAAGTCTCGTGGAGCGTTATCTTGATCGCGTTATCGAGGCACCGGAGGACGCTCCGGCCGATGAAGTGGAGAAGGCCCGCCAAACGCTGGGCCCGGCCGTCGAGCGACAGATCAAGCGCGATCTCATTCTCGAGCGCCTGATCGACTCCGAAGGTTTCGCGGCCTCGGAGGCGGACGTGGAGGAGCGACTTCAGGCCCTCGGAGAGCCAGGGGGTCTGAGCGCCGGGGAGGTGAGGAAACGGCTCGCGAGGGAGAAGCGCCTCGACGCCCTCCGGCAGCAGATCGCGACGGACAAGGCGTTCGATTTCCTTGCGTCGCAGTCTACGATCGAGTAACCCTCGCTCCCCGGGAAACTGGTCGCGCAGCCAGTGTATCTAAGGGTATCCAAGGGAATCTGAAGGCAAAACGAAACAACGGAAGCGAGGATTCATGCCCCTGTACGCCCCTTATGTGATAGAGCGCTCGGGTCGCGGCGAGCGGACCTACGACATCTTCTCGCGGCTCTTGATGGACCGAATCGTGTTCCTCGGTACACCGATCAACGACGATGTCGCGAACATCGTGATCGCGCAGCTGCTGTTCCTGCAGGCCGAGAACCCCGAGCGGGATATCCACATCTACATCAACTGCCCGGGTGGTAACGTGTACGCGGGGCTCGCGATCTATGACACCATCCAGTTCTGCACCGCCCCGGTCGCCACGACGTGCATGGGGATGGCGGCCTCCATGGGAGCTTTCCTCCTCGCAGCGGGCACTCCCGGGAAGCGGACCGCGTTACCTAATTCACGGATCATGATCCATCAGCCGTCGGGCGGATCATCCGGTACGGCGGCGGACATCGAGATCCAAGCGAAGGAGATCCTGTACGCGCGCGAGCGTCTGAACATGCTTCTCGCGAAGCACACGGGGCAGTCCCTCGATCAGGTGCAGGAGGATGTCGACCGAGACCGGTTCATGTCACCCCCCGAGGCCGTCGAGTACGGACTTATCGACAAGGTGGTCGAGCGGCAGGTCGAGGTCGGGGGGGACAACGGGAAGCCGGAAGTCGAGGAAGTCGAATAGGCAGGCGCGCCTGTCGACCGCCGACCGGGCTACCGCTCGGTTCCGCGGTTGGCGAAGTTCTGCTGGAACACATCTGGCAGGTAGACGAGTCTAAAGGACCGAAACCGGAGCCATAGGGCGAAGATGCCAAGCGACAAGCACCTGCGCTGCTCTTTCTGCGGAAAGTCCAAGGACGCGGTCAAGAAATTCATTTCCGGGCCGAACGTCTACATCTGCAATGAGTGCATCGCGCTATGTAACGAGATCCTTGCCGAGGAGGAGGATCGTGAGGCGGCAGGCCGCTTTACGGAGATCCCCACGCCCGCCGAGATCAAGGAGGTCCTCGACCTCTACGTGATCGGCCAGGAGCTCGCCAAGAAGACGCTCTCCGTTGCCGTTTACAACCACTACAAGCGCATTAACCACCGCAACTTGGTGGATGACGTCGAGATCGAGAAGTCGAACATCATGCTTCTCGGCCCGACCGGAGTCGGCAAGACTCTTCTCGCACAAACACTCGCCCGCATCCTACAGGTTCCGTTCACGATCGCCGACGCAACTACGCTCACGGAAGCCGGTTACGTGGGCGAGGACGTGGAGAACATCCTGGTCCGGCTGCTCCAGGCGGGCGAATACAACGTCGCAGAGTGCGAGCGCGGGATCGTCTACATCGACGAGATCGACAAGATCGCGCGGAAGGCGGACAATCCGTCGATTACGCGCGACGTATCTGGTGAGGGCGTGCAACAGGCGCTGCTCAAGATCCTCGAAGGGACCGTGGCCTCGGTGCCGCCTCAGGGCGGCCGGAAGCACCCGCAGCAGGAATACATCCAGATCGACACCAAGAACATCCTGTTTCTCTGCGGAGGCGCGTTCGATGGTCTCGAGGACATCATCGAGGAACGCCTGGGCAAGCGTCAGATCGGTTTCCGGGACACCGACGAACGGCCGTCCGGCTTCGCCGACGAAAACAACATCCTGGTCAACGTCGAGCCCGAGGATCTGCTGCGGTACGGGCTCATCCCGGAGCTCGTTGGCCGACTGCCAGTGCTCGTGTCCCTGCACGACCTGGATGAGGACTCGCTCGTCGAGATCCTGCAGAGGCCCAAGAACGCGCTGATCAAGCAGTACACGAAGATGTTCGAGCTCGAGGGTGTCGGTCTCACCTTCGACCCCGAATCACTGCGCGAGATCGCCAAGGCCTCGATCGACCGCGGCACCGGCGCTCGCGGTCTTCGGGCCGTGCTCGAGCAGGTCATGCTGGACGTGATGTTCGACCTCCCCGGCCGCATGGATGTACGCGAGGTCGTGGTCACGAAGGAGACCATCACCGAGCGAACGCAACCGCTCCTGATCCTCGAGCCCGAGCCGGAGCGTAAGGAAGCCTAGCGGTTCCGCATTGCGGCGGGGGCGAAGCGTGGTGGACCTCCTCGCTCGCAGCAGACGTTCTACCTCGAAGGTCCTTCTCACTTCAATGACTCAAGAAGCTCCAAGGCCACGCAGCCTGACGAAGGCGTCTGAGCGCTCGCTGCGGAGATCCACCACGCTCCGCCCCCAATCGGCAGGGACGACGCGACGGCATCTTTTCGCACGCGGTGTCGCGCGTGAGGGGTCCATCTTGGGGGGAGGTACCCGGGCGTGAGTCGGCGGGAGGGCGTGGGGAGCGTCGAGTTCGTGGGCGCGATCGCGGTTCCGGGGCAGGAGCTGCCCGAGCCGCTGCCACAAGTTGCCATCGCGGGGCGGTCGAACTGCGGGAAGTCGACGTTGATCAACCGGCTCGTGGGACGTAAGAAGCTCGCACGCACTTCGAAGCGACCGGGGCGAACGCAGGAAATCAACTTCTTCCGCGTGAACGATCGTTTCCTGCTCGCGGACCTCCCCGGGTACGGCTTCGCCCGCGCGCCGCAGGAGGTGCGGGAACGGTGGGGACCGCTGATCGAGTCCTACCTCGCTCGGACCCCGGAGCTTCTCGGGATCGTGCTACTGGCCGACGCGCGTCGGGGTCTATCCGGCGACGACGGACAGATGCTGGAGTACCTCGAGCGCTTGGGCACCCCGACCCTGTTCGTTCTCACGAAGGCCGACAAGCTGAATCGCACCGGGCAGCGTCGGGCGCTCGAAAAGCTACAGAAGGCGCTCGGGGCGGACGAGGACCAGGTCCTCATCACCTCTGCCAAGACGGGTCTCGGCGTGCAGGAGCTCTGGGACAGCATCCTGGCCCTGCTGGAAGGAGCGGAATGACGAGTCGGGCCACCCGGCGGGCCGGGGACGACCGACCGCGTTGACGTACCTGGAGCTGTTCGGAGGACTCGTCTACCTGTTGATGGGGGGTGATCTCCTCGTTCGCGGCGCGGTCGCTCTCGCCCGCCGCGCTCGCATCTCCCCCATGCTTGTCGGGGTCACCATCGTCGCGCTGGGGACTTCCGCTCCGGAGCTGTTCGTGTCGCTGGAGGCGGTGCTTACGGGCCATCCGGGCATCGCACTGGGGAACGTCGTGGGCTCCAACGTGGCCAACGCGCTCCTCGTGGCCGGCAGCCTCGCCATCCTGTGTCCGATCCTCTCCGAGGACGACACCACGCGGGCGGACACGATCGCCATGCTCGCGGCCAGCCTCCTGCTCATCGCGCTCTGCCTCGGCGGCGGGATCTCCCCTGTCGAAGGGATCCTCCTCCTCGTGGGCCTCGTGGTTTTCCTGGGTTACAAGGCCCGACACGTGGGACGTATCGAGAGGCGCGAAGCCCGGCTCGAGTGGGTGCCGGGACTGCCGGCCAGGGGCTGGATGATCGCGCTGTTCATCGTGGTGGGAAGTGTGTGGCTCCCGCTCGGCGCGCACCTGCTCATCGGGGCTGCCTCGACGATCGCCGGCCAGCTCGGGGTTTCCGAAGCGGTGATAGGGCTCACCGTGGTCGCGGTCGGGACCTCGCTGCCCGAACTGGCGACGGTCTTCGTCGCCGCGGCCAGACGTCACGTGGACGTAGCCCTCGGCAACGTGATCGGGAGCAACGTGCTCAACATCCTCGCGATCCTCGGCGCCGCCGCCGTAATCCCGTGGAAGCCGCTCCCGGTACCCGAGCCGTTCTTGTGGCTCGACCTCCCGATACTACTCGCCTCGGCTCTCACGATCGCCGTATTCACGCTGCGCCGTCGGCCCCTCGGCCGAACCATGGGGATCTTGATGCTGGTCGCGTACGCCGCCTACGTGGCGGTCCTCTACGGAGCCGCCTGAGCGCCACCGGCTGAGGCGCCGCGGAGCTCTCGCGTCGTGAGGAAGGGACACCCCCGGCCCCGGCGACTCACACCGCCGCGGCCGAGCCGTCAGAGCTCGATGTCGTACTCCTTGAGCTTGCGGTACAGCGTTCGTTCGCCGATCTGGAGCCGCTCTGCCGCCTTGCGCCGATTTCCCCCCACGTCGCGCAATGTCGCGATAATCGCTTCACGCTCCAGCTCGGCCATCGTCATGCCCGGTTGGAAGGCGATGGGGCCCTCCGCCGCCGGTGCCTCGCCCGCCTCGATCACCTCGCCCGGGGTGAACGCCGCCGTAGCGTCGGCGTCGACGATTCTCGAAGGCGCTTCGGGAACCTCGATCTCCGAGCCGGGCCAGACCGGGGCGGTGAGGCCCTCGAGTAGGTCCGGATGCGTTCGCTTGTAGCGCTCGAACTCGTGCTTCAGGTCTTCGACATCGACCTTCAGCTCCACCAACGTTCGGAAGATGAACTCGAGTTGTTGGGTCTGAGGCGCCGCGGCCGACGCTGCCTCGACCAACGCGGTCGCCCGCTCCGGCGTGACCGGTAACAGGCTCGTCCCGCGACCCGAACGGATCTCGGTCGGGATGTCCTCGGCCCGGATCAGCGATCCAGGGGCCAGGACGACCATCGATTCGATCAGGTTGCGCAGCTCCCGGACATTCCCGGGCCACGCGTACTCCAGCAGGATCTCCATCGCCTCGGGGGTGAGACCTCTGAACTCGCGATCGTGCGCACGGCTGAACTCGGCGATGAATCGGCGCACGAGGACCGGGATGTCTTCGCGCCGAGCGCGGAGCGGCGGGAGGTCAATGTGCAGGACGTTGAGCCGGTAATACAGATCGCGTCGAAACTCCCCGCGCTCCGCCCGCTCCCGGAGATCGCGATTGGTGGCCGCGATCACCCGCACGCTCACCTCGATCTCCCGGTCACCCCCCACTCGCATGAAGCGACGGCTCTCCAGCACGCGCAGGAGTCGCGTCTGCGTCGGTAGCGGCATCTCCGCGATCTCATCGAGCAGCAGCGTGCCCCCGTCGGCCAGCTCGAACATCCCGCGGCGGAGCGAGGTCGCCCCCGTGAACGCCCCCTTCTCGTGTCCGAAGAGCTCCGATTCAAGCAGCGACTCGGGGAGCGCGGCGCAATTCACCGCGATGAAAGCCTTCCCGCGGCGGGGAGAGAGTCGGTGGATGCCACGAGCCACGAGCTCCTTGCCGGTCCCGCTCTCACCGGTGAGCAACACCGTGCTGTTGACCGGCGCGATCAGGTGGAGATGGTCCAGCATCTCGCGTATCGGCTCGGTGCGACCCACGATCCCAGTCTCCCGCTGCAGCTCGTATCGTTCGAGCTGCTGCTCCAGGACCACGCGCACCTCATCAGGATCGGGGGGGAGCACGAGCACGTCGTCCAGATCGTACTCTCTCGCGAGGCGTCGGCGCGTTTCTGGATCGAGGTCCCCCACGAACGCGATCACGGGGGGGCGGGGGATTTCGGCTTCGAAGACCGAGCGCATTCCGGATGACGCTCGATCCGCCGGGTCCGCCGTGAGGAGGAGCGCGGAAAGTCCCCCTTCCTCGAGCCGTCCCTCGATCTCGTCGGCCGACTCTACGAGTACCGTGTCGTGCCGATCGGCCGTGATCGCCTCGCGGATGGCGACCGCGGCTTCGAGGTTCCGGGTGTCGATGAAGGCGCGGGCCATAGTCGTAGCTCGGCTACGCGTGCTCGGTGTGCCCGCGGAGCAGGCTCGCGGCGTGTCCGGCCAGCGGGGATAGCGCGCGGAGACCGTCCTCGACGCCGCCTGGGCTCCCGGGCAGGTTCACGATCAGCGTGCGTCCGCGGACCCCGGCGAGGCCGCGGCTGAGCGCCGCGAGCGGGGTCACGGCCCGTCCTTCCGAGCGCAGCGCTTCGCCGATCCCGGGCGCTTCCCGCTCGATGACCACGCGGGTCGCCTCCGGCGTCACGTCGCGGCTCGCGAGCCCGGTGCCCCCGGTGGTGAGAAGGAGGTCGATCCTCATGCCGTCCGTCCATTCAAGCAACGCGGACGTGATCGAGCCGACCTCGTCCGGGACCACCGCCGTGATCTCGACCGAGTACCCGCTCTCTTCCGCCCAACGCCGAACCAGGCCACCGGAGAGGTCTTCTCGAGCGCCGGCGTTGACGCCGTCGGACACGGTGAGGATGCCTACCCGGAGCGGACCGTCATTCATCGCTTGAGCGAGCCACCCTTGTAGAACGGCGGTCGGACTACCTCGCCACGCACGGGCCGGTCACGTATCACGATCTCGAGGGGGTCGGCGGGCTCCGCGTCCGGCGGCAGGTAGACCGTCCCGATGCCCTCTCCGAGACACGGACTCATCGTGCCGCTCCGGACAGGTCTCGCCGGCTGGCCGCGAAATCGCACCTCGTACCCCGGGCGCGGGAATCCCCGTTCGGTCAATTGAAATCCGGTGAGTCGGCGACGGACACCCTCGTTCTTTTGGCGCTGCATGACTTCCCGCCCGATGAAATCGCCCTTGTTGAGCTTCACGAGCCACGAAAGCCCGGCCTCCAACGGTGTGGTCTCGTCGTCGATGTCGTTCCCATACAGCGCGTAGCCCATCTCCAATCGAAGCGAGTCGCGCGCACCCAAACCGGCGGGGGTGAGGCCATTGGGAGTGCCCTGCTCCTCGATCGTCTTCCACAACCCGGGGGAGTCCCCCGCCGGCACATACAGCTCGAATCCGTCCTCGCCCGTGTATCCCGTCCGGCTGATCACCCCGGGGACTCCGCCAACCTCACCCTCCAAGAAGTGGTAGAACCCGATCTGGGAAAGCGCCTCGGGCGTCAATGGCTGGAGCACCGCCTCTGCATACGGCCCCTGAAGCGCCAGCAACGCGACGGTATCGCTCTCATCCTCCATGTCCGCATCGAAACCGGTCACGATCGCTGCCAGGTGATCCCAGTCCTTCGCGATGTTGGCCGCATTGACCACGAGTCGGAAATCCTCCTCACCAAGCCGATACACGAGGAGGTCGTCGACGACACCGCCGGTGGGGAGACACATCATGCTGTATTGCGCCTGGCCGATGGCGAGTTGCGCCGGATCGTTGGTGCTCGCGTACGAGATGAACCCGACGGCCTCGGGGCCGCGGACGCGGAACTCCCCCATGTGAGACACGTCGAACAAGCCCACGCGCGACCGAACGGCATCATGCTCGGCCCGGATCCCGGACGAGTATTGAACCGGCATGCTATAGCCGGCGAAGGGTACGAGCTTCGCATTCAACCGCGTGTGCTCGTCGTACAGCGGCGTCTTCTTCAACTCGACCGTCGTATCGTTCATCGGCGGGATCTCCCGTTGCGTAGCCGCGCCTCGCTTACTCTGCGTCACCCATCAGCAACACGAGCAGCGCCTTCTGCGCGTGGAGTCGGTTCTCGGCCTCGTCCCACACCCGTGAGGCGGGACCGTCGATCACGCCCGCCGTCACTTCCTCGCCGCGGTGCGCGGGCAGGCAGTGGAGAAAGATCGCGTCTTGCGCCGCCCGCGCCATGGTCTCGGTGTCGATGCAGTAGCCGGCGAACGCCGCCGCCCGTTGTGCCGCCTCGTCCTCCTGCCCCATCGAGGCCCATACGTCGGTGGTGACCACCTGCGCCCCGGTCGTTGCTTCCTGTGGATCGCGAAACAGTTCCACCGAGGCCTCGCTCCGGGCCGCATCGAACAACGCGGGATCGGGATCGTAACCCTCGGGGCAAGCCAACCGGAGCCCGAAGCCGAACCGACGTGACGCGTTCAGCCACGAGTTGGCCATGTTGTTTCCGTCGCCGACCCAGGCCACCGTAATGTCGGCCAGGCCAGGGCCGAATTCCTCCTGGATCGTCATGACGTCCGCCATCACCTGGCAGGGGTGAAGCAGGTCGGTCAACCCGTTGATCACCGGGATCGACCCGTGCTCCGCGAGCGCTTCGACGTCAGCCTGGTCGAATGTCCGAATCATTACCCCGTGCACGAAGCGTGACAGTACGCGCGCCGTGTCGGCGATGGGTTCGCCACGCCCCAGCTGGATGTCGCGACTGGAGAGGAACAGCGCCTGCCCGCCAAGCTGGTGTGCACCGACCTCGAACGAGACCCGGGTCCGTGTCGAGCTCTTGGTGAAGATCATCGCCAGGGTCTTGCCCGCGAGCGGCCGACCGACGGCGAAGGAGTCTTCCTTCAACCGGGCCGCCAGGCTCAGCGCTTCCACTAGCCGACCCGTGGGCCAATCACCGATCGAAAGAAAGTGGCCGTCCTTGTTCATCTCTCCTCGTGCGGTGGGGCGCCACCCGGCGGCGAGAGGGTGGCGACGGGAATCGGATCGAAGCCCGAATACCGGGACGCACAGGCTCCTGAGGGGCTCGAAGATCGGTCCTCTCGGACCGCTGGAGGCTCCCGCGGATATCGCGCCCGCGGAATTCTCCAGCGATCCGTCAGAGGATGTAACGGCGCAGGTCCTCGTCCTCCGCGATCTTCGCCAATCGCTCCTGAACGAACGCCTTATCGATCGTGATCTGCTCCCCGGCACCCGTGTCCGGGAGATCGTACATGATCTGCTCCAGGAGCGTCGTAAGCACCGTGTGCAGCCGGCGAGCTCCGATATTCTCGGTCCGCTGGTTCACCTCCGATGCGAGCCGGGCCAACTCGCGTATCGCACCCTCGGTGAATTCGAGGCGTGCGCCCTCCGTCTCGACCAGCGCTTGATACTGGCTGAGCAGAGCGTACCGCGGCTCCATGAGGATGCGGGCGAAGTCCTCCTCATCCAGGTTGCTCAGCTCCACTCGGATGGGGAAGCGCCCCTGTAGCTCGGGGATGAGGTCCGATGGCTTCGCGATGTGGAACGCGCCGGCCGCTATGAACAGTATGTGGTCCGTCCGCACCATCCCGTACCGCGTATGGACGGTGGACCCCTCGACGATCGGCAGTAAATCGCGCTGGACCCCTTCACGAGAGACGTCGGGTCCCACCCCGCCACGGATTCCCGCCACCTTGTCCAGCTCGTCCAGGAACACGATCCCCATATTCTCGACCCGGTCGAGGGCCTCATCGATCACCTCGTCCATGTCGATCAACCGGTCCAGTTCCTCGGAGAGCAGCACGCGCCGCGCCTCCGCCACGCTCATCTGCCTGCGACGCGTCTTCTTGGGAAGCATGCCCTGGAGCATCTCGCTCATGTTCCAGTCGAGGCCCTCCATACCGCCCCCGCCCAGGTCGAGGATCGGCATCGAGCTCTCAGTCACCTCGATCTCGATCTCCCGTTCGTCCAGCTTTCCGTCCTGCAGGAGTCCGCGGAGCTTCTCCCGGGTCCTCTTCTTCCGATCCCCGGGGGGCTGCTGAGAGTCTTCCTCCTCCATCGCCTGACCGGAGAGCGACACGATGAAATGGCGCTCGGGCTGCTCCGGCTCCTCCTCGGAGTCTTCATCCTCCGCGACGGGAGGCAAGAGGAGGTCGAGGAGTCGTCCCTCGACGTTCTGCTCCGCGATCTCGCGATTCTCCACCTCGCGCTCGTCGCGCAACATGTTGATCGCCAGCTCCACCAGATCGCGAATCATGGACTCCACGTCCCGGCCGACGTAGCCCACCTCGGTGAACTTCGAAGCCTCGACCTTGATGAACGGGGCACCTGCCAGGCGAGATAGGCGCCGGGCGATCTCGGTCTTTCCGACTCCGGTGGGGCCGATCATGATGATGTTGTTCGGGAGGATCTCCTCCCGCATCTCCGCCTCGACGTTCTGACGTCGCCACCGGTTGCGGAGCGCGATCGCAACCGCCTTCTTCGCGTCATCCTGGCCGATGATGAACTGATCCAGTTCGGCCACGATCTGACGCGGCGTGAGGGGGGACGTTCCCCCGGGAAAGCCAGGTTCGACGGGCTCTCCCGGAATTGCCGTCTCGACAGCCCCCTCGGATTCGTCCGTCGCCACGGGAGGACCCGAGCCCGGGTCGTGGTCTTCGGGGTCGGGCATGGTGGCCGCGTCGGTCGATCCGGCCATTTCGGTCTCGGGCTTGGCATCTATCGGATACATCTTCAACTCATCGTGTCAGGTTGGGGTCGATTCGCCCGTCCGGCGGCGGGTCGGACCACGCTAGGTCTCGAGCTCGAGAATCGTGATCTCCTGATTGCTGTAGACGCAAATCTCGGCGGCGATTCGAAGGCTGCTGTGAACGACCTCCGACGCGCTCAAGTCCGAGTGCTCAACGAGCCCCCGGGCCGCCGCGAGCGCGTATGGCCCACCGGAGCCAAGCGCCAGGATGCCTTCGTCGGGCTCGATCACCTCGCCGGTGCCGGAGATGAGCAGGCTCGTCTCCCGATCCGCGACGGCCAGCAAAGCTTCGAGGCGTCGCAGGTAACGGTCGCTACGCCAGTCCTTCGCGAGCTCGACCGCGGCCCGGGTGAGATTGCGCGGGTGTCGCTCGAGCTGGCCCTCGAACTTCTCGAACAATGCGAGGGCGTCGGCGACACCCCCGGCGAAACCGGCGAGGATCGTCCCGTCCCGCATGTGCCGAACCTTGGCGGCCTTCGCCTTGACGATGGTGTCGTTCATCGTCACCTGGCCATCGCCGCCCATCGCGACCCGGCCATCGCGCCGCACGCAGAGAATCGTCGTTCCCCTGAACTCAGTCATTCCCACCTCCTCGCCCGCCCCCTCGCGGGTGCGATCGCGCGTGGACGTCCCTGAGTCGCTCGACCGATGTATGGGTGTAGACCCGTGTCGTCGAGAGGCTCGCGTGCCCGAGCATCTCCTTGACCGATACCAGGTCCGCCCCTCCATCCAACAGGTGCGTGGCGAACGTGTGGCGTAGCGAGTGCGTCGAGAGCCGCTCGCCCCCTGCGGCGAGCCGGAGCGCCTCGGTCACGATCCGCTGGATCTGGCGGCGCGAGAGTCGCGCGCCCCTCACCGAGAGAAACAGTGGCGCATCAGCCCGGCCCGCGCGCGAGCCCCCATCCGAAGACGTGAGGTCGGAACGTGTTGCCAAGTAGTCACGTAATGCCTCCGCCGCTCGCGCGCCGAGCGGCACGACTCGTTCCACCCCACCCTTCCCGAACACGCGAACGGAGCGGCCGTCCAGATCCACCTCGCCCACATCGAGCCTATGCGCCTCGGCGAGTCGGAGACCACACGAGTACATGAGCTCCATCAGGGCCCAACGCCGGAGCGCGACCGCGCTGCCCTCGGCACGCGCGTCCGCGATCAAGAGATCGAACAGCGTATCGGCACGCTCGTGAGTCAGGTATCCGGGCAGGGCCCTCTCGCGCTTCGGCGCTCGCACGAGCCTCGCCGGGTTCGTCTCCAGGACATCCGTACGGTGCAGGAACGCGTAGAAGGCGCGAAGTGCCGACAACTTCCTCTGAATGGTGGAGCGCCGCAGCCCGCGTTGTTCGAGCGAGCCCAGGAAGGAGCGGATCGCCAGCCGATCCACGTCTACCCACGACCAGTCGAACCGTCCGAGGTACTCGTTCTGAAACCGCTCGAATTGGCAGAGATCGCGGCGGTACGCGGCCACGGTGTTGGGAGAGAGCCGGCGCTCCAGCGCGGCATAGCGTAGGAAATCCTCGCGCAGGGCCTCGCTCGCTGGGGTTTCTTCCGTCCGGCCGTTATGACTTGCCACGTTTGCTTCCGCCCTTGGAGGTCGTCTTGGACGAGCCCGTGGATGCCGTCTTGGACGAGCCCTTGCCGCGCTTCTTGGACTTCTTGGCCGCATCGCGCTGGCGTCTGGCCTCGATCAGCTCCATCGCCATGTCGATCGTCACGTCCTCGGGCTCGACACCCTTCGGGAGCGAAGCGTTGGTCTTCCCGTGCTTGACGTACGGCCCATAACGCCCCTCATAGAGCGCGATGGGCTGCTCGTCGCCCGGGTGAGCACCAATCTCGCGCAGGGGTTTGACGGCGGCTCCGCCTCGCCCTCGTCGTTTTGGCTGTGCTAGCAGCTCGAGCGCGCGGTCCAGCGTGATGTCCAGCGGATCATCCTCCGCCTGTAGCGACCGATAATCCCGCTCGTGGACCACGTACGGGCCGTACCGTCCGATCCCCACCTTTACGGGATGGCCTGTGTCCGGGTGGGCGCCAAGCGGTGACGGCATCGCGAGCAGCTTGAGCGCGATCTCGAGCGTGACGCGGTCGTGGCTCACGTTATCGGGCAGTGAGGCTCTGGGTGGTTTGGTCCCGTCCTCGCCCGTCTCGCCGAGTTGCACGTAGGGGCCGAACCGGCCGGTGAGCAGATACACCGGATTGTCAGTCTCCGGGTCCACCCCGAGCTCCTCAGGCCCCTGGGCCCGCTTTTCGATGAGAGCCACCGCTTCCTCATCCGTAAGATCAGCAGGGGCAACGCCTTCCGGAATCGGAGCCGTCAGGCGCTCCCCATCGCGCTCCAGCTCCAGGAAGGGACCGTAACGCCCGATTCGTACCCGTGGACGCAGGTCGCTGAGCTCCACGGTGGACGCTTCCCGTGGATCGATCGCACCCTCACGCTCGGTGAGCCGGGCTTCGAATCCCTGCTCCCCGCTGTAGAAATCCCGCAGGTAGGTTCGCCAGTCGATGCTGCCCGAGGCGATCGCGTCGAGCGAGTCCTCCATCTCCGACGTGAACCCGGCATCCACCAGATCCGGAAAATGGTCCTCGAGCAAGTGCGTCACCGCGAACGCGATGAAGCTCGGGATGAGTTGCTTCTTTTCACGCTCCGCGTACCCGCGATCCAGGATGGTCGCGATGATCGCCGCGTACGTCGATGGACGCCCGATTCCTTCGCTCTCGAGGGCCTTCACCAGGGTGGCATCCGTGTATCGGGCCGGTGGCTTCGTCTCGTGACTCAAAGCTTCGAGCTCGCTACACGCGACCTCTTGTCCCTCGGCGAGCTCCGGGAGCACGACCTCCTGGTCCTCGAGAGCGGCGTCGGGATCATCCCGACCCTCCACGTAGGCTCGGAAGAATCCAGCGAACTCGATCACTTTCCCGGTCGCTCGAAACACCGCGTCGTCCGCCTCGACCAGGACCGTCAGGTGTCTCTGGCGCGCATCGGCCATCTGGGTGGCGACCGTCCGCTTCCAGATCAGATCGTAGAGCGCCCGCGCACCGCCCTCGAGGCGAAGCTCATCGGCCGTAGGCATTCGTGTCCCGGCAGGCCGGATCGCCTCGTGCGCCTCCTGTGCTCCCTTCGTCTTCGTCTTGAAGCGGCGCGGCTTGTCACTCAGGTACTCGGCTCCGTACCGGTTCTCGACTTTGTCTCGGATCGCGGTGATCGCCTGCTCGGAAAGCTGCACGGAATCCGTGCGCATGTACGTGATCAGCCCATCCTCGTACAGCCTCTGGGCGATCCGCATCGTTCGGCGCGCCCCGAGGTTCAGCTTCCGGTTCGCCTCCTGCTGCAGACTGGACGTGGTGAAGGGCGCGTACGGGCTCCGCTTGGATCGCTTCTCCTCCAGCGAGCTGACCGAGAAGGTCTCGCCCGCGAGCCTTTCCTTCAGCGCCCCGGCCGCTGCCTCGTCCACCCACAGGACGTCCTTGCCACCCTTGATCTCGCCGGTGCGCTCGTCGAAGTCCTT